>NZ_PPRC01000032.1 GCF_002902565.1 Staphylococcus petrasii | reverse complement strand
CCTGTCTCGTGGGCTCGGAGATGTGTATAAGAGACAGACTTATCACTCATTGGCATCATTGTGTTATTGGCAATTTATTTAGCGGTAAGAAGCATCAATAGAACATATATTAGACCTATTAATGAAGTTACATATGCAACCTCACTTATTGCGGATGGTTATTATCATGTTCGTGTGCCAGAAAGTAACGTAAAAGAAACGAGAGCGCTTTTTGTCACTACAAATGATTTAGCGAGACGACTTCAAAAGCTTAATAATAAGCAAAAAATGCAGTCTAATCGATTAAAAACGACACTTGAGAATATTCCAAGTTCGGTATTAATGATTGATAAACATGGAGAAATCGTTGTAGCTAATCATGCATATTATGAAGTGTTTAAACCCGGCAAAAAAGCTGAAAGTAAGGATTATACCTCTTATTTAGATGAAAAAATACAACATTTAATACTTGAAGCTTTTAGAACTGAACAACCACTTTATGATCAGATTCAACTATATATTAATGATGTGCATGAGAAATATTTTGACGTTTCTTGTATACCAATCCTTAGTAAATCTAAAAAACGTTTACAAGGTTTAGTAGTGGTTATGCATGATATTACAAATTTAAAGAAACTTGAAAATCTGAGACGAGAATTTGTAGCAAATGTTTCTCATGAACTGAAAACACCAATTACGTCAATTAAAGGTTTTGCTGAGACATTAATTGAAGGTGCTAAAAATGATGAACAATCACTTGAAATGTTTTTAAACATTATTTTAAAAGAGTCAAATCGTATTGAATCACTAGTGATGGATTTACTAGATTTATCACACATTGAACAGCAAACAGAACTTGAAACAACTTACGTTAATCTTTCAGAATTAGCTTGTAATACAATTGATAATCTACAAAATCAGGCTAGATATAAAAACATTACTATTCATTCGGAAATTGAAAAAGATGTGATTATTGAAGCCCATGAAAATAAATTAGCGCAAGTGATTACCAATTTATTGTCTAATGCGATTAACTATTCTTTTGAAGATAATAAAGTTATTGTGAGAGTTTATCGAGAAGACGTTAAAGTTAACTTGGAAATTCAAGACTTTGGTATTGGTATTGATAAAGAGGAACAAAAACATATTTTCGAAAGATTTTACCGCGTCGATAAAGCGAGAAGTCGTGATTCAGGAGGAACAGGATTAGGACTATCAATTACTAAACATATTGTAGAAGCACATCATGGTACGATTAATGTTGAAAGTCAACCTGGTAAAGGTTCATTATTCAGAGTGTCATTTATAGATGAAAAACAATAAAATATTAAGTTACCTGTTTATTTGTATAGCGCAAATAAACAGGTTTTTTAATGTTTGGATTTACTATAAAATCATTCATTCGTGATGATACAGGGAATATGCTAAAATATAATTAAATTCGTTCTGGAGGTTTGCACTTTGAATAAATTAATCTTAATAGATGGTAATAGTTTAAGTTTTAGAGCTTTCTATGCATTGCCACTGCTATCTAATAAAGCAGGTATTCATACTAATGCAATCTATGGATTTGCGATGTTGCTAGAAAAAATTATTAGAGAAGAACAACCGAATCACTTTTTAGTAGCATTTGATGCGGGAAAAACTACATTCCGTCATTCTAAATATAGTGAGTATAAAGGTGGCAGACAAAGTACACCGCCTGAATTAAGTGAACAGTTTCCATATATTCGTCAATTACTTGATGCTTATCACATTAAACATTACGAATTAGAAAACTATGAAGCCGATGATATTATTGGCACATTAAGTAAAGAGGCTGATAAACAAGGTTTTGAAACGATTATAGTAACTGGCGACCGAGATTTAACGCAATTAGCAACTGATAATGTCACTATTTATTATACGAAAAAAGGTGTTACTGACGTCGATCATTATACTCCAGAATTTATTGCCGAAAAATATGACGGATTAACGCCACATCAAATTATTGATATGAAAGGATTAATGGGAGATACGTCAGATAATATTCCAGGTGTTGCTGGGGTAGGCGAAAAAACTGCGATTAAACTTTTAAAACAATTTGAAACTGTTGAAGGTGTTTATGACAATATTGATTCAGTTTCAGGTAAAAAATTGAAAGAGAAACTTGAAAATAGTCATGACGACGCATTGATGAGTAAAGACTTAGCGATAATTAATTGTGACAGTCCTATTGAAGTGAAGTTAGAAGATACACAACTTAAGGATCAAGAAGATAATAACGATAAAATTGAGTTGTTTAAAAAGTTAGAGTTTAAGCAATTACTTGCTGACATTGATAGCGATGTTCCTGAAACTGAAGATAATTCAGATAAAACATTTGAAATTGAACCTACTTTTGACCATGTAGATTTAGAACATCTAAATGAAGCGGTGATACATTTTGAAATAGATGGTTCAAACTATTTAAAAGACCAAATATTAAAGTTTGGTTTCCATACAGGAGAACAACATATTGTTATCAATGCTGATAATATTAAAGACTATCCTGATTTAATTAAATGGCTTGAAGATGAGAATACAAGTAAAAGTGTTTATGATGCTAAGAAGACGTATGTTGCAGCTCATAGATTAGATATCGATATTAAAAATATTCAATTTGATGTAATGTTAGCTAGTTACATTATTGATCCATCGCGAACAATTGATGACGTTCGTTCTGTTGTGACGCATTATCATCAAAACTATGTTAAAGATGATATTTCTATATATGGCAAAGGTAAAAAACGTAGCATTCCTGATGATGAAGTTTTAAACACTCATATTGCTTCAATTACCGAAGCTATTCATGAATCACAACCTTTAATGTTTAAAGAATTAGAAGCACATAATCAAATAGATTTATTACAAAACTTAGAACTTCCACTTGCCCGCATTTTAGGTGAAATGGAAGAAACTGGTATCTATACAGATGTGAATGATTTACAACAAATGCAACATGAAATTCAAGAAAAATTGGATACACTTATTAGTAATATTCATGAAGCAGCTGGAGAAGAATTTAATATTAATTCACCTAAACAGCTAGGTGTTGTATTATTTGAAACACTTAAACTACCAGTTATTAAAAAAACAAAGACAGGTTATTCTACAGTAGTTGATGTATTAGAACAACTTCAAGGCGAACATCCAATCATTGATTATATTTTAGAATATCGCCAATTATCTAAATTACAATCAACGTATGTTGAAGGATTACAAAAAGTGATTAGCGATGATAAACGTATCCATACACGCTTCAACCAAACATTAGCTCAAACTGGGCGTTTGTCTTCAGTAGATCCTAACTTACAGAATATACCTATTAGACTTGAAGAAGGGCGTAAAATTCGTCGTGCGTTTAAACCAAATTCAGATGATAGTGTTATACTTTCAGCTGACTACTCTCAAATTGAGTTACGTGTATTAGCACATATTACACAAGATGAGAGTATGAAAGAAGCATTTATACATGGACGAGATATCCATACTGCCACTGCTATGAAAGTGTTTGGTGTAGAAGCGGATGGCGTAGATGATTTAATGCGTCGACAAGCGAAGGCTGTTAACTTTGGCATTGTATATGGAATTAGTGACTATGGTTTAAGTCAAAGTTTAGGAATAACGCGTAAAAAAGCAAAAGCATTTATTGATGATTATTTAGCTAGTTTCCCAGGTGTAAAACAATATATGTCAGATATTGTAAAAGATGCCAAAGCGAATGGTTATGTAGAAACGTTATTACATCGTCGTAGATATATACCAGATATTACGAGCCGTAATTTCAATTTAAGAGGCTTCGCTGAGAGAACTGCGATGAATACTCCTATCCAAGGAAGCGCAGCTGATATTATTAAACTAGCAATGGTAGAATTTGATAAACAAGTTAGAGAAACTTCATATCATGCGAAATTATTACTTCAAGTGCACGATGAATTGATATTTGAAGTGCCTAAAGATGAAATTGAAGATTTTAGTGCGTTTGTAGAAGATATAATGGAACATGCACTAGATTTAGATGTACCTTTAAAAGTAGATTCAAACTATGGCTCTACTTGGTATGATGCGAAATAGAGAA
The DNA here is from genome assembly GCF_002902565.1 of Staphylococcus petrasii. Classification (GTDB taxonomy): domain Bacteria; phylum Bacillota; class Bacilli; order Staphylococcales; family Staphylococcaceae; genus Staphylococcus; species Staphylococcus petrasii. The sequence continues at coordinate 57,524 of NZ_PPRC01000032.1, read as the reverse complement.
AGGAAATCAAAATGCCAGAATTACCAGAAGTTGAACATGTTAAAAGAGGTATAGAACCTTATATTAAAAATACTACGATTAAAAGTGTAACCTTTTCAAAAAAAGTTATTGAAGGAAAACGTCAAGGTAAAGAAACCATCATTAAAGGTATTAATTTAGATGGTTTCCGTTTAAATAGCGAAGGTTACACATTTAAAAACATTGAACGTCGTAGTAAATATATCGTATTTATTATTGAAAAAAATAATAATGAACGTATTTTATTAAGCCATTTAGGTATGGCAGGCGGGTTCTTCATCGTTAATCAATTATCTGAAATAACTACGCCTAATTATAGAAAACATTGGCACGTTATTTTTCACTTAGATAATGGTAAAAAACTTGTCTACTCAGACATACGTCGATTTGGAGAAATCCGTAATTTAGCTTCTTTTAATGATTATCCTTCATTCCTTGAAATAGCACCGGAGCCATTTGAAGAAGAAGCGTTCGAACACTTCAAAGCTTATTTAGATCAAAAGAAAGTGCAGAATAAGCCAATTAAACAGATGTTATTAGACCATAAAATTGTTGCGGGTTGTGGCAATATTTATGCGTGCGAAGCATTGTTTAGAGCAGGCATTCATCCTTCTCGAAAAGTTAAAGATACATCTGAACAAGAACGTCAAATGCTCTTCTATTATGTTCAAGAAGTTTTAAAAGAGGGTATTAACAATGGAGGTACTAGCATTTCAGATTACCGTCATGCTGATGGTAAAACTGGAGAAATGCAACTTCATTTAAACGTATATAAACAAAATAAATGTAAAGTATGTGGGCACGACATAGAACAAAAAGTAGTCGCAACTAGAAATAGTCATTTTTGTCCACAGTGTCAGAAATAGAAATGAGTGGTGATAATTATGCCTAAAGTAATTGGATTAACAGGCGGTATAGCAACAGGTAAATCTACAGTTTCTGAACTTTTAAGTGTATATGGTTTCAAAATTGTAGATGCGGATATAGCAGCGCGTAAAGCTGTAGCTAAAGGTTCGAAAGGCCTAGAACAAGTTAGAGCGCAATTCGGGGAGGAAGCGATTACTGAAGAAGGTGAAATGGATCGTAAATACATGGGGGAACTCGTGTTTAATCATCCTGAAAAACGCCTTGAACTAAATAAAATCGTGCATCCAATTGTTAGAGAAATTATGGAAGAAGAAAAACGTGAATATTTACAACAAGGCCATAATGTGATTATGGATATTCCGCTTCTTTTTGAAAATGACTTACAAGATACTGTAGATGAAGTTTGGTTAGTATATACTTCAGAAAGTGTTCAAATTGAGCGTTTAATGGAGCGTAATAATTTGACTGCTGAAGATGCTAAAGCAAGAGTATATAGTCAAATTTCAATTGATAAAAAAAGCAGAATGGCCGATCATGTCATTGATAACCTTGGTGACAAACTTGAATTAAAACAAAACCTTGAACGTTTATTATCTGAACAAGGATTTTTAAATAAAGAATAATTTTAATCAATGAATCTTAGCGAATCTTAGCGAAATAGAAGTTATAAACAATGACTTTTTTCGCTAAGATTTTTTTAATAACTAAAACTTATTAAAGTTATATAAAAATAAAATATTTAAATTAGTGGAAAACGCTTTCAAATTTTGATAATTATGTTACACTAATTTTATAAAGTATAACATATAAACAAACAATCAAGGGGTGCTTTAAATGTCAACAAATATAGCAATTAATGGTATGGGTAGAATCGGTAGAATGGTATTAAGAATTGCCTTACATAACGATAACTTAAACGTAGTAGCAATCAATGCTAGCTACCCACCAGAAACAATTGCACATCTAATTAATTATGATACAACTCACGGTAGATACGATAAAAAAGTAGAACCAATTGAAAATGGTATCCGTGTAGATGGTCATGATATTAAATTAGTGTCAGATCGTAATCCAGAAAACTTACCTTGGAAAGATTTAGATATTGATATCGTCATTGAAGCTACAGGTAAATTCAATCATGGAGACAAAGCAATCGCTCATATTAAAGCGGGTGCTAAAAAAGTATTGTTAACTGGTCCTTCAAAAGGTGGCCACGTTCAAATGATTGTTAAAGGGGTAAATGACGATAAATTAGATGTTCAAGAATATGACATTTTCAGTAATGCTTCTTGTACAACAAACTGTATTGGTCCAGTAGCCAAAGTATTAAATGATAAATTTGGTATTGTGAATGGTTTAATGACAACAGTTCACGCTATTACAAATGACCAAAATAACATTGATAACCCTCATAAAGACTTACGTCGTGCGCGTTCATGTAATGAAAGTATCATTCCAACTTCTACAGGTGCAGCAAAAGCATTAAAAGAAGTTTTACCTGAAGTAGAAGGTAAATTACATGGTCTTGCATTACGTGTTCCAACTAAAAATGTTTCTTTAGTGGACTTAGTAGTTGATTTAGAACAAAACGTTACAGCGGAAGAAGTTAATGATGCATTCCGTAATGCTGGCTTAGAAGGTATCTTAGATGTTGAGGATGCGCCATTAGTATCTGTTGATTTCAATACTAATCCTAACTCAGCTGTTGTTGATGCACAAAACACTATTGTTATGGGCGATAACAAAGTTAAAGTTATTGCTTGGTATGATAATGAATGGGGTTATTCAAACAGAGTGGTTGAAGTTGCTGAACAAATTGGTAATTTAATTGCTTCTGAAAATGCAGTACCTGCTAACTAATCAATAATAATAAATTTAAGCCATATCCATAGGGAAATGAATTAGACTGTCGACAAAGAATATATCTTTGCCGGCAGTTTTTATTTTTAGGTTTGTAGTTGAAGTTCTAAGATAGATGTTTACTCGTTTAAGTTGTGTCGCTTTCCTGGGGTGCTGTCTCAGCCTGTAGTCTTCGACTAGCACTGCTCCCCTAGGAGTCTTCACAACTACACTTCGTAATCTATCTTAGAACGCCTTACGCAAATGCACGCGCACTTGTGTTCAATATAAAAAACGTCAAGAGTCGCGCAACGTCATTCGTTATTCATCTTAGAACTACTTACACAAGCGTATTTCACTAATAAATAAAAGTTTATTTTAAAATTATTATGTAAACTATTTAAGTAAAATAATTTATCTGGAATATAAAGATGAATTGAATAGGATTATTAAGGGAGGGTATATTTTTTATTTTCAATATTTAGAGTGTAATGATGTGCAGTATGGTTAGAATAAATAGTTTTAATGTACATAAAATCAATTTTAGTTGAAATAAATACATATTTGGTATTTTAGCTTACAAGTCGACTTCTTTTGTCTCAATTACATTTATAGTATAATGAAGCATAATCTATTCAAGAGGGTGAAATATATGAAATGCCCAAAATGTAATTCAACGCATTCACGTGTCGTTGATTCACGTCATGCTGATGAAGCTAATGCAATTCGTAGAAGACGTGAATGTGAAAATTGTGGAACTCGTTTTACGACATTTGAACATATAGAAGTTAGTCCGCTCATCGTTGTGAAGAAAGACGGCACACGTGAACAATTTTTAAGAGAAAAAATATTAAATGGACTTGTAAGATCATGTGAAAAAAGACCTGTACGCTATCAGCAATTAGAAGATATTACCAATAAAGTTGAATGGCAATTGCGTGATACAGGTCATACTGAAATTTCATCTAGAGATATAGGGGAGCATGTAATGAATTTACTAATGCATGTGGATCAAGTATCTTATGTACGTTTTGCGTCTGTATATAAAGAGTTTAAGGACGTAGACCAATTACTTGCCTCAATGCAAGGTATATTGAATGATAATAAACGGAGTGATTCATAAATGAGTTTGCAGTCCTATGAATATGGTTTAAGTCCTCACGATGGGTTTGCAGTTTATCGTTATTTTTTCTTTAATCATAATCATTTAGATATACTCAATCGTTTATATGTGTCGCTAATTGGCACGCAAGCGATTGGTGTTTATCACTATATGAATCAATTTGTAAATGAATCAGTAAGTGAAACGCTAACACATTATACTATTATGAATGAATTAAAGGTGAATTTAATAGAATTTAGGAAATCCATGGACGCTTTAGAAGCAATTGGTTTAATCAAGACCTACGTTAAACATAGTCATGAACAATCTTTCTTCATTTATGAAATTATCCAACCGCCAACAGCATATCAATTCTTTAATGATCCTATGTTATCTGTTTATTTATACAATGAAGTAGATAATAAGCGATATAAGCGTTTAAAGGCTTATTTTGAAAAGAATGAACCTAATTTAGCAGGATTTCAACAAGTAACTCGTAAATTTACTGACGTCTTTAAAGTGCCTCAAAATAACATAAGTGTAGATTCATCTCCAATTATAAAAGAATCTACTTATTCAGGTATTGATTTATCGAATGAAACATTTGATTTTGATATGTTAAAAGAAATGTTGCAAACTCATTTTATTAGCAGTGAAATTCTTACGAAAGAAGCACGCCAATTAATTATTCAGTTAGCGACGTTATATGGCTTAACGCCTGATTCAATGAAACGCATTATTTTAAACTCGATTACAAGTGATCAACAACTTTCTTTTGAAGATATGAGAAAGCATGCGCGTTCATATTATTTAATAGAACATAATCAACAACTTCCTGAATTACAAGTGAAGACAAATGAAAGTAAACAATCATCATCTGTAAGTCAAAATGAGCATGAGCAAGAAGATAATAAAACATCCACTGATGAATGGTTTGATTTGCTAGAACAAACGAGTCCGATTGATATGCTTTCTTCATGGTCAGAATCAGAACCAACTTTACAACAAAAAAGAATGATTGAAGAATTAATAGAACGTGAAAAATTGTCATTTGGTGTCATTAATATTTTGTTACAATTTGTCATGCTTAAAAATGATATGAAACTACCTAAAACATATATATTTGAAATTGCCTCAAATTGGAAAAAGTTGGGTATTAAAACAGCACAACAAGCATATAACTATGCTTTAAAAACAAAAGAAGATAGTTCTTCTTCTAAAAGTTATAATTCAAATCAATCACGTCGACGTTATTCAAAACATCGAGAAATTGTTTCTAGAGAGAAAACGCCAAAATGGTTACAAAATAGAGGACAACAATCATCAACTAATAAGGATGAAAAAGATGAACAACTTGAGAAAGATAGAGAAGCGTTTCGTGCTCAATTAGCTCAAGACTGGGAGGAGGATTAGATGAAATCGTTTAGTAGTATTATTGGATCAAACAATGATTTAGAACAGCGAATTGCTAAGATAAAGCAACAAGTTTTAAATGATGAAGATGTTAAACAATTTTTAACACAGCATCAATCAGAACTAACAAATAAAATGATTGATAATGATTTGAACATTTTACAAGAGTATAAAGATCAGCAAAAACATTATGATGGTCATGATTATGAACATTGTCCAAATTTTGTTAAAGGTCATATACCTGAACTCTATATTGAAAATGAACGTATTAAAATAAAATATAAACAATGTCCATGTAAAATTAAACATGATGAAGCGCGTTTTAATTCTCAACTCATTACTGCTCATCATATGCAACGTGATACTTTAAACGCGAAGGTTAAAGATATCTATACAAATGGGCGTCATCGTTTAGACATTGCAATGGCGGTAAATGATATTTGTAAAAAATTAGTGAATAAAGAAAATGTTAAAGGACTTTACATCCATGGGCCATTTGGTACTGGTAAATCATTTATATTAGGTGCGATAGCTAACCAATTAAAATCTAAAAACGTTCCATCTACAATTGTCTATCTTCCGGAATATATTCGTACATTAAAAAGCGGATTTAAAGACGGAAGCTATGAGAAGAAATTGCAGCGCATTAGAGAAGCTAACATCTTAATGTTAGATGATATTGGTGCTGAAGAAGTGACGCCATGGGTGAGAGATGAAGTTATTGGACCTTTACTTCATTATCGCATGGTGCATGAACTACCAACGTTCTTTTCTTCAAATTTAAATTTGGATGAATTAGAGCATCATTTAGCTAATACGCGTGAGGGTGCCGAGCAAACAAAAGCAGCTAGAATTGTCGAAAGAATTAAGAGTTTAACGAATGCGTATTATTTAGACGGAGAAAATTTACGAAACAATTGAAATTTACAATAAGTGATGTATAATAAACTTAAATCTAAATCGTTGAAATTAATGAAGATATGATAATTTAATTCCTATTATACAGAGAGCTAATGTATGGTGTGAATTTAGCTAATATATTAAATTATTACTCCTTCATTTTAAGGTGCTGGTAATCAGTGCCCGGCTCAAGACCGTTATCTTATGCAGAGATATTTAGCGTTTGCTAAATAACTAGGGTGGTACCGCGACAAACTCGTCCCTTTTTTAGGGGGGCGAGTTTTTTTATTTTCAACGATGATAGAATTTATAATTGGAGGGTTATATAATGGATCAAATTAATATTCAATTCCCAGATGGTAATTCAAAAGCGTTTGATAAAGGAACTACTACTGAAGATATCGCGCAATCAATTAGTCCTGGATTAAGAAAAAAAGCTGTAGCTGGTAAATTCAATGGACAAATGGTTGATTTAACAAGACCATTAGAAGAAGATGGTGAAATTGAAATCGTTACACCTGGAAGTGAAGAAGCTTTAGAAGTTTTACGTCATTCTACTGCTCATTTAATGGCACAAGCTTTAAAACGTTTATATGGTGATGTGAAATTTGGTGTAGGTCCAGTTATTGAAGGTGGATTCTACTACGATTTTGATATGGATGAAAAAGTTTCATCTGATGATTTTGAAAAAATCGAAAAAACTATGAAACAAATTGTTGATGAAAATCATAAAATTGAACGTAAAGTTGTTTCTAGAGAAGAAGCGAAAGACTTCTTTAAAGATGATCTTTATAAATTAGAATTAATTGATGCAATTCCTGAAGATGAAAACGTAACATTATATTCTCAAGGTGAATTTACAGATTTATGTAGAGGTGTACATGTACCATCTACTTCAAAAATTAAAGAATTCAAATTATTATCTACTGCTGGCGCTTATTGGCGTGGCGATAGCAATAATAAAATGTTACAACGTATCTACGGTACTGCATTTTTCGATAAAAAAGAATTAAAAGCGCATTTAGAAATGTTAGAAGAACGTCGTGAACGTGATCACCGTCGTATCGGTAAAGATTTAGAGTTATTTACTAATAACCAATTAGTAGGTGCTGGTTTACCTTTATGGTTACCTAATGGTGCTACTATTCGTCGTGAAATCGAACGTTACATTGTAGACAAAGAAGTAAGTATGGGTTACGACCACGTTTACACTCCAGTATTAGCGAACGTTGAGTTATACAAAACTTCAGGTCACTGGGATCACTATAGAGATGATATGTTCCCACCAATGAAATTAGATGAAACAGAAGAAATGGTATTGCGTCCAATGAACTGTCCTCATCATATGATGGTTTATAATAATAGACCACATTCATATCGTGAATTACCAATTCGTATCGCTGAATTAGGTACTATGCACCGTTATGAAGCAAGTGGTGCTGTATCAGGTTTACAACGTGTAAGAGGTATGACTTTAAACGATTCTCATATCTTTGTTCGTCCAGACCAAATTAAAGATGAATTCAAACGTGTTGTACACATGATTCAAGACGTATATAAAGACTTCGGATTTGAAGATTATACTTTCCGCTTAAGTTATAGAGATCCAGAAGATAAAGAAAAATACATGGACGACGATGAAATGTGGAATAAAGCTGAATCAATGCTTAAAGAAGCGGTTGATGAAATGGGCTTACCATATGTTGAAGCAATTGGTGAAGCGGCATTCTACGGTCCTAAACTAGACGTTCAAGTTAAAACAGCAATGGGTAAAGAAGAAACTTTATCAACTGCTCAAATTGACTTCTTATTACCAGAACGTTTTGAATTAAATTATATTGGTAGTGACGGTGAAAACCATCGTCCAGTAGTTATTCACCGCGGTGTTGTATCAACTATGGAACGTTTCGTAGCTTTCTTAACTGAGGAAACTAAAGGTGCCTTCCCAACTTGGTTAGCACCAAAACAAGTTGAAATCATTCCTGTAAACGTTGATTTACACTATGACTATGCGAAAAATCTTCAAGACGAATTAAAATCTCAAGGTGTTCGTGTAGAAATCGATGACCGTAATGAAAAAATGGGATACAAAATCCGTGAAGCACAAATGCAAAAAATTCCTTATCAAATCGTTGTAGGGGATAAAGAAGTTGAAAATAATGAAGTAAACGTGCGTAAATACGGTTCACAAGATCAAGAAACTATTGAAAAAGATGAATTTATCTGGAACTTAGTTGATGAAATTCGTTTAAAAAAACGTAGATAATCTTGATAAAAATGGTCGCTTAATGTATATTACAAAGTAGTTAAAATAAAAAATGAGTTAGAGGTTGCAACTTTGATTAGTAACTCTTCAGAAGTTGTTATGGAACGTATGTTGAAAGAGTGAAAGGTAAAGTTGCCGAAATGAATGATAACCATAATTATCATTTGTTGGGACAGTTATCGAATAGAAACTGTACTGTCACAATTTGTGATGTGCTACCGATATAGATTAAGCAAAAGGTTGCATATCTCTAAGGTATGCAACCTTTTTTATTTCGATTTTTAATTTTACATAGTTAATAAGTAAAATATAAATTTGATAAGTTAATTATCAACACATAGCAAATAAAATGTTTCTAGCTAGCCTCTACAGAAGGAAAGGAAGCTTCTATGAGTAAAGTCGAAAATCAAGATGAGGGTATCAAACGTGGTTTGAAAGACCGTCATATATCCATGATAGCGATGGGAGGATGTATAGGTACAGGTTTATTTATGACATCTGGAGGCGCTATTCATGATGCAGGCGCACTAGGTGCGTTAATCGCATATGCTATTATTGGGGCCATGGTATTTTTCTTAATGACTTCATTAGGTGAAATGGCAACTTATCTTCCTGTATCAGGATCATTCAGTACCTATGCTACTCGATTTGTAGATCCATCTTTAGGATTTGCTTTAGGATGGAATTATTGGTTTAACTGGGTAATTACAGTAGCAGCAGACGTCACAATAGCTGCCCAAGTTATTCAATATTGGACACCTATGGCTGGTATTCCTGCATGGGTATGGAGTTGTATCTTTTTAGTTATTATTTTCGCCCTTAACTCTTTATCAGTAAGAGTTTATGGTGAAAGTGAATATTGGTTTGCTTTAATTAAAGTAGTAACCGTTATTATATTTATCATTATAGGCTTACTAACTATTTTAGGTATTATGGGCGGTAAGTTTGTTGGATTTGAAACATTCACGAAAGGTGATGGCCCTATCTTAGGAGGCAATCTTGGAGGTAGCTTGTTATCTATTTTAGGTGTATTCCTTGTAGCAGGTTTCTCTTTCCAAGGTACTGAATTAATTGGTATTACTGCTGGTGAATCTGAGAATCCAGAACGTGCTGTTCCTAAGGCAATTAAACAAGTATTCTGGAGAATTTTATTATTCTACATCTTAGCCATTTTTGTAATTGGTATGTTAATTCCTTATGATAGCAATGCTTTAATGGGTGGAGATGATAGTATCGCGACTTCTCCATTTACACTTGTATTTAAAAATGCTGGTTTAGCTTTTGCCGCTTCATTCATGAACGCAGTTATTTTAACTTCAGTATTATCTGCTGGTAACTCAGGAATGTACGCTTCAACACGTATGTTATATTCAATGAGTAAAGATAAATTAGCGTTTGATACTTTTGGCAAAACGAATAAATACGGTGTGCCTTATCTAGCATTAATTGCTACAGGTGTCTTAGTCATTGTTATTTTCTTAGTTCAAAAATTTAGTGGCGGTGCATATGAATACATCGTTGCAGCAAGTGGAATGACTGGATTTATTGCATGGGTTGGTATTGCCATCAGTCATTATAGATTTAGAAGAGCCTTTGATAAACAACATCACCATAAGAGTGAATTAAAATATAAAGCTAAATGGTTCCCATTTGGTCCGATATTTGCAGGAATTTTATGTGTGATTGTTATCATAGGACAAGACGTAGATTTCATTAAAACAGGGCACTTTGATTTAAATCGCTTTGTTATTACTTACATGGGTATTCCTGTATTCTTAGCATTTTTCATCTATCATAAGATAAGATATAAAACTAAAGTAATACCTCTTGAAAAAGTGGATTTACGTCAAGATGTTAAAATGGATGATATTAAACATCATTAAATTAAAATAATTGTTGACTTACATGATAAATGCTGATATGATAATTAACGTTGAATACGAAACGAACCAAGTAGAAACACCCGTTTCTCACCTGTAGCGACGCTTTAAGCAGTTGGCAGGTTAATCATGTCACACATTTAATGTGTATGAGTGAAGAGCGGGCGTTTTACGCCCGCTCTTTTTACTTGGAACATTTCGTAAAATTTTGGGAGGTGTCAACCATAGCAAAAGATCAAACGCAAGTTAACGAAAAAATTCGTGCAAAAGAATTACGTGTAATTGGCCAAAATGGAGACCAAATTGGTGTTAAATCTAAACGTGAAGCTTTAGAAATGGCTGAACGTGTAGAATTAGACTTAGTGGTAGTAGCTCCAAACGCTAAACCACCTGTTGCAAGAATTATGGATTACGGTAAATACAAATTCGAACAACAGAAAAAAGAAAAAGAAATGAAAAAGAAACAAAAAGTTATCAATGTTAAAGAAATTCGTTTAAGTCCAACAATTGAGGAACACGATTTCCAAACTAAATTGAAAAATGGACGTAAATTCTTAACTAAAGGCGATAAATGTAAAGTTTCTATTCGTTTCAGAGGTCGTGCGATTACGCATAAAGAAATTGGTCAACGTGTATTAGAAAAATTTGCTGACGAATGTAAAGATATTGCAACTGTTGAACAAAAACCTAAAATGGAAGGGCGTCAAATGTTTATCATGTTAGCGCCTGTAAACGAAAAATAATTCATAATTAGTAGGAGGAAATGAATCATGCCAAAAATGAAAACTCACCGTGGAGCAGCTAAACGTGTTAAAAGAACTGGTTCAGGTCAATTAAAACGTTCAAGAGCTTTCACATCTCACTTATTCGCAAACAAAAACACTAAACAAAAACGTAAATTACGTAAAGCTAAATTAGTTTCTAAGAGCGATATGAAACGCGTAAAACAATTATTAGCTTACAAAAAATAATTGTAGACGTTAAATAAGAACGATAATAAATAGTTATATCTAAGGAGGAATTTAATATGCCACGAGTTAAAGGTGGAACAGTAACAAGAGCCCGTCGTAAAAAAACTATTAAATTAGCTAAAGGTTACTTCGGTTCAAAACATACATTATATAAAGTAGCAAAACAACAAGTTATGAAATCAGGTCAATATGCATTCCGTGACCGTCGTCAACGTAAACGTGACTTCCGTAAATTATGGATTACACGTATCAATGCAGCTGCACGTAAACACGATATCAGCTATTCAAGATTAATGAACGGTTTGAAAAAAGCTGACATCAACATCAACCGTAAAATGCTTTCTGAAGTAGCTATTTCAGACGACAAAGCATTTGCTGAATTAGTATCAAAAGCTAAAGAAGCTTTAAAATAATATAAAACAGAAGATTTTCCAAGTCTTCTCATACTGTCGACAAAGGTGGCTATCTTTGTCGACATTTTTTTATAGCTTATTTACTCAATTAACTATCACAAACAGACTGCCGTTATTAAAAGGTTAAAGCGCAATGAACAAAATAGTAACTGCTTTAATTGTGGTTCGATAGATGAGTTTGATAAAATACATAACAAGAATACATTAAATAAGGAGAACAGTATGTCTAAATACGATGAACAAATTATAGTAGTCCCAAGAAAAACAATTTTCGAAGATGAAACAAATGCTTTTAATGGATTTTTATCTAAAAATGATCCTCAAGGCGATAGTATATTTAAGGCTTTACCTCACTACGAAGTAAAACGTCGTGGAGATATGGAAGAAGATCCTTCATATAAACAATTGATTTCTTATTGTTTACTTGAAAATGAAAATAATGAATTACTTGTTTATAAACGTTTAAGTGGTGGAGGAGAAGAACGATTACATGGGCAATCTTCAATTGGCGTAGGAGGCCATATGAATGATGTAGTAGGCGCACAGTCTATTAATGAAATCTTACGTGTCAATGCGCAACGTGAATTAGAAGAGGAAGTTGGCTTGTCAGAACAGAATTCACAAAATATGGATTATATAGGTTTTATCAATGATGATACTAATGAAGTTGGTAAAGTTCATATCGGAGTCGTTTTCAAAATCAAAGTCAATTCTCAAGATATAGAAGTTAAAGAAACAGATACTTTAAAAATTGAATGGGTGGAACAAGGTAAAATCGATGATTATGATAACTTCGAAACTTGGAGTGCGTTAATTTTAAAAGATTTATAAAAGGGGGCAAAATTGTGTCAGATATTATCCCTTTTCCGAAAGCACAAAATAAACTATATAACGATATAATCGAGACGGATAATCGCCAAAATTACGATAAGTTATATCAGTTGTTCGAGGATTACGAAGCGCAATATGAATTAGATGACAAATTATCTTTAATTAAATGTGATATGTTGTATCAACTTAATTCATTTTTAGAACTGCGCGAAGAGGCCATAGTTCTATTGAAAAAAGGTTTACCTTATTATGATGAACTGATGATTTATTATATCAAAGCGTTAAATGGCTTAGGACAATACTATGAAGCTATTGAAGTTATCAATCAAATCATCGATGAAGTAAAAGATCATAAAACAAGAATGGCTTTATTTCCTATCAAAGAATATGCCCAATCACAATTAAATGAAGATAAACATTTAACGAGTCAATTATTGTCTCAATTCAATACTTTAAATTTAAATGAACAAATCAAATTGATAATGAAATTAATTGATAATGGTCATTATGAATTTAAAGAAACTGTAGCTTTTTTACTTACAAATGAAGTGAAAGCTAATAATTTAAAAAGTATAATGTTAGAGTATTTACGATTTGCTGGATATGAAGAATTAATTTCGATAAATAAATATGGTTATTCTATTAGGATCAAACCTTCAGAATTAAAAGGTCTTGAACATACTGAGATGAAGAATAATGTTATACCTAAAGTGACTGAATTACTTAGTGAAGGTGCCCTCAATATTTCTAATGAAGCACATCATATCATGAATAATCATTCTATATTACTTTATCCTTTAAATATTTTTGAGTTATATAGTGAACTAGAGTGGGTAAAAACATATGAAGATTATTTTAAATCTATGATAGGTTTGGAAACAAATGAGGCTAATTCAGAGGTATTACAATTTATTTATATTTTAGATGGTCAAAATTGAGCAAATTAGTTTAATTTATATCCAATCTTCGTTAAAGTAAGGTTATTGATTTTCTTAAATAAGAGTGAGAAAAGCCCTATAAAACAATGTTTGTGTCCGTATTGGACGTGTGATATAATAGGGAAGTTGAAAAAATAAAAATGTAATCATGGAGGTATTATACATGACAGCAACTTGGGAAAAAAAGGAAGGTAACGAAGGATTATTAAAAGTTACAGTTCCAGCAGAAAAAGTAGACAAAGCATTAGATCAAGCATTTAAAAAAGTAGTTAAACAAATTAACGTGCCTGGTTTCCGTAAAGGTAAAGTGCCTCGTCCAATTTTTGAACAACGTTTCGGCGTTGAAGCATTATATCAAGATGCAGTAGATATTCTTTTACCAGAAGCTTATGGTGAAGCTATCGATGAAACTGGAATTAATCCAGTAGCACAACCAGAAATCAATGTGACTCAAATCGAAAAAGGTAAAGACTTCGAATTTGAAGCTACTGTAACAGTTGAACCTGAAGTTCAATTAGGTGATTACAAAGGTTTAGAAATTGAAAAACAAGATTCTGAATTAACAGATGAAGACTTACAAGAAGCAATTGACCATAGTTTAGGTCACTTAGCTGATATGGTAGTTAAAGAAGACGGCGCTGTTGAAAACGGCGATACAGTTAACATTGACTTCGATGGTTATGTTGACGGTGAACAATTTGAAGGTGGCCAAGCTGATGGTTACGACTTAGAAATCGGTTCAGGCGCATTCATCCCTGGCTTCGAAGATCAATTAGTAGGACTAAAAACTGGCGAAGAAAAAGACGTAGTTGTTACTTTCCCAGAAGAATACCATGCTGAAGAATTAGCTGGTAAAGAAGCTACTTTCAAAACTAAAGTAAACGAAATTAAATATAAAGATGTTCCAGAATTAGACGACGAAGTTGCTAATGAATTAGATTCAGAAGCTAACTCAGTTGATGAATATAAAGAAAACTTACGTAAACGTTTATCTGAACAAAAAGCTACAGAAGCTGAAAATGTTGAAAAAGAAGAAGCTATCAACAAAGCAACTGAAAACACAACAATCGACATTCCACAAGCTATGATTGATACTGAATTAGACCGTATGGTTCAAGAATTCGGTCAAAGAATTCAACAACAAGGTTTAGATTTACAAACTTACTTCCAAATCTCAGGTCAAGATGAATCTCAATTAAGAGAACAAATGAAAGACGACGCTGAGCAACGTATTAAAACTAACTTAACTTTATCTGCAATCGCTGATAAAGAAAATATCGAAGCTACTGATGAAGACATCGATAAAGAGTTAGAAAAAATGAGCAAACAATTCAACATTTCAGTTGAAGATATTAAAAATACTTTAGGTAATACAGACATCATTAAAAATGACGTACGTATTCAAAAAGTTATCGACTTATTAAGAGACAATGCTAAATACGTTGAAACAACTAAAGAAGATAAATAATTAATTTTCTAAATTAATATATTAAAATTTAAGTAGCAGGTGCATCAATATATGTATCTGCTACTCTATATTTTAAGCATTATAGTTGTTTACCATAAATTTGCATTGTAGAATGCTATCTAGTATAGTCGTTTAAGAATAGAGGTGTAAATGAATGTTTAAATTCAATGAAGATGAAGAAAATTTAAAATGTTCTTTTTGTGGTAAGGACCAAGATCAAGTTAAAAAATTAGTTGCAGGTAGTGGTGTATATATCTGTAATGAATGTATTGAATTATGTTCTGAAATAGTAGAAGAAGAATTAGCACAATCTAGTTCTGAAGAATTTACTGAATTACCTACACCTAAAGAAATTATGGACCACCTTAACGAATATGTTATTGGTCAAGAGAAAGCCAAAAAGTCTTTAGCTGTAGCAGTATATAATCATTACAAACGTATTCAACAACTAGGACCAAATGAAGATGATGTTGAATTACAAAAAAGTAACATCGCTTTAATCGGCCCTACAGGTAGTGGTAAAACATTACTAGCACAAACACTTGCTAAAACATTAAATGTGCCATTCGCAATTGCTGATGCTACAAGTCTTACAGAAGCTGGTTATGTAGGTGACGATGTTGAAAACATTTTATTACGTTTAATCCAAGCTGCTGATTTTGATATTGATAAAGCTGAAAAAGGTATTATTTACGTCGATGAGATTGATAAAATCGCACGTAAATCTGAAAACACATCAATTACACGTGACGTTTCAGGTGAAGGTGTACAACAAGCCTTGCTTAAAATTTTAGAAGGTACAACTGCTAGTGTGCCTCCACAAGGTGGACGTAAACACCCTAACCAAGAACTTATCCAAATTGATACAACAAATATCTTATTTATCTTAGGTGGCGCATTTGATGGTATTGACGAAGTAATCAAACGTCGTTTAGGTGAAAAAATTATTGGATTTGCCAGCAATGAAGCTGATAAATACGATGAAGAAGCTTTACTTGAACAAATTCGTCCAGAGGATTTACAATCATATGGTTTAATTCCTGAATTTATTGGTCGTGTTCCAATTGTTGCTAATTTAGAAACTTTAGATGTTGAAGCATTAAAAAATATTTTAACTCAACCGAAAAATGCATTAGTTAAACAATATACTAAAATGCTTGAACTTGATAATGTTGAGTTAGAATTCACTGAAGATGCTTTAGCAGCTGTAAGTGAAAAAGCAATTGAACGTAAAACTGGTGCTCGTGGTTTACGTTCAATCATTGAAGAAGCTTTAATCGACATTATGTATGATGTACCTTCATCTGATGATGTGGCTAAAGTAGTTATTACTGCTAAAACGATTCAAGATGAAATTGAACCGGAATTATATGATTCAGAAGGTAATTTATTAAACGATAGTAAAACATCTGCTTAATATATAATCATAATTTAAACCCAAATCGCTCTTTGAGATTTGGGTTTTTTCTTTTTTAGCCTAAAAGAAGACGGTTGAGAAATCATATAGTCTTTTAGGTTTAGGGCAAAATATATTATAATAAAACAGTTATAATAAACTTTAAAGAGAGAGGATAACATATGAATATTAATCCTAATAATATAGATTTAATTATCAGTGCAGTTCAGGAAGCACAATATCCAGAAACTGGCTTAGCCGAAGTGGCATTAAGTGGTCGTTCAAATGTAGGTAAATCTTCATTTATTAATAGTATGATTGGTAGAAAAAATATGGCTCGTACATCACAACAGCCAGGTAAGACACAAACACTTAACTTCTTTAATATTGATGATCAATTAATCTTTGTAGATGTACCTGGATATGGTTATGCGAAAGTAAGTAAGTCTCAACGAGAAAAGTTTGGAAAAATGATTGAAGAATATTTAACTAAGAGAGAAAGCTTAAAATTAGTTATACAACTTGTTGACTTGCGCCATAATCCTACAGAAGATGATGTGTTAATGTATGATTATCTAAAGCACTTTGAAATTCCTACATTAGTGATCTGTACGAAAGAAGATAAAATAGCTAAAGGTAAAGTACAAAAGCATATTAAAAACATAAAAGAAAAATTAGACTTAGATCCTGAAGATACAATTATTAGTTATTCATCAATTCAAAATACAAAACAACAACAAATTTGGGATTTAATTGCTTCTTATTTATAATAATTATAATTACTACTAAAGTTAAATATTCCAATATTATAAAAGTATGTCAATTAATGACAAAAATATGACTTTAAATTAGAATCTTTCTAATTTATTTGAGCAATCAACTTAAAATCAAAGGTATATATGTTATACTAATGGTATTGTTAGTATATGGAGGGCGTTATAAATGCATTTTATTGCTTTAAGTATAAATCATCGTACAGCCGATGTAGCACTTAGAGAGCAAGTTGCTTTTAGAAATGATGCCTTACGATTAGCCCATGAAGATTTATTTGAAACTAAATCTATTTTAGAAAACGTCATTTTATCTACATGTAATCGTACAGAAGTATATGCTGTTGTAGACCAAATTCATACTGGACGTTACTATATTCAAAGATTTTTAGCACGTTCATTTGGATTTGAAGTAGATGATATAAAAGCAATGTCAGAAGTTAAAGTGGGGGACGAAGCAGTAGAACATTTATTGCGTGTCACTTCTGGCTTAGATTCAATTGTATTAGGTGAAACTCAAATTCTTGGACAAATGAGAGACGCATTCTTCTTAGCTCAAGAAACAAATACAACTGGAACTATTTTTAATCATTTATTTAAACAAGCAATTACTTTCGCTAAAAAAGCGCATAGTGAAACTGATATTGCAGATAATGCAGTGAGTGTTTCTTATGCAGCTGTTGAATTAGCTAAAAAGGTATTCGGTAAACTTAAAAGTAAACAAGCTGTCATTATTGGTGCAGGGGAAATGAGTGAATTATCACTACTTAACTTATTAGGTTCAGGTATTTCGAACATTACTGTCGTTAATAGAACTGAAGAAAATGCAAGATTGTTAGCACAAAAACATAATGTTAAATATGATACACTTAATTCTTTACCTACTTTATTGGCTTCTGCTGATATTGTGATTAGTTCAACTAGTTCACCAGATTTTATTATTACAAAAAGCATGATGGAAGAAGCGGTAGCGCTTAGAAAAGCTACATCATTATTGTTAATTGATATTGCGGTACCTAGAGATATTGAGCCGGGTATTAACTTTAGTGATAATGTGTTTAGTTATGATGTAGATGATTTGAAAGGATTAGTTGATGCCAACTTACGTGAGCGTCAAATGGCTGCAGAAATGATTGCAGATCAAATACCTAATGAAATTCAAAATCATAATGACTGGGTTAACATGTTAGGCGTAGTGCCAGTTATCAGAGCATTACGTGAAAAAGCTATGACAATCCAAACTGAAACAATGGAAAGTATTGATAGAAAGCTTCCTAATTTATCAGATAGAGAACGCACCGTTATTTCTAAGCACACTAAAAGTATTATTAACCAAATGCTAAAAGATCCAATTAAACAGGCTAAAGAATTAAGTAATGATAAGAAAAGCAATGAAAAATTAGAGCTATTTCAAAATATCTTTGATATTGAAGCTGAAAATCCTTACGAACAAGTTAAAGCGCGTAAAGCAGAAAGAGAAAAGGAGCTTTCAGTCCGACATATCTTAAGTTTTGAATAAGCATATTAATATGGTGATAATATGCAAGAAACCCTGTTTATTAGATTTCATGAAATTATATTAGTCATATATTTAATAAGTATTCTTTGTTACTTTATAGATTTCGTTAGAAAAAGCTATAAAATAAGAGAGTTAGGTATATACACACTAGGGATTGTTTGGATATTACAAACAATCTCTTTGTCTATTTATATGACTTCCCATAGTCACATACCACTCAACTCTCTTTTTGATGTATTTTTCTTTTTGGCATGGATTATTATATCTATTTCGTTAATATTAAATGTTGTGAAAGTATTAAGCTTTTCCGTATTCTTTTTAAACGTGATAGGATTCGTCCTATTAATGATGAATACTTTCCAACCAGAACATTATTCTACGAATGGCCAAAGAGTTACAATAATTAATGAGTTACTCTTAATTCATATTGGTTTAGCTGTCCTTAGTTATGCATTTTTTGCCTTAGCATTTGTTAATGCATTGTTATATATCATCCAATATCGTAATCTAAGAGAGAAAAAATTTGACCAGAAGTATTTTAGAATTGGAAGCGTAGCTACTTTAGAAAAGATTGTGTTTTATTCATCATTAGGTGGTCTAATAATTTTAATTTTTAGTATTATATTAGGAGCACAATGGGGCTTTTATGCAGTAGGAGAAAGCATCTTTACAGACCCTAAAGTGATTCTATCTACGATCATAACAATCCTTTATAGTATTTTTATTATTATCCGACTTAATCAGTGGCTCAAATCAATTCATTTAATTTACTTTAATATTGTGTTATTTTGCTTATGTATGATTAATTTATTTTTTACAGCTCATTTCACTTAATTTTTGAAAAGCAATAGGAGGCAGCACGTATGCGCAAATTAGTTGTAGGTTCGCGAAGAAGCAAACTTGCTTTAACGCAAAGTCAACAATTTATTGATAAACTTAAAGAAGTGGATCCGACTTTAGATATAGAAATAAAGGAAATTGTCACTAAAGGGGACCGAATTGTAGATAAACAACTATCAAAAGTTGGGGGTAAAGGTCTTTTCGTTAAAGAAATTCAACATGAGTTGTTTAATAAAGACATTGATATGGCAATTCATTCCTTAAAAGATGTTCCAAGTATTATTCCAGAAGGCCTTACATTAGGTTGTATCCCCGATAGAGAAGTGCCTTTTGATGCGTATATTTCTAAAAACCACACGCCTTTAAATGAATTACCTGATGGCAGTATAATTGGTACTAGTTCATTAAGACGAGGCGCACAAATATTATCTAAATATCCTAATTTAAAAATAAAATGGATTCGTGGAAATATTGATACTCGACTTCATAAATTAGAAACTGAAGATTATGATGCAATCATTTTAGCTGCTGCAGGTTTACGTCGTATGGGCTGGTCTGATGACATTGTAACTACTTATCTTGATAAAGATGTTCTTTTACCTGCAATTGGCCAAGGCGCATTAGGTATTGAATGTCGTAGTGACGATAAAGAGTTATTAGAATTACTACAAAAAGTTCATAACAAGCAAGTGGCAGATTGTGTTACAGCTGAACGTACATTCCTAGCAGCTATGGATGGCAGTTGCCAAGTGCCTATTGGTGGTTATGCTACTAATAATTCAAATGGAGAAATTGAATTCACTGGCTTAATTATGACACCAGATGGCACAGAGAGATATGAGCACACTGTAGTAGGTACAGATCCAGTAGCATTAGGTAAAAAAGTTAGTGATGTGCTTATCGAACAAGGTGCATATGAAATTATTAGAAAGCTAAATGAAGAACAACCACACTAATAGTTAATGTATTTAAACATTAATACAAAATTTAGAGGTGTAAAAACAAATGAAACCAGTTATAGTAATGACGCAAACGAGTAAAATACAAAGTGATTTAGTGGAAATTGTGCATAAGCCTTTTATCCAAATACAACCACTTGAGATTGATGCTCGACTATTGCAGAATAACTATGACTGGCTTATTTTTACGTCAAAAAATGCAGTGAGTTTATTCCAACCATATATGGATAAACTTCAAGTTAAACATATTGCTGTAATAGGAACTAAAACTGCGCAACTATGCCGTGATTTAAATATTAATGTAGACTTTGTACCAGAAGATTTTTCTCAAGAAGGCTTATTAAATGATTTAAAAATACAAGGCCAGAAAGTCTTGATACCAAGCAGTGCACAAGCGCGTCCTAAATTACAACAACAATTAACCATCAATAATGATGTAGTGAAGATTGACTTATACAAGCCTATTCCTCACAAGAAGAATATTCATGATGTCATAAATATGATAAATAATAATGAAATTGAAGCACTTACGTTTTCAAGTTCGTCGGTAGTGCGTTATTATTTTAATGAAGGACTTCCGTCTGACTTTAATCAATATTATGCAATCGGTCATCAAACTGCAGATACATTAAGGGAGTATAGTATCGAACCATATATAGCTGATAAACAGACGGCAGAAGCACTTATTAATAAAGTTATAGAAAGTAGGAATAAATAATGAAATTTGATAGACACAGAAGATTACGCTCTTCAGAGTCAATGCGTAGTTTAGTTAGAGAAAACCATGTGAGAAAAGAAGATTTAATTTACCCTATCTTTGTAGTAGAAAAAGACAATGTTAAAAGTGAAATTAAATCTTTACCTGGCGTATATCAAATTAGTCTAAACCTTTTAGATGACGAAATTAACGAAGCCTACGATTTAGGTATTAGAGCTATTATGTTCTTTGGTGTACCAAACGAGAAAGATGAAGTTGGCTCAGGTGCTTACGATCATAACGGAATTGTTCAAGAAGCAACTCGTAAAGCTAAATCATTACATGAGGATTTACTCATCGTAGCAGATACTTGCCTATGTGAATACACTGACCACGGTCACTGTGGTTTAATTGATGATCACACACACGACGTTGATAATGATAAATCATTACCATTATTAGTGAAAACGGCTGTTTCACAAGTTGAAGCTGGTGCTGATATTATCGCTCCAAGTAACATGATGGATGGCTTCGTAACTGAAATTCGTCAAGGTTTAGATGAAGCGGGCTATTATAATGTTCCTATTATGAGTTATGGTATTAAATATGCTTCAAGCTTCTTCGGTCCATTTAGAGATGCTGCAGATTCTGCCCCTTCATTTGGAGATAGAAAAACATATCAAATGGATCCTGCCAATCGCTTAGAAGCTTTAAGAGAATTAGAAAGTGACTTGAAAGAGGGCGCAGATATGATGATCGTTAAACCTGCGTTAAGTTACCTAGATATCGTTAGAGATGTTAAAAATAATACAAATATTCCTGTTGTTGCATATAATGTTAGTGGTGAATATGCAATGACTAAAGCCGCTTCACTCAATGGTTGGATTGACGAAGAACGCGTAGTAATGGAACAAATGGTTTCAATGAAACGTGCAGGCGCTGATATGATTATCACTTACTTTGCGAAAGATATTTGCCGTTATTTAGATAAATAATTATTTTTTGAAAAGGAGGACTAAATATGGGTTACGAGAAATCACAAGAAGCAATGAAAATTGCGGAAAATTTAATGCCTGGTGGGGTGAATAGCCCAGTAAGAGCATTTAAATCTGTAGATACACCAGCGATTTTTATGGATCATGCGGAAGGTTCTAGAATCTATGATATCGATGGTAATGAATATATCGATTACGTATTAAGTTGGGGTCCTTTAATCTTAGGACACAAAAATAAACAAGTGATTGAGAAGTTACATGAAGCGGTAGATAAAGGTACAAGCTTTGGTGCTTCTACACTTGAAGAGAATCGATTAGCTGAATTAGTTATTGACCGCGTACCATCTATTGAAAAAGTACGTATGGTGTCATCAGGAACTGAAGCTACATTAGCTGCGTTAAGACTTGCACGTGGTTACACAGGTAGAAACAAAATCGTTAAATTTGAAGGTTGCTATCATGGACATAGTGACTCATTGCTTATTAAAGCGGGTTCTGGCGTAGCGACATTAGGTTTACCTGACTCTCCAGGTGTGCCAGAAGGTACTGCCAAAAACACAATTACTGTACCTTACAATGATTTAGATGCAATTAAAGTTGCTTTTGAAAATTATGGCGACGATATTGCAGGTGTAATTGTAGAACCTGTTGCAGGTAACATGGGCGTAGTGCCACCTTTAGAAGGTTTCTTACAAGGACTTAGAGATATTACTTCTGAATATGGTTCATTACTTATCTTTGACGAAGTAATGACTGGTTTCCGTGTAGGCTATAATTGTGCGCAAGGTTACTTTGGTGTAACACCTGATATTACTTGTTTAGGAAAAGTAATTGGCGGTGGCTTACCAGTAGGTGCCTTTGGTGGTAAAAAAGAAATTATGGATAGCATTGCACCTGTAGGTAACATTTATCAAGCTGGTACGTTATCAGGTAACCCCTTAGCTATGACTAGTGGATATGAAACACTTAGTCAATTAACTCCAGAATCTTACGAGTATTTCCAAGAACTTGGAGATATTTTAGAAAAAGGTTTAAAAGAAGTCTTTGCGAAACATAATGTGCCTATTACAGTTAATAGAGCGGGCTCAATGATTGGTTACTTCTTAAATGAAGGCCCAGTAACTAACTTTGACGAAGCGAATAAGAGTGACTTAGAACTCTTTAGCAATATGTATCGTGAAATGGCTAAAGAAGGTATCTTCTTACCACCATCACAATTTGAAGGTACATTCTTATCTACAGCCCACACTAAAGAAGATATTGAAAAAACAATTCAAGCATTTGATACTGCATTAAGTCGCATTGTATAATTTAATATAAAATGATGGAAGGTTAAGACTATAGTCTTAACCTTCTTTTTAATGAAAGAAGTGAGCGTTAATGTGGGTATTATGGCGTAATAATTTAATTTTATTTGTTACCGCAGTCGTTATGAGTTTAATTTTATATTTTGCTCATATCCTTTTACCGTTCATGTTTGGCCCCATTATTGCTGCTATATTAGTAGTGAAAGTGTTTAAGTTGAGAGTACAATGGCCATTTTGGTTTAGTCAGATTGGTTTAATTTTACTAGGGGTCCAAATAGGTTCTACTTTTACAAAGAAAGTTATCAATGATATAAAAAATGATTGGTCAACGATAGTAGTTGTCACAATATTACTGATATTGCTTTCTTTATTAATTGCATACTTTTTCAAAAAAATAGCTCAAGTCAATACGGAAACAGCAATATTAAGTGTTATTCCAGGTGCGCTTAGTCAAATGCTAATTATGGCCGAGGAAAATAAAAGGGCCAACATTCTTGTGGTGAGTTTAACACAAACATCTCGCGTTATATTTGTGGTTGTCTTAGTTCCATTTATCTCATATTTTTTCAGTAATGGACAGGGTAACAATCAAACTGTAAGTAAGGCGCCACCGTTAACTGAAACTTTAAATATTTCGCAAATTCTATTTTTAGCTATTACAATTGGCATTGTGTACTTTATAATGGCGAAGATCCATTTTCCAACTAAACAATTATTAGCGCCAATAGCTGTCTTAGTAGTTTGGAATTTAACTACACATGCTACATTCACGCTAGACAATGGCATTCTTGCATCAGCACAGTTGATATATATGATTAGAATTGGACTCCAAATTGCTAAATTATTAGGAGATTTGAAAGGGCGTCTTGCCATAGCGATAATTTATCAAAATGTCCTTTTAATTCTTAGCGCATTTGTAATGGTATTTATCGTACATTTATTCACTCATAATTCAATGAATGAGTTATTTCTAGGGGGCGCGCCTGGAGGAATGAGTCAAATTGTACTAGTTGCTATAGCCACAGGTGCAGATGTAGCGATGATTTCAAGTTTCCATATATTTAGGATTTTCTTTATATTATTTTTCGTCGCTCCGATAATTGGATTTTTCATGAAAAAGAATTTAAAAAAATAGCGAACACTCGATTTTACGAGCATTCGCTATTTTTTTATTTATGTTTAGGCTTATAAGGGCAACTTTCTAAGTGTGCGTCATATAATCCAGCTGCTTCTAAAAATGAAAAAACAGTCACTGGACCTAAAAATTTAAAACCATATTTCTTTAAGTCTTTAGATAATTGTGTAGCACGCTCATCAACAGTAATTCTGTCAGATGCGTGTTGATAATGTAAGTCGATTGGTTGATGATCCACATATGACCATAAGTAATCGCTAAAACTACTATAGTCTTTTTCGATTTCAAAATAGCCTTTTGCTTGAGATACGATAGCTTCTAATTTTTTACGATTATGCACTATGTTAGGAAATTCCATTAATTTATCAATATCCTCGTCCGTCATACGTGCTACTTTTTTTGGTTCAAAATTATAAAAAGCTTCTTCATAGGAGGCCTTTTTCTTTAAAATCGTTAACCAAGACAAGCCAGCATGTTGAGACTCTAACGCCAATAATTTGAACAGCGCTTTACTATCATATAGTGGCTGTCCCCAAACGTGGTCATGGTAATCAAGATAAATAGGATCCTTCGTGCCGAACGCACATTCGTTCATAAATATACCTCCAAGAGATTGACTTATTAGGCTTTCCATTATACTATAAATAAGTAATTAAATATATTTATGGGAAGAGTAAGTTTGAATGGTAGCAAAGAGAGCATATGGTTGGTGGAAATATGTATAGCGTTCTTACTGAAGGTAGCCCACTTGAACTTTTATTGAACATATATAGAGTAAATAAAAGCGTGTTTGAGCGTTAATCATAATTAAGTGCAAGGTTAAAGTTTTCAATTGAGAATTTTAGTCTTGAATTTAGGTGGTACCACGGAACATCCGTCCTATTTTTTAGGAGGGGTGTTTTTTTATAATTAGGAGGTTTTTTCTATGAACATGGAACCTAAGTATAACCCGCGTGAAGTTGAAGCGGGTCGTTACGAAGAATGGGTAAAAAACGGGTATTTCAAACCCTCAGAAGATAAATCAAAAGAAACTTATACGATTGTTATTCCTCCACCAAATGTAACTGGTAAATTACATCTTGGTCACGCATGGGATACAACGTTACAAGATATTATTACACGTATGAAAAGAATGCAAGGCTATGACACGCTATATCTTCCAGGTATGGACCATGCCGGCATTGCAACACAAGCTAAAGTAGATGCGAAATTAAAAGAGCAAGGTATTTCTCGTCATGATATTGGCCGTGAGAAATTCTTAGAACATGCATGGTCTTGGAAAGAAGAATATGCTTCATTTATTCGTCAACAATGGGCTAAATTAGGTTTAGGTTTAGACTATAGCAGAGAACGATTTACTTTAGATGATGGCTTAAGCCAAGCTGTTAGAAAAGTATTTGTTGACTTATACAATAAAGGTATTATTTATCGTGGAGAGCGTATTATCAACTGGGATCCAGAAGCGAGAACGGCATTATCAGATATTGAAGTAATCCATGAAGATGTTCAAGGCCACTTCTATCATTTCAAATATCCATATGCTGATGGCGAAGGATATATCGAAATTGCTACTACACGTCCTGAAACAATGTTAGGTGATACAGCAATTGTTGTTAACCCTAATGATGAACGTTATAAAGATGTTATTGGTAAAAAAGTTATTTTACCTATCGTTGGCCGTGAATTACCAATTTTAGCAGATGAATATGTTGATATTGAATTCGGTAGTGGTGCAATGAAAGTAACGCCTGCACACGATCCAAATGACTTTGAAATTGGACAACGTCATGACTTAGAAAATATTATCGTTATGGATGAAAACGGTAAAATGAACGATAAAGCTGATAAATATGCTGGTTTAGACCGCTTCGAATGCCGTAAACAATTAGTTGAAGATTTAAAAGCACAAGATTTAGTTATCAAAATTGAAGAACACATGCATTCAGTAGGTCACTCAGAACGTACGGGTGCTGTAGTTGAACCATATTTATCTACACAATGGTTCGTTAAAATGAAACCACTTGCTCAAAGAGCATTAGATAATCAAAAAACAGATGATCGTATTGATTTCTATCCACCTCGCTTTGAGAATACTTTCAATCGCTGGATGGAGGAAATTAGAGACTGGACGATTTCTCGTCAATTATGGTGGGGCCATCAAATTCCAGCTTGGTATCATAAAGAAACAGGCGAACTATATGTTGGCGAAGAAGCACCACAAGACATTGAAAATTGGGAACAAGATGAAGATGTATTAGATACTTGGTTCTCAAGTGCATTATGGCCATTCTCAACACTTGGTTGGCCAAATGAAGAAGCAGAAGACTTTAAACGTTATTATCCTACAAATGCGCTTGTAACAGGATATGACATTATCTTCTTCTGGGTAGCGAGAATGATTTTCCAAGGATTAGAATTCACTGATCGCCGTCCATTTAACGACGTATTATTACACGGTTTAGTTCGTGCTGAAGATGGTCGTAAGATGAGTAAATCATTAGGTAATGGTGTTGACCCAATGGATGTTATCGAAGAATACGGTGCAGACAGCTTACGTTACTTCCTAGCAACTGGTTCATCTCCAGGTCATGATTTACGTTATTCTACTGAAAAAGTTGAATCAGTATGGAACTTCATCAATAAAATTTGGAACGGTGCACGTTTCAGTTTAATGAACATTGGTGATGACTTTAACTACAACGATATTGATTTATCTGGCAATTTATCTCTAGCAGATAAATGGATTTTAACGCGTTTAAATGAAACAATTGAAACAGTAACTCACTTAAGTGATAAATATGAGTTTGGTGAAGTAGGCCGAGCATTATATAACTTTATTTGGGACGAATTCTGTGATTGGTATATCGAAATGAGTAAAATCCCAATGAATGGTGACGATGAAGCGCAAAAACAAACAACACGTTCAGTATTAAGTTACACATTAGACCAAATTATGCGTATGTTACATCCATTCATGCCATTTGTCACTGAAAAGATTTGGCAAAGTCTTCCTCATGAAGGAGAAACAATTGTAAAAGCATCTTGGCCAACTGTTAAAGAAGAATTGAGTTTTGAAGATAGTAAACAAACAATGCAACAACTTGTTGAAATTATTAAATCAGTTAGACAATCTCGTGTTGAAGTTAATACACCGCTTTCTAAATCTATACCAATTTTCATCCAAGCAAAAGATGAAGATGTAAAAGCGACACTTAATGAAAATGCAGATTATCTTCATAAATTCTGTAACCCAAGCGAGTTAATTATTGATACAAATATTGATATTCCAGAAAAAGCAATGACATCAGTCATTGAAGCGGGTAAAGTCGTTCTTCCTTTAGAAGGCTTAATCGATATGGATAAAGAAATCGCTCGTCTTGAAAAAGAATTAGATAAATTACAAAAAGAATTAGATAGAGTAGACAAAAAATTATCTAATGAGAACTTTGTAAATAAAGCGCCTGAAAAAGTTATTAACGAAGAAAGAGAAAAACAACAACGTTATCAAGAAAAATATGATGGTGTTAAAACTAGAATTGAACAATTAAAAGCATAGGAGAATCGCCAATGAATTACCTAGATAGTTTGTATTGGATACATGAACGAACAAAATTTGGTATCAAACCCGGTGTGAAGAGAATGGAATGGATGCTAGATCGTTTGAACAACCCTCAATTAAATATTCGAGGCATTCATGTTGGTGGTACAAATGGTAAAGGCTCTACAGTTGCTTATTTAAGAGCCGCTCTTGTTGAAAATGGCTATGAAGTAGGTACATTTACTTCACCATTTATTGAAACATTTAATGAAAGAATAAGTTTAAATGGTCATCCCATTACGAATGATGAAATAGTTGAATTAGTCGAACGTGTCAAACCTGTGAGTGAGGCATTAGAACTAGAAACAGAATTAGGTGGCGCTACAGAATTTGAAATTATTACGACTATGATGTTTTTATACTTTGGAGAAATACATCCAGTCGATTTCGTAGTAGTTGAAGCTGGTCTTGGAATTAAAAATGATTCTACAAATGTATTCAAACCAATTCTTTCTATTTTAACAAGTATTGGATTAGATCATACGGATATTTTAGGCAATACTTACTTAGATATCGCTAAAGATAAAGGTGCGATTATTAAACCTAATACACCCGTAATTTATGCGGTTAAAAATGAAGAAGCGCTTAAATATATTCGCGACTTAGCTGAAAGTAATGATGCTAAGCCTATGGAATTGGATCGTGAAATTGTAGTAGTTTCTCAAGATGATGAATTTACTTATCGCTATAAAGACTATGAATTAGAAACGATTATCTTAAATATGCTAGGCGAACATCAAAAAGAAAATGCTGCGTTAGCTATTACTGCATTAATCGAACTTAACGAAGAAAATGTAATTGAATTAGATTTCAACAAAATGATTGATGCCATTGAAAGCGTAACGTGGACTGGACGAATTGAAAAAGTTAAAGAAAATCCTTTAATTATTATTGATGGTGCACACAATAATGAAAGTGTAGAAGCTTTAATAGATACTATTAAAAATTATTACGGCACTAAAATGGATATTCTATTCTCAGCTATTAAAGGTAAACCAATTTCAGGTATGTTAAATAAGTTATCGGAAGTAGCCAATACAATTTATTTCACAGAATTTGATTTCCCTAAAGCGCTTAGTAAAGAAGATCTTGCTGAAAGCATTAATACTGATAATATTCAATTCATCGACGATTATGTTGAGTTTATTAATCAGTATGAAGGTGAAGGATTATTAATTACTGGTAGTTTATATTTCATTAGTGAAGTGAAAGCTAAAACACAATTTTAAATTTCATAAAGCTAATTAACCACTTAATAACGTACTATTTCAAACATAGTCGTTGATTAAGTGGTTTTTTATTGTGCTTATTTGCAGAAATTAAAATTTAGAAGTTTAAAGTAAGGAATTTATGAAATTTTATAACAAAACTATATATTAACAAAATTATACAGTTTACTTTTACAAAATTTTTGCTACAATAAGAGAAAGGAGATGTTTCATGTATATACTTTCATACTTATGTAGTGTCCTCTTTAGCTACTTATATCAACTGAGCTCAATTAATAAACTCTCTTTCAGTTACTTTAAACTACGTTCCAAGTGTGACAATTGTCATCGACCTCTGAAATGGTTTGAACTTTTACCTTTGATTAGTTTTATTTGCTTAAAAGGGCGGTCTAACTGTTGTGGCAATAAGCTCAATATTAATTATTTTATAGGTGAACTTTTAGCTTTTCTCATCATTCCATTTTCAACTTACTTTCATGCTACAATATATTTCCCATTATTTTTGACCACATTTTTATTTCTATTAACTATGGCGCTTTATGATATTGATACTATGACCGTTAATATGAATCTCATAGTTATACTAACCATTCTCTCTCTATTTGTAGCGCATATTTATGTCTTCACTTTTTTAATTTTTTCCATAATATTACACGTTTGTTTTTTCATTATGCCAAATCAAATTGGCTATGGTGATATCCTCTTATTAAGCATGCTATCACTATTTTATCCCTACAATTTCTTTTGCATCTTTCTTCTATTTGCATTATTAACTGCAACGCCATTAGCACTCTTCATAATTTTAATAAAGAAATCCTCGAATATTCCATTTATTCCTTTTATTCTTCTTGGTTATCTTTTAGCAAGTTATTTCTATCCCTATATTTTAATTTATTTATAGAAAGGTTGATTTTTTGAAAATTAAGGACATGGCAACAAGTGAATTACCTAGAGAACGACTTATTCAACAAGGCGCAAAAAGTTTATCTAATAGTGAATTACTCGCAATTTTAATTAACACTGGATGACAAGGTTACTCTAGTATTGATATAGCAAACGACATTATGAACAAATATCCCAATTTAAAAGAACTAAAGCAATTGTCTATTGATGATTTAGTAAAAATAAAAGGAATAGGTACTTATAAAGCAACTACGTTAAAAGCGGCATTTGAGTTAGGGGAAAGAATGAATACAAGAAGTCCTCATGAAAAAGTTAAAATTAAATCTCCTAAAGATGTAGCTGATATGATGATGGCCAAAATGAAAGATTTAACCCAAGAACATTTCATAGCACTATTTTTGAATTCAAAAAACGTTGTTATGAAGGAAGAAGTCATCTATAAAGGAACATTGAATTCATCTGTGATACATCCTAGAGAAGTCTTCAATGCAGCAATTAGAGCTTCTAGTAATGCAATTATTGTCGTACATAATCATCCCTCTGGTGATGTAACACCATCTAAAGAAGACATTGCAACGACTATTAGATTGAAAGAATGCGGTCATATTCTCGGTATAGATTTATTAGATCATATTATTATTGGGGACCAAAAATTTACTAGCTTAGTAGAAGAAGGATATTTTGAATAAAAACTAATTGAAATTCGTTATAGTATGACTGATGAACTTTTTGTATAATAAGGTTTTAATAAGAGGTTAAGAGGTGTACTATGACAATCTTTTTAATTATTGGTATATTACTGCCAATTATTTATGTAATTAGATTAAATGTTAAACAACAAACGATTAAATTTAGAGAAGTATTAATAACAGTAGGGTTATCTGTCATAGGTTTTGTAGTATTTTCAATTTTAGGAGTATTTATTAGTCACCAGAAGGTAAATATCTTTACATTATTAGTTGGAGCGATTGTTACTGGAATCATTTGGGGATTACTCTTGGCAGGTACATATAAACTCTATAATTATTTAACTCATACTTTTAAAAAATAAATAAATGCTAGCTAAGTAGTCTAAAATTAAACATTAGATACATAGCTAGCATTTCTATTTTATCGAATATAGGCTGAGAGTGTTTGGAAGTTTTCGAGAATCCAAAGAATACCCTGATAACCTAAATAAAGACATAAAATGACTAAAGCGGCTGAGATGAGAAATCTTAAAATAGCAAAGCCTACTTTAAATAATAAGATAATTAATAATGCAATTAATATAATTGTAAGAATATGCATATTCACACTCCTCACTTAAAAAAGTTTGTCAATTACAACATAATATTATTGTAATTCATTTTAGCACAAAAACCTATCATACTTTAGGTAATAGGCCTTCTAGTACCTAAGACTGATGAACAATAATTGAGATTTATTTATAATAATTAGGATTCAAATAGGAGGGAAAGTAATGCGATTTATTCTAAGTCTTATCAAAAATATTGTTGCAATTATAGCCATTATTTGTGTTGTCTATATTGCATTAAAATATGCTCCTTTTCTAAGAGAACAAGAATGGAATCCTATGAATCATCCTCCTAGTAATGCACCTGTAAGTGAGAGTTATAATCAAATAGATAATCAATATCCTACGAATGGTAAACATTATGTATTAGAGGACAACGACTTGTTAGAAAATATTCCATCTAGTCAAGTGAGAAATGTATTTAAATTAATTGATAAAAATGAATTTATGGCAGTCTCAGGTCTTGGAAGAATGGGGTACAATGACAATTATATTGCAGGCCAAAGAGAAGATAAGTTTATCCTTTATAAATTTGGTAGTGATTCAATGAGGGTCTATAGTACTGAAATTGAAATGGAACAAGATTTAAATCGCATGGGACAAAGTATTGAGCTTAAGCCACCTAGTGCTTATTAATCGATAGAGCTCATAATTTAACTATTTGAAAAGAAAAATTAAATACGTTACAGTTTTATTATAGATAAAAAACAAAGGTTGGTGTGATTAATGTCAGAACAATCTAAAGAAAAACAAGCTAATGAACAAGCCAAAGCACAAAACTTATTCGCTAAGTGGAGAAAAGATGAAACACTTTATAGCGAAGATGAAAAAAAGGAAAATACTGATAAAGAAAAATAATAATTTGATAATGAGTATTGAGGTTTGAAATTGAAGTGCTTCATACACTGATTTGTAGGTGTTTTAAGCATAAGGTATCAAACCTCTTTTTTATATTTATAGGAAGAAAGCTTAAAAGGGAAGTATTTAGTGCTTTATTTAGGTTATAGAGTAATATAAAATAGTAAAGGACAATTTAAATAACAATTGGTAGAGGTGTTGTGAGTGCAAAAGTTTTTCAAAAATAACAAGTTGATTGTTGTTTTTTGTGCAATTATAGTTTTTATTGCACTGATTGGTTTGTCCATTCGATCGCAAACTCAATCACCTCCGGAGCAATATGTGGGGGATTCTGTTTCATTTGGACAAAGAGTTATTAGTTATCCCGTTAATTTTGTGACTGGAGCAATAAATAATATTTTTAGCTCATCTAAAACAACTGACAACAAAACAATTAAAGAATTAGAAGCTAAGAATGAAAAATTAGAAGCGGAAAATAAAGACTTGAAGAAAGAATTACATATGAGTGACGTTTCTAAATATGATGCAATATCAGGAGCCGTTATTGCTCGTAATCCTGATCAATGGATGAATACAGTAATTATAGATAAGGGTAAAAAAGCTGGTGTAGGAAATAACATGGCTGTAATGACAGCTGATGGATTAATCGGCAGAGTAACTAAAGTTAATCAATTTTCTTCACAAGTAGACTTAATATCTACTAATACGAGAACAGGTAAATTATCAGTTAATATTCAACATGGCTCAAGTAACGTATTTGGTTTAATTGATCACTTTGATAAAAAGAGCCAAGAACTTATTATTAGTAACATCAATAACAAAGAAAAAATTTCTAAAGGCGATAAGGTCGTTACTAGTGGATTGGCTGATCAATTACCAAGTGATTTATACATAGGTGAAGTTACGAAGGTAGAAAATGATGAATATGGTTTAGCTAAAGAAGTAAGAGTTAAAACAGGCGCTAATTTATCTCAAATTAATCATGTGTATATTGCTAAGAGAGATGCTAAAACTGTCCCTGAAGAAAGTAGGGAGTAATAATGAGAGTGATATCTTATTTAATTATTAGCGTTGTACTCTTCTATTTAGATACTGTCATTGGCCTAGTCATTCCAATGCATATAGGGAATGTGGAATTAATATTTGTGCCACATTTAACGCTAATGTTCATATTATTATTAACTATTTATCGTGGTTTAGGCGTTGCTTTATTACTTGGCGCATTTCTAGGTATTATTACAGATATTTATTTAGGTAGTATATATGGACTGTATATGTTTGGATATATTGGTATAACATTACTTTTTGATAAATTTATCAAAGTTTTTTATCGCGATTATACAATGATATTTATATTCAATATATGTGCTGTGATATTATTTGAAATTTATGTTGCTCTTATTTATACAATTATTGGATTTGTTCAATTTGATATTGTACATTTCTTATTATTGCGTTTAATCCCAACAATAATACTTAATAGCATATTACTCATCATACTTTATCCAATCTTAATTAAAATTTTCAAAAAAACGCAAAACAAGATTGACAGTAAGATATAGGAATGGTAAGATGCAGTAGTTGAGTAGTTTTATAGCTACATACAACCGCTCGCATACAGGTTTAAGTACTTATTTAACGAGTCACCTGTATATGGCGTGACTTATAATATAGGAGGTGCAAAGTATGTTTGCTATTATCGAAACAGGCGGTAAACAAATTAAAGTAGAAGAAGGTCAAGAAATCTTCGTTGAAAAATTAGATGTTAATGAAGGTGATTCATTCACATTTGATAAAGTTTTATTTGTAGGTGGCGATTCAGTTAAAGTTGGTGCGCCAACAGTTGAAGGTGCTACTGTAACTGCTACAGTTAATAAACAAGGACGCGGTAAAAAAATTACTGTTTTCACTTATAAACGTCGTAAAGACTCTAAACGTAAAAAAGGACATCGTCAACCTTACACTAAATTAACTATTGATAAAATCAACGCTTAATCCTTATGATTACAGTTGATGTTTCAATAAATGAAGATGGTAAGGTAACAGATGTTATAATGGATGGACATGCTAATCATGGCGAATATGGCCATGACATTGTTTGTGCAGGTGCTTCAGCAGTGTTATTTGGTAGCGTTAATGCTATCTTAGGTTTAACTTCGGAAAAGCCTGACATTGATTATGATGATGACGGTGGTCATTTTCATATTAGAAGTGTAGATACGAATAATGAACAAGCACAACTCATCCTTCAAGCGATGTTAGTTTCTTTACAAACTATTGAAGATGAATATAATGAAAATATCAGATTAAATTACAAGTGAGGTGTATCCCGATGTTAAAATTAAACTTACAATTCTTCGCATCTAAAAAAGGGGTAAGTTCTACAAAAAACGGACGTGACTCAGAATCAAAACGTTTAGGTGCTAAACGTGCTGACGGTCAATACGTTACTGGCGGTTCAATCTTATATCGTCAACGTGGTACTAAAATTTATCCTGGTGAAAATGTAGGTCGTGGTGGCGATGATACATTATTCGCTAAAATCGACGGCGTAGTTCGTTTCGAACGTAAAGGTCGCGACAAAAAACAAGTTTCTGTATACGCAGTTGCTGAATAATTTTGTCTAGTTAACACCAGAAGTGAATGCTTCTGGTGTTTTATTTTGTTTAAAATACAATTTGTTTATTTATATAAATTTTATACTTAATGATATAATATTGTCATTGATGAATTAAAAGTAAAAGAGGTGAGATATATGTTTGTCGATCAAGTTAAAATATCTCTTAAAGCTGGTGATGGAGGTAATGGTATCACAGCATATCGTAGAGAGAAATATGTACCTTTTGGAGGTCCAGCAGGTGGCGATGGAGGTAAAGGTGCTTCTGTAGTATTTGAAGTGGATGAAGGTTTAAGAACGTTATTAGACTTCAGATACCAACGCCATTTTAAAGCGAAAAAAGGTGAAAACGGACAAAGTAGTAATATGCATGGTAAAAATGCTGAAGCCTTAGTCTTAAAAGTGCCACCTGGTACAATTATTAAAAGCGTAGACACTGACGAAGTTTTAGCAGACTTGGTTGAAGATAAACAAAGAGCAGTGATTGCTAAAGGTGGTAGAGGTGGACGTGGAAATTCACGTTTCGCAACGCCTAGAAACCCTGCACCAGATTTCAGTGAGAATGGTGAACCAGGTGAAGAATTAGATGTTACTTTAGAACTTAAATTATTAGCAGACGTCGGCTTAGTTGGTTTCCCAAGTGTTGGTAAATCTACACTATTATCAATCGTTTCTAAAGCCAAACCAAAAATTGGTGCTTATCATTTTACTACAATCAAGCCTAATTTAGGTGTGGTTTCTACACCAGACAGTAGAAGTTTTGTCATGGCTGATTTACCTGGTTTAATTGAAGGTGCATCTGATGGTGTGGGCTTAGGTCACCAATTTTTAAGACATGTAGAACGTACAAAAGTAATTGTTCATATGATAGATATGAGTGGTTCAGAAGGCCGTGATCCTTATGATGACTATCAAATTATTAATAAAGAATTGGTTAATTATAAGCAGAGATTAGAAGACAGACCTCAAATTATTGTAGCTAATAAAATGGATATACCTGAGGCAGAAGATAATTTAGCGCTTTTCAAAGAAGAAGTTGGAGAAGACGTGACAATTGTTCCTGTTTCTACTATTACTAGAAATAATATCGATCAATTATTATATACAATTGCTGATAAATTAGAAGAAGTTAAAGACATCGACTTTAGTGTTGATGAAGATGAAGATGCTGGCATTAACCGCGTACTTTATAAACATACACCATCTCAAGATAAATTTACGATTACTAGAGACGATGATGGTGCTTATGTAGTAAGTGGTAATGCAATTGAACGTATGTTCAAGATGACAGACTTTAACAGTGATCCAGCCGTAAGACGATTTGCAAGACAAATGCGTTCAATGGGTATTGATGATGCCTTAAGAGAACGTGGATGTAGCAATGGCGATATCGTAAGAATCTTAGGCGGAGAGTTTGAATTTATAGAATAGGAGTGCTTTAAGTGGACAATAAAGATTATAAAAAGTTTTATTTAATACGCGAAGATGTGTTACCAGAATCTGTTGTGAAAACTTTAAAAATTAAAGATGCTTTAAAAAATAATCCGAACTTGTCCATTTTTGAAGCAGTTAAGCAATTTGATTTATCACGAAGTGCATTTTACAAATACCGAGAAACTATTTTTCCAGTAGACGAGAAAATGCTCGAACATCGTGAATTTACGCTTATCTTATACGTGAATGATATTGTAGGGATGCTTGCACAAGTGTTAAATACAGTTTCTAAATTAGAATTGTCTGTGCTCACTATTCATCAAAGTGTGCCTATGGAAGATAAAGCGACTATCACATTGTCATTAAGTGCGAAAGATACTGCGAAATCTATCGATGAAATTATTATCGCACTACGAGATATTGAACACGTTTCTAAAGTAGAACTAATCAGTATGAGTATGTAAGGAAGGTCAAAAATGTACGCTTATATTAAAGGACAATTAACACAACTATTTCCTACACATGTTGTCATAGAAACAACTAGTGGAATTGGTTATGAAATACAAACGCCTAATTCCTATCGTTTTCAAAAATATTTAAACAAAGAAGCGACTATCTATACTTCATTAATCGTTAGAGAAGATGCTCAATTGTTATATGGCTTTATTAGTGAAGAAGAAAAAGATATGTTCTTAAGTTTGATTAAAGTTACGGGTATAGGGCCTAAATCAGCATTAGCTATTTTAGCTACAAGTACACCAAATGAAGTCAAACGCGCTATTGAAAATGAAAACGATGCGTATCTAACTAAATTTCCTGGTATTGGAAAGAAAACGGCACGCCAAATTGTGTTGGACTTAAAAGGCAAAGTTCAAATCACTGAGGAAACGAGTGAAACGCTATTCCAAATGGATGGTCAAGCATCAGTGAATGAAAATGTAATTAAAGAAGCTTTATTAGCGCTTGAAGCATTAGGCTATTCTAAGAGAGAATTAGCGAAAGTTGAAAAAGTGCTTAATAAAGAAAATGTAGAATCCGTGGATGAAGCGGTTAAGATAGGTTTAAGAACTTTAGTATCTTAAATTACAAGGTTAATTAGCTTTGTATAATAATTTTAAAATAGCTGGGGGGATTTAAGTATGGATGATAGAATGGTTGATCAATCTTTACACAATGATGAGTCATCTTTTGAATATTCATTAAGACCAACAAGATTAAAACAATATATTGGCCAATCTTCTATTAAAAGTAACTTAGAAGTCTTTATTAAGGCGGCTAAATTACGTGAAGAACCGCTTGATCATGTGTTGTTATTTGGACCCCCAGGATTAGGTAAAACGACGCTATCTAATATTATTGCTAATGAAATGGAAGTCAACATTCGTACTGTTTCAGGACCTTCATTAGAGAGACCTGGAGACTTAGCAGCTATATTATCAGGCTTACAACCAGGTGATGTATTATTTATCGATGAGATACACCGTTTAAGTAGTGTTGTAGAAGAAGTTCTATACTCTGCTATGGAAGATTTCTTCTTAGACATTATTATTGGTAAAGGTGATGAAGCACGTAG
Source organism: Staphylococcus petrasii (assembly GCF_002902565.1). Classification (GTDB taxonomy): domain Bacteria; phylum Bacillota; class Bacilli; order Staphylococcales; family Staphylococcaceae; genus Staphylococcus; species Staphylococcus petrasii. The sequence continues at coordinate 19,491 of NZ_PPRC01000032.1, read as the reverse complement.
CATACGTATTGATTTACCTCCATTTACTTTAGTAGGTGCTACTACACGTGCAGGAAGTTTAACCGGTCCTTTACGAGATCGTTTCGGCGTTCATCTCAGACTTGAATATTATAATGAGAATGATTTAAAAGAAATTATTATACGTACTGCAGATGTTTTAGGAACCAAGATTGATGATGAAAGTGCAATTGAACTAGCTAAACGTTCTCGTGGGACTCCTCGTGTTGCGAATCGTCTTTTGAAAAGGGTCAGAGATTTCCAACAAGTGAATGAGGATGAACAAATTTATATTGAGACAACTAAACAAGCATTACAGCTTTTACAAGTGGATGATGAAGGTTTAGACTATATTGATCATAAAATGATGAACTGTATTATTAATCAATATAATGGAGGTCCTGTAGGGCTTGATACGATTGCAGTGTCAATTGGTGAAGAACGTATAACTATTGAAGATGTTTATGAACCATTTTTAATACAAAAAGGATTTATTGAACGTACGCCTAGAGGAAGAAAAGCTACGGCGTTTGCGTATGAACATTTTAAAAATATAAAAGAATGAGGGAATTTAAATGAATGTTGAGGAATTTGATTATCACTTGCCGGAATCGTTAATTGCTCAAACGCCATTAAAAGATAGAGACCATAGTCGTTTATTAGTACTAGGGCGCGAATCTGGAGAAATGGAACATAAACATTTTACAGATGTCATTGATTACTTTGAAGCGGGAGATACGCTTGTTTTAAATGATACGCGTGTTATGCCAGCTCGTTTATTTGGCCTAAAAGAAGAAACGGGCGCTAAAGTAGAAATGTTAATGCTTACGCGCATTGAAGATAACGATTGGGAAGTATTATTAAAACCAGCTAAACGAATCAAAGTCGGAAATAAATTATCTTTCGGTGAAGGAAAAATTGTCGCTGAGTGTATTAAAGAGTTAGACCAAGGCGGACGTATTATGCGCTTACATTACGATGGTATCTTAGAAGAGCGTTTAGATGAACTAGGTGAAATGCCACTACCACCATACATTAAAGAACGCTTAGATGATCCAGATCGTTACCAAACGGTTTATGCGAGAGAAAGTGGCTCTGCTGCTGCACCGACTGCGGGCTTACATTTCACTGATGAATTATTAGAAAAGATAAAAGCAAAAGGTGTTAATATTACTTTTATTACTTTACATGTAGGATTAGGTACATTTAGACCAGTTAGTGTTGAAAATATTGACGATCACGAAATGCATAGTGAATATTATCAAATGACACAAGAAACAGCTGATTTATTAAATGAGACTAAAGCAAAAGGTCATCGTATTATTTCAGTTGGTACTACATCTACTAGAACATTAGAAACAATTCGTCGTGACTACGATCAATTTGTAGCAGTTAGCGGTTGGACAGATATTTTTATCTATCCTGGTTTCGAATATAAAGCAATAGATGGTTTGATTACTAACTTCCATCTACCTAAGTCAACGCTAGTTATGCTTGTATCAGCATTTAGTAGTAAGAAAAATATTTTAAATGCATACAATAAAGCTGTGGAATTAGAATATAGATTCTTTAGCTTTGGTGATGCAATGTTAATTATATAATGAATGAGAGGTAAAGCTAATGCCAGCAGTTACTTATGAACATATTAAAACTTGTAAGCAATCCGGCGCACGTTTAGGCATTGTGCATACGCCACATGGTTCGTTTGAAACGCCTATGTTTATGCCAGTTGGAACAAAAGCGACTGTAAAAACAATGAGTCCTGAAGAGTTACGTGAAATAGAAGCTAAAATCATTCTAGGAAACACATATCATTTGTGGTTACAACCTGGAAATGATATCATCAAACAAGCTGGGGGCTTGCATAAGTTCATGAATTGGAATGGGCCGATTCTTACTGATTCAGGTGGTTTCCAAGTATTTAGTTTAAGTAATTTAAGAAAAATTACTGAAGAGGGTGTAGAATTTAGACACCATACAAATGGTTCTAAATTATTCTTGAGCCCTGAAAAGTCTATGGAAATTCAAAACGATTTAGGTTCAGATATTATGATGGCGTTCGATGAATGTCCACCTATGCCATCTGAATATAAATATGTTAAAGATTCTATTGAACGTACTACAAGATGGGCAGAGCGTTGTCTTAAAGCGCATAAACGTCCTGAAGATCAAGCGTTATTTGGCATTATCCAAGGTGGAGAATATAAGGACTTAAGAGAACAAAGTGCTAAAGACCTTGTTAAGCTTGATTTCCCTGGATATGCGATTGGCGGTTTATCAGTAGGAGAACCGAAACCTGTTATGTATGACATGGTAGAACATACCGTTCAATATATGCCTGAGGATAAACCACGCTATTTAATGGGCGTTGGCTCTCCAGATGCATTAATCGAATGTAGTATTCGTGGAATGGATATGTTTGACTGTGTATTACCAACGCGTATTGCTCGAAATGGTACTTGTATGACGTCTAATGGTAGATTAGTCATTAAAAATGCTAAATTTACAGAAGATTTCAGACCACTTGATGAAAATTGTGATTGTTATACATGTAAGAATTATACACGTGCTTATATTAGACATTTAATTAAAGCTGAGGAAACTTTTGGTATCCGTCTTACTACTATTCATAATTTACATTTTCTGCTAAAATTAATGGAAGATATTAGACAGGCCATTAGAGAAGATAGATTATTAGATTTCAAAGAAGAATTCTTCGAACAATATGGACTTAATGTAGAGAACCCTAAAAACTTTTAGTAAGGAGAAAACATAATGAATGTTTCAGCATTGATTTTACCAATAATTTTAATTATTGTGTTTTATTTCTTTTTAATTCGACCTCAACAAAAACGTGCGAAAGAGCATCGTGAAATGATTAGTCGAATTGAATCAGGTCAACGTGTTACTACAATTGGTGGTTTAAAAGGTACAGTTAAAGCTGTAGATGAAACTACTGTAGTAATTACTGTAAATGGTCATGGTACAGAAATGACTTTCGAAAAACCAGCCATTAAACAAGTAGACCCATCATAATTTATATAAGTTGAAAAGTAGCATTACTTTGAAACTTGGAGTGCCCACGAAGTTAAAAACTTTGTGGGCATTTTTTTGTATATGTTTTCATTAAAGGTGTTCTTAGATAGATATTTACTCACTTAAGTTGAGATGCTTGCTTAGGGGGCTGGGTCGAGCCTTGGTCTTGTAAAGAAGTTCTTAGATAAAGGTTACTCATTTTGTTGCGACGCTTTCTTGCGGGAAAGGCTCAAGCCTGTAGTCTTATAAAGTCGTTCTTTGATTTTAATCATTAGAACTACTTACTTAAGTGTGTAAACACTTAAGTTCCTTCCCCAGCTTGCTTTGTTTGTAGACTTTCTATATGAAAGTCTCTTTGCTGGGGCCCCGCACTCAACAACGTTTCGTTATTTATTTTTTATAAGAAGGTATATATAAACCATCTTAATGTAAGTTAAAAATTTAACGAGGAATGTAATGCTACATTTTTAAAATTTAAAAAATTGGACATGGGTCTGAATTTCACTAAAGGTTGTGTTATGTTAATATAGTTAAGTCATGTTATAACAATGTAATCTTTTATTAACTTGCACGTGGTTAATTAAAAGATTATTCTAATTACATAAGTAAACAATGAGGTGTTCATGTGAAAAAAATTAGTAGGATAATTGCTTTCTTATTAATTGTAGTCCTCCTCTTTGTGGGAATGGGACTTACGTATAAGAAAGTAGTTAAAAACGTAAATCTTGGTCTTGATTTACAGGGTGGTTTCGAGGTGCTTTACCAAGTTAAACCGCTTGAAGGTGGCAAAAAGATTGATGATAATGCTTTACAATCTACGGCTCGTACGTTAGAAAATCGTGTTAACGTATTGGGTGTATCAGAGCCACATATTCAAGTAGAAGACCCTGATCGTATCAGAGTTCAGTTAGCTGGTGTTAAAGATCCTGACGAAGCTCGAAAAATCTTGTCTTCTCAAGCTAATTTAACCATTCGCGATGCAGACGATAAAGTTAAATTAACTGGTAAGGATATTGTACAAGGTTCAGCAAAACAAGAATTTAAACAAGGTACGAATGAACCAGCTGTTACTTTTAAATTGAAAGACCGTGCTAAATTTAAAAAAGTAACGGAAGAGATTTCTAAGAAGCAAGAAAACATGATGGTAGTTTGGTTAGATTATAAGAAAGGTGATAGCTATCACAAAGAATTAGAGAAGCCTGAGAATAAACGTAAATACGTTTCAGCCGCTTCTGTTAATCAACCAATCAATTCAGACAGTGTAGAAATTTCTGGTGGTTTCCATGGTCAAGATGGCGTGGAAAGAGCTAAACAAATTGCAGAATTACTTAACGCTGGGTCATTACCAGTTGATTTAAAAGAAATTTATTCAAACTCTGTAGGTGCTCAATTTGGTCAAGATGCGCTTGATAAAACAATTTTTGCATCTGCAATTGGTATTGCTGTAATTTACTTATTCATGGTAGGTTTCTACAGATTACCAGGTTTAGTTGCGATTATCGCATTAACTGTATACATCTACTTAACTTTAGTAGCATTTAACTTTATTTCTGGGGTGCTTACACTTCCAGGTTTAGCTGCCTTAGTGCTCGGTGTAGGTATGGCAGTCGATGCAAACATCATAATGTATGAACGGATAAAAGATGAATTGAGGATTGGACGAACGCTTAAACAAGCTTATAGCAAGGCGAATAAAAGTTCATTCTTAACTATCTTTGACTCTAACTTAACAACTGTGATTGCAGCCGGCGTATTATTCTTCTTCGGTGAAAGTTCAGTTAAAGGTTTCGCTACGATGTTATTACTAGGTATTTTAATGATCTTCGTAACGGCAGTATTCTTATCAAGATGGTTACTTTCATTACTTGTATCATCTAATTATTTCAAAAAGAAATATTGGTTATTTGGTGTTAAGAAGAAAGACCGTCATGATATTAATGAAGGCGTAGATGTACACGACTTAAAAACTTCATTTGAAAAATGGAATTTTGTTAAATTAGCTAAACCATTAATTAGTTTAAGTATACTTATTTTAGTCGTTGGTATTATTATTTTAAGTATTTTCAAATTAAACTTAGGTATTGATTTCTCTGCAGGTACGCGTGTAGATATCAACTCTTATACTAAATTGACGCAACCTCAAGTTGAACGTACTGTTAAAGATTTAGGTTTAACGCCAGACCAAATTCAAATTAATGGTGAAGACAATAAACAAGCTACTGTTCAATTTAAAAAAGCTTTATCTAAAAATGAAGTTATTAAAGTGAATGAGAAAATGAATGATGCATATGGCCATAAACCAACTGTAAATACTGTGTCTCCAATGATTGGTCAAGAGTTAGCTAAAAATGCTATGAAAGCTCTTATATTTGCAGCTATTGGTATCATCATTTATGTATCATTAAGATTCGAATGGAGAATGGGTCTTTCATCTGTATTAGCTTTACTTCACGACGTATTTATTATTGTTGCGTTATTTAGTTTATTCAGATTAGAAGTAGACATTACATTCATTGCTGCAATTTTAACTATCGTAGGTTATTCAATCAACGATACAATTGTTACGTTCGACCGTGTAAGGGAGAACTTGCATAAGATTAAAGTGATTACTGATCCTGCACAAATTGATGATATTGTTAACCGTTCAATTAGACAAACAATGACACGTTCTATTAATACAGTATTAACTGTTGTAGTTGTTGTAATTGCGATATTAATCTTTGGTGCAGCAAGTCTATTTAACTTCTCACTTGCACTATTAATTGGTTTAATTTCTGGGGTATTCTCTTCAGTCTTTATCGCTGTTCCACTTTGGGGCATCATGAAGAAACGTCAATTGAAGAAATCAGAAAATGGAAAACTTGTAGTGTATAAAGAGAAAAAATCTAATGATGAAAAAATCTTAGTTTAATATTTGATTTATTAGAACTATTGATGAACTTCGGTTTATCGATAGTTCTTTTTTTATTTTTCAAATAATCTAGTTTTATTTATTTACTAAGGTGTTACTTTTTATTTAATATAATTTTAGGTATAATGGCTCTTGGAAAAAGGAAGGATAGTTGTATGATTAAATCTAAATATAAATGGCTTTATGAACCTCCAACTGAATATATAGCAGATGATGTAGCTAAAGCATATAAATTAACACCTATAATTAAAAAAGTATTGGAAAGTAAAGCTATCACTAAAGACAGTGATATCAACGCTTTACTATCTGGTTCAACGGTTAGTCATGATCCTCGCTTATTAAGTGACATGGATAAAGCAATCGAAAGAATCAATCAAGCGATTGATAAAAATGAGCGTATATTAGTGTATGGCGATTATGATGCCGACGGTGTTACATCTACCACAATTCTAGTCAATACTTTAAGAATGCTAGGTGCTGAAGTAGGATGGTATATTCCTAACCGCTTCACTGAAGGCTATGGTCCTAATGAACTTGCATTTAGAAATGCTTACGATGAAGGTGTTTCACTTATTATTACAGTTGATAATGGGATACAGGGTCACAATGAAATAAAAATGGTGCAGGAATTAGGCGTAGACGTTATTGTTACAGACCACCATGAAATTGGCCGTACACTTCCAGAAGCTTATGCTATCGTGCATCCTATGCATCCAGAATTTGATTATCCGTTTCATTACTTATGTGGCGCAGGTGTAGCTTTTAAATTATCTCAAGTGCTATTAGACAATCCTCCTAATTATTTTGAGAGCTTAGCTGCTATTGGAACAATTGCCGATTTAGTGTCATTAACAGATGAGAACCGCACCATTGTAAAAAATGGATTGGCTCACTTAAATGAGCATTGTCCACCACAAATTAAAGCTATTTTAAATCAAGCTGGTTTTAATGACACGATAAATGAAGAAACAATTGGTTTTATTATTGGACCAAGACTGAATGCAGTAGGTCGTCTTGAAGATGCTTCATTAGCTGCAGAATTGCTTATGTCAGAAGATGAGGAAGAGGCCGAGTTTTTAGCTGAACAAGTCGAACATTTTAATATTGAGCGTAAAGATATTGTTGCTCAAATTACTGAAGAAGCCTTAGTGATGGCAGAAGAAAAAGTGAACGCTGGTCATCAATTTTTATTACTCGCCAAAGAAGATTGGCATGAAGGTGTATTAGGAATAGTAGCATCTAAAATTGTTGAAACTTATTCACTACCCACCCTCATTTTAAATATAGATTTAGAACAAAATCATGCTAAAGGTTCGGCGAGAAGTATTGAACAAGTGTCAATGTTTGAAATATTGAGTGCGCATCAGGACTTAATCTCTAAATTCGGTGGTCACCACATGGCTGCAGGAATGACTATGGAAATTGAGAACATTGAACCATTAGAGCAAGGCTTAAATGAATGGATGGCACAGTTAACAGAACATACTTCATTAGAACCTACTAAACATGTTACTGTAAAACTCGAAGAAAAAGATATTACGGTTGGTAATATTAATGATATTCAAAAATTAAGTCCTTTCGGTACAGATTTTGAGAAACCGTTATTTGAAATTGATGATATTGATGTAACAGATGTTAAAGCGATTGGTAAAGATAAGGCTCATTTAAAACTAGTAGCCGGCGAACAACAGCTTCAAAATCTTTTCTGGAAAAATGGGCAACTAGCTACACAGCTCGAAATAGGACAACCTATTAATCTGTTAGGTCATTTACAAATTAATGAATGGAATGGTAATCAATCACCACAACTTATCATTCAAGACTTAGCAACCAACGATGAACAAATATTAGATTATAGAAGTAAACGTAAACAATTGGATATAGATCCTACTAATCATCAGTATGCATTTGTTATCCATCCAAAAAAAGAAAAATTAGATGACAATTATTACTTTTATGGTGAAGAGATAGACCCAACTCATGATATAATTGTATTTCGTGATTTACCGCCAAATCTTGAAAGCATTCAACAAAGTTTACAAGGTTTAACTTATTCGCAATTATATTTAATCTTACAACACAGTCAGTCGATATATTTCGAAGGTATGCCAAACGCAACGTTATTCAAAAATTGCTATAAGGCATTAATGAATAAACAAGAAATGAATTTAGCGCAAGAAGGCATGCAATTATGTCAGTATTTAAGAATTAAACCTAACGTACTTAAATTTATGTTGAAAGTGTTTCTTGACTTAGGCTTTATCACTGATGAAAATGGTATAATTAAAATAAACAATAATCCTAACAAACAAGCGATTGAATCAAGTCGCATTTATCAAGCTAGACAAGCAAGAATCGAAGTTGAGCAACTTCTACTCTATGATGACTTTTCACAACTTAAAAAATGGATTAAAAATCAAAAGGGTTAAATAATAGGAGGAAATAGATAAATGGATTTAAAGCAGTATGTTTCAGAGGTTGAAGACTGGCCGAAAGCTGGTGTAAGTTTCAAAGATATTACAACAATCATGGATAATGGGGAAGCATATGGTTATGCTACTGACCAAATTGTTGAATATGCTAAAGAACGAGATGTGGATATTGTTGTAGGACCTGAAGCAAGAGGATTTATTATCGGATGTCCAGTCGCTTATTCAATGGGTATTGGCTTTGCTCCAGTTAGAAAAGAAGGTAAATTACCTCGTGAAGTCATTCGTTATGAATATGACTTAGAATACGGTACAAACGTTTTAACGATGCATAAAGATGCTATCAAACCAGGTCAACGTGTGTTAATCACAGATGATTTATTAGCTACTGGTGGTACAATTGAAGCGGCAATTAAATTAGTTGAAAAACTTGGCGGTATCGTTGTAGGTATTGCATTTATTATTGAATTAAAATATTTAAATGGTATTGAAAAAATTAAAGATTATGATGTAATGAGTTTAATCTCTTACGATGAATAAGCGTTAATATAAAATGCTCGATTCAAATGTATTATAACTACTCATATAGAAGCGGAAGAAAGAAATCATTGATTGAAATGACTTTCTCTACCGCTTCTTTTTTCTTAATGAAGCATATGTTTCTAGATGTTTAAATTTAATTTAACAGCATTTATTTATTTAAAAACTTGTAGTATCATAAAACTATTATTTATAAAAAAGTTAAACCTTTTATAGTGTATTAAACATTTGATACACTAAAAGTAATACTCGCATTTCTATGACTTTGGAAATGTTATTTTTATACAAATTAAAAGACACTAAAGAGTTTGTAGCTTAATTTTAAAAAAGTCAATTAACGGGCAGAGTATTTGGAATATAAGAGAGTTGGGGTGTCATATATTGAATAATGAATATCCATATAGTGCTGACGAGGTACTACATAAAGCGAAATCCTATTTATCAGCAAATGAATACCAATATGTTTTAAAAAGTTATCATATTGCGTATGAAGCACATCAAGGTCAATTTCGAAAGAATGGTCTGCCTTATATTATGCATCCTATTCAAGTTGCAGGTATATTGACAGAGATGCGTTTAGACGGTCCAACTATCGTAGCAGGGTTCTTACATGACGTAATTGAAGATACACCTTATACATTTGATGATGTAAAAGAAATGTTTAATGAAGAAGTTGCGCGTATTGTAGATGGTGTTACGAAGTTGAAAAAGGTGAAATACCGTTCTAAAGAAGAACAACAAGCAGAGAACCACAGAAAGTTATTCATTGCGATTGCCAAAGATGTACGCGTTATCTTAGTTAAACTTGCAGATAGACTGCATAATATGAGAACGCTAAAAGCTATGGCTCGAGAAAAACAAGTCCGTATCTCTAAAGAAACGTTAGAAATTTATGCGCCTCTTGCTCACAGATTAGGGATTAATACAATAAAGTGGGAACTTGAAGATACTGCCTTACGTTACATTGATAGTGTGCAATACTTCCGTATTGTTAATTTGATGAAGAAAAAACGTAGTGAACGTGAAGCTTATATAGATAATGCTATCGAGAAAATTCAAGAAGAAATGGACAATATGAACATCACTGGAGAAATCAGTGGACGTCCTAAACACATCTATAGTATCTATCGCAAAATGATGAAACAAAAAAAGCAATTTGATCAAATATTTGATTTATTAGCTATTCGTGTCATCGTTAACTCGATTAATGACTGTTACGCAATTTTAGGTTTAGTGCATACGTTATGGAAGCCAATGCCAGGTCGCTTCAAAGATTATATTGCGATGCCTAAACAAAATATGTACCAATCTTTACATACAACTGTTGTAGGTCCAAATGGCGATCCACTAGAAATTCAAATTAGAACATTTGAAATGCATGAAATTGCTGAACACGGGGTAGCAGCACACTGGGCGTATAAAGAAGGTAAAACGGTAAATGAAAAAACACAAGACTTCCAAAACAAGCTAAATTGGTTAAAAGAATTAGCTGAAGCGGACCATACGTCTTCTGATGCCCAAGAATTTATGGAGTCGTTAAAATATGACTTACAAAGCGATAAGGTTTATGCCTTTACACCTGCTAGTGATGTTATTGAATTACCGTATGGCGCAGTACCTATTGATTTCGCTTATGCGATTCATAGTGAAGTAGGAAATAAAATGATAGGCGCTAAAGTAAATGGTAAAATCGTTCCAATTGATTATGTCCTTCAAACAGGAGACATTATCGAAATTAGAACTAGTAAACATTCTTACGGCCCAAGTAGAGACTGGTTAAAAATTGTTAAGTCTTCCAGTGCCAAGAGTAAGATAAAAAGCTTTTTCAAAAAACAAGATCGCTCATCCAATATTGAAAAAGGTAAATTTATGGTTGAAGCGGAAATTAAGGAACAAGGCTTTAGAGTCGATGATATATTAACTGAAAAGAATATAGAAGTAGTGAATGAGAAATATAATTTTGCTAATGACGACGATTTATATGCTGCAGTAGGCTTTGGTGGCGTGACGGCGTTACAAGTGGTAAATAAACTTACCGAGCGTCAACGTATCCAAGATAAGCAAAAAGCACTTAATGAAGCACAAGAAATCATTAAGTCATTACCTATCAAAGAGGATATCATTACTGATAGTGGGGTTTATGTAGAAGGTATTGAAAATGTCTTAATAAAACTTTCTAAATGTTGTAACCCAATCCCAGGGGATGATATCGTTGGGTATATAACTAAAGGACATGGTATTAAAGTCCATAGAACAGATTGTCCTAACATAAAAAATGAAGACGATCGTTTAATTGCTGTAGAGTGGGTAAAATCTAAAGACTCTACACAACGCTATCAAGTTGATTTAGAGGTCAATGCCTATGATCGCAATGGTTTATTAAATGAAGTGATACAAGCGGTCAATTCGACGGTAGGTAGCATTATTAAAATTAACGGTCGTTCAGACACTGATAAGAATGCAGTGATTACAATTAGTGTTATGGTTAAAAATGTAAATGATGTTTATAGAGTCGTTGAAAAACTAAAACAATTAAGTGATATATATACTGTTTCAAGAGTATGGAATTAATTGAGGTGCAAAAGAGATGAGAATAGTTGTACAGAGAGTGAAACGAGCTTCAGTAAAAAATGAAAATATTCATAATCAAATTGATAAAGGATATTGTTTATTAGTAGGCGTAGGTAAAGATTCTACTGAAGCGGATGTAGAAGCAGTAGCTAAGAAGATAGTGAATGCCCGCTTATTTGAAGATGAGAATGGTAAATTAAATTTAAATATTCAACAAGTAGAAGGCCAAATACTTTCAGTTTCTCAATTTACGCTATATGCAGATGTGAAAAAAGGTAATCGTCCTGGATTTTCAAATTCAAAAAATCCAGAAGAAGCGGAACAACTTTATGAAAAATTTAATACTGCATTAAGAAATTATGGTATAGAAGTAGAAACTGGAGAATTTGGTACAGACATGGAAGTGGAAATTATCAACGATGGCCCAGTGACAATCATTTATGAAAGTCAGGATGGCAAAGTGATATGAGTAAAATAGATGCATGGTTAACAAAACATGGTCTAAAAAATGGTCGTACGCTTATTGTGGTTATTCTGTTCATCCTATTTTTAATCTTATTATTTATGTTTATGAATCATGATGATCAAGGTAGTAACCGTATAACGGTCACAGAAGATGCAGAATTACGTACAGGTCCTAATGCAGCTTATCCAGTGATTTATCAAGTAGATAAAGGTGAGAGTTTTAAAAAGGTAGATAAGTTAGGTAAATGGATTGAAGTGGAGAATCACAATGCTACTAAAAAAGGCTGGATTGCTGGTTGGCATACAAGTTTGAATATTCCAGAGGATGTTAATAAAAAAGAGAACCCTTTGAAGAATAAGGTCATTGTCTTAGATCCTGGCCATGGAGGCAGTGACCAAGGGGCCTCTAGTAATACTGCTAATAAAAGTTTAGAAAAGAATTATACATTACAAACAGCGAAAGAATTGAAACGTGCACTTGAAAAAGCAGGAGCTAAAGTAAAGTTAACGCGTTCTGATGATACATATGTGAGCTTGGATGATCGTAAGGTAGATGGCGATGCCTATATCAGCATACATAATGATTCATTAGATAGTGCGAATGCTAATGGGGCTACTGTATATTGGTATCAAGATAGTCAGGAATCGCTAGCGGAAACGTTAAATGCGAATATCCAAAAGAAATCTTTGTTATATAATAGAGGCACACGCCAAGAGAATTTCCAAGTATTGAGACAAACTAATAAACCGGCTGTATTGTTAGAATTAGGTTATATAAGTAACCCCACAGATGAAATGATGATTAGAGATCCATTGCATAGACAAGTTGTTGAAGAAGCGGTTGTTGATGGATTGAAACAATATTTTGCGTCATAAGTCTTGCAAAGTGAAGCTAAAGTCGTTATCATAATGAGTGAACTTTATAAACAATACCGCTAGTATTCTTGGAAAGTTAAATGAAATAGGTAGCAATGTTATTGATGATTGTGTAGAGATATAATCCTAGGCTGAAAGATTATACTGAGTAGTTTTACTTTTGAACACAAGAAGAGGTGCTTTAATAAATAAAGCCGGTTTACGTACGTTAAACGTTTTGAGTGGAGAGTAAGATAGTCTATTTTATTCTCAATTAGGGTGGCAACACGGCGATTCGTCCCTTATATAGTTTAATGCTATATAAGGGACTTTTTTTATTAGAGGATGTTAAGTTATCAAAGTAATAGATAGATGAAGGAGTGATTAGGTGATTAGAATTCCTAGAGGGACTCAAGATATTTTACCTGAAGCGTCTAGTCAATGGCGTTATATTGAAAATAAGCTAGATGAACTGATGACACTATATAACTATAAAGAAATTCGTACACCTATCTTTGAAAGTACAGATTTATTTGCACGTGGCGTTGGTGATTCAACTGACGTAGTACAAAAAGAAATGTATACGTTTAAAGATAAAGGCGATAGAAGTATTACGTTAAGACCAGAGGGTACTGCTGCTGTTGTGCGTTCATATATTGAGAATAAAATGCAAGGTAATCCAAATCAACCGATTAAGTTATATTACAACGGACCAATGTTTAGATATGAACGTAAACAAAAAGGGCGTTACCGTCAATTCAATCAATTTGGTGTAGAAGCTATTGGTGCTGAAAATCCAAGTATCGATGCTGAAGTACTAGCAATGGTAATGCACATTTATGAGTCATTCGGACTTAAACATTTAAAACTTGTCATCAACAGTATTGGTGATGCTGATTCTCGTAAAGAATACAACGAAGCGTTAGTGAAACACTTTGAACCAGTGATTGATACGTTCTGTTCAGATTGCCAATCACGTTTGCATAGTAATCCAATGCGTATCTTAGATTGTAAAGTTGACCGTGATAAAGAAGCGATTAAAAATGCACCTCGTATTACAGATTATTTAAACAGCGAATCAAAAGCTTATTATGAAGAAGTTAAAGGTTACTTAAATGAGTTAGGTATTAACTATGTAGAAGATCCTAACTTAGTTCGTGGTCTTGATTACTACACTCATACAGCTTTTGAACTTATGATGGATAATCCTAACTATGATGGTGCAATCACTACATTATGTGGTGGCGGTCGCTATAATGGCTTACTAGAGTTATTGGATGGCCCAAGTCAAACTGGTATTGGTTTCGCTTTAAGTATTGAAAGATTACTTTTAGCACTCGAAGAAGAAGGCATTGAATTAGATGTTGAAGATGATTTTGATTTATTCATAGTGACTATGGGAGAAGAAGCTGAACGCTATAGTGTGAAACTATTAAATAATTTAAGAAAACACGGCGTTAAAGCTGATAAAGATTATTTAAACCGTAAAATTAAAGGTCAAATGAAACAAGCCGATCGTTTAAATGCTAAATATACAGTAGTAATAGGCGATCAAGAACTTGAAAATAATCAAATAGATGTAAAAAATATGGCAACAGGTGACTCAGAAACTGTTAAATTAGATGAACTTGTTAACTTTTTTGAAAAATAATAAAGGAGAGTAAAAAAATGAGTAAGAGAACAACTTATTGTGGATTAGTTACAGAAGAATTATTAGATCAAAAAGTAACTTTAAAAGGATGGGTACACAATCGTCGTGACTTAGGTGGATTAATCTTTGTTGACTTACGTGATAGAGAAGGTATCGTTCAAATCGTATTCAACCCTGATTTCTCTGCAGAAGCACTAAGTGTTGCTGAAACAGTACGTTCTGAATATGTAGTTGAAGTTGAAGGTACAGTAACGAAACGTGACCCAGAAACTGTAAACCCTAAAATTAAAACTGGACAAGTAGAAGTACAAGTTTCAAATATTACTATTATTAATAAAGCAGAAACACCTCCATTCTCAATTAACGAAGAAAATCAAAATGTTGATGAAAACATTCGTTTAAAATATCGTTATTTAGACTTAAGACGTCCGGAATTAGCTCAAACATTTAAAATGAGACATCAAACAACACGTTCTATTCGTGAATATTTAGATAATAGTGGTTTCTTTGATATTGAAACACCAGTATTAACTAAATCTACTCCAGAAGGTGCTCGTGACTATTTAGTACCATCTCGTGTACATGAAGGTGAATTTTACGCGTTACCACAATCACCACAATTATTTAAACAATTATTAATGATTAGTGGTTTCGATAAATACTATCAAATCGTTAAATGTTTCCGTGACGAAGACTTACGTGCTGACCGTCAACCAGAATTTACTCAAGTCGATATCGAAATGAGCTTTGTAGATCAAGAAGATATTATTCAAATGGGCGAAGAAATGCTACGTAAAGTAGTTAAAGACGTTAAAGGTATTGAATTAGAAGGCGAATTCCCACGTATGACTTACGCTGAAGCAATGCGTCGTTATGGTTCAGATAAACCGGATACACGCTTTGGTATGGAATTAATTGATGTATCTCAATTAGGTAAAGAAATGGATTTCAAAGTATTTAAAGATACTGTTGAAAATAATGGTGAAGTTAAAGCAATTGTTGCTGAAGGCGCTGCAGATAACTACACTCGTAAAGATATGGACGGTTTAACTGAGTTTGTAAACATTTATGGTGCTAAAGGATTAGCTTGGGTTAAAGTTGTAGAAGACGGTTTAAGCGGCCCAATCGCTCGTTTCTTCGAAGACCAAAATGTAGCAACATTAAAAGAATTAACTGGCGCTAAAGCAGGCGACTTAGTAATGTTCGTTGCAGATAAACCAAGTGTTGTTGCTCAAAGTTTAGGCGCATTACGTGTGAAACTTGCTAAAGAGCTTGGTTTAATTGACGAAACTAAATTAAACTTCTTATGGGTAACTGATTGGCCATTATTAGAATATGATGAAGATGCTAAACGTTATGTAGCAGCCCATCATCCATTCACATCACCTAAACAAGAAGATATTGCTAAATTAGATTCAGAACCTGAAAACGTTGAAGCAAACGCTTATGACATCGTGCTTAATGGTTATGAATTAGGTGGGGGATCTATCAGAATCTCAGATAGCCAATTACAAGAAAAAATGTTCGAAGTTCTAGGATTTACTAAAGAACAAGCTAGAGAACAATTTGGCTTCTTATTAGATGCATTCAAATATGGTGCACCGCCACACGGTGGTATCGCATTAGGTTTAGACCGTTTAGTAATGTTATTAACTAATCGCACTAACTTACGTGATACAATTGCATTCCCTAAAACTGCTTCAGCTACATGTCTGCTTACAGACGCACCTGGAGAAGTTTCTGATAAACAGCTTGAAGAATTATCATTAAGAATTCGTCATTAATTTAAATAATTAAATATTAAGTTTGACGTGGCTGTTAATAGAGTAGCTCAATACTTTATTAGCAGTCTTTTTTTATTAAGAAAAAGAAGGAACTACTACTTTTTTAAGCAACTATAATTATATTATGTCAACTTATAATATTTAAATAATTTTTCTATCATAAGTTTGAATTTCTGACAATTCTTAAGGATTTCTTTATTTTGAGCTTTGTGCTATTATATCTATATAAGATAGTCATCTGTATTGTACGTATGTTTGCTTTTTATTTGGGCCTAACACTTTTTGATCAGGGAGCCCAATAGGTTTTCTTGCAGCGCACACGCCTCAATAGGAGGACTTGCAAAACAAGAAACAGGGCACCCACCTGTATATAGCAGGCCGAATGATCAAGCTTTTTATAACTACGGCAATTACGGACTCTATCGGTACGCAAGACTTTTGTCTTGCGTATTTTTATTTGTCTTTTTCTGTTAATATTATGGTAACGTAATGTTTGATAAAGGAGTTCAAAATGAAACATCAATTTTCAAGAAACGAATTAGCATATGGTAAAGAAGGTTTAGACTTATTAAAGAATAAAACAGTGGCCGTGTTAGGAGTAGGGGGCGTTGGTTCATTTGCAGCTGAGGCGCTTGCTCGAACAAATATTGGTCATATTATTCTTATAGATAAAGATGACGTCGATATTACAAATGTCAATCGTCAAATTCATGCTTTAACTACAACTATTGGCCAAAGCAAAGTAACGCTTATGGAAGAAAGAATTAAATTAATTAATCCCGATTGTAAAGTAACGCCTTTACATATGTTCTATACTGAAGAAACTTACGAAGACTTATTTAACAATTATGATATTGATTACTTTATAGATGCTAGTGATACGATTATTTATAAAGTTCATTTAATGAAAGAATGTTTAGAACGTGGCATTAAAGTCATTTCAAGTATGGGCGCTGCGAATAAGACTGATCCTACACGTTTCAAAATTGCAGACATCTCTAAAACGTATATGGATCCTATGGCTAAAATTATTAGAAATAAATTAAAACGTCAGGGTATTAAAAAAGGTATTCCTGTAGTATTTTCAGATGAAAGTCCTATCGTAATACGTGAAGATGTAAAAGCAACAGTAGGGGATCCGAATGCTAGTAACCGTAAAGGACAAATGCCTCCATCTTCAAATGCATTTGTACCTAGCACAGTAGGTTTAATATGCGCTAGTTATGTAGTAAACGATATCCTTAAAGATGTACCAGTGCGCCGCATTAAAGATAAAGGTAATTTTTAATTAAAAAAGACTATGAAATTGAGAGGTATCGCACCACTCAATATTTCATAGTCTTTTACTTTATCTTTTATTACGAAGATTATCGTATACTGCTTTAAATTGTTGTTCACTTTTTGATGTCGTCTTTGGTTCGTAATAAATTTTGTTTTTTAATTTATCTGGTAAATATTGTTGAACTACATAACCATTTTCATAATTATGAGGATATTTATAGCCAATAGCTCGTCCTAATTCTTTCGCACCTTGATAGTGGCCATCTCTTAAATGGTCAGGAATTTGACCAACTTGGCCTTTACGTATATCACTTAAGGCGCTATCAATTGATGTAATAGCTGAATTAGACTTTGGTGATAATGAAAGTTCTATCACCGCTTGGCTAAGAGGTATGCGTGCTTCAGGGAAACCTAAACGTTCAGCTGCTTGTATAGCTGCAAGTGTTCGTTGACCAGCACTTGGCGAAGCAAGACCTATATCTTCATAACTAATGACTAATAAACGTCTGACAATCGTTGGTAAATCTCCAGCTTCAATTAATCTTGCTAAATAATGTAACGCCGCGTTCACATCACTGCCTCTAATAGATTTTTGAAAAGCACTCATCACATCATAGTGCATATCCCCATCTTTGTCACTAACGAAAGCACCTTTTTGTAAGCAATCTTTCGCATCAGATAACGTTACATGACGCTCTTTATCTTTTACTTCAGCACTTAATACTGCTAATTCTAAAGCGTTTAATGCACTTCTAACGTCTCCATGACTTTGAGTTGAAAAGTATTCAAGTGCATCTTCGTTAACAATAGGGTTATATAATTTTAAGCCACGTTCTTCATCTGACAATGCTCTATCAAGGGCTACACGAACGTCATTCTCATCTAAAGCATATAACTCAAATATTTGAGCTCTAGAACGTATAGCAGGATTGATTGCATGATACGGATTAGAAGTAGTTGCTCCAATTAATACAATTTTTCCGTTCTCAAGATGTGGTAATAAAAAATCCTGTTTTGCTTTATCTAAACGATGAATTTCATCTAATAGTAAAATGACTTGACCAGACATTTTTGCTTCTTCAACAACTAGTTGCATATCTTTTTTTGTATTAGTTACTGCATTGAGTTGTCTAAATTTATATTCAGTACTTCCTGAAATAGCTTTAGCGATACTTGTTTTACCAATTCCAGGAGGTCCATAAAAAATCATTGAGGATAAACGTTTGGTTTCAACCATACGTCTAATGATACCTTTAGGTCCTACTAAATGTTGTTGCGAAATAATTTCATCTATATTAGTAGGGCGCATCCTTGAAGCTAATGGTTCAGTACTCATGATTTTCACACCTTTCTATTACTATCTTAACTGAAAAAATGCTAGAATGGGAATATATATTATTCGAATTAAGAGAGGTAATGTTATGAAAATATCAACGAAAGGGAGATATGGGTTAACTTTAATGATATCCCTAGCCAAAAGGGAAGGACAAGGGTGTGTATCATTAAAAACAATCGCAGAAGAAAATAGTCTGAGCGACTTATATCTTGAACAACTCGTAGGCCCTTTAAGAAATGCTGGTTTAATTCGAAGTGTTCGTGGTGCTAAAGGTGGCTATCAACTAAGAGTACCAGCTGACGAAATTACAGCAGGCGATATCATTCGTTTATTAGAAGGTCCTATAACAATTGTAGAAAGTATTGAATCAGAACCACCTGCTCAAAAACAACTATGGCTTCGTATGAGAGATGCCGTACGTGAAGTATTAGATAATACAACTTTAAAATATTTAGCAGATTATATCGAAACTGATGATAAATTAGATGGATATATGTTTTATATTTAAATTTTTTTGGTTAAATGCGTTTATTTATAAAATAAGCGTGGTATCTATATAATACATCCAATCGATAATGTTTGGTTATATTTTAGTTATCGTAGATTAAACATAAATTAGTTATTAAATTAAATTA
>NZ_PPRC01000031.1 GCF_002902565.1 Staphylococcus petrasii | reverse complement strand
AAATAAAATCAATCTATATATATAAATTTCTAAAACCTATAATAACTAATTGATTTTTCAAAGAGTTTATTATAGGTTTTTATTTTTATATTCACGCTTCCATTTTCAAAATTTAGACTACAAAAATGTTCAAAATTTCGAAAAACTGAGGAACTCTATTAGAGTTAATTTAATAACCTCTCATTTTCTAGTATAATAATAGTTAATACAAAAATTTAGGAGATGACACTATGTTAAACCCCTTTGATTCAGCGTATCACAGCTTATGCGAAGAAATCTTAAAAATAGGTAATGAACGTGATGATCGAACACATACTGGTACTATTTCAAAATTTGGTCATCAACTACGATTTGATTTATCGAAAGGATTTCCGCTTTTAACTACAAAAAAAGTATCTTTTAAATTAGTGGCTACTGAATTATTGTGGTTTATTAAAGGCGATACCAACATTCAATATTTATTAAAATATAATAATAACATTTGGAATGAATGGGCTTTTGAGAAATACATTCAATCTGAAGATTATCATGGTCCAGATATGACAAATTTTGGTCATAGAGCCTTAGAAGATTCTGAATTTAATGAGCAATATAAAGAAGAAATGTCTAAATTTAAGCAACGCATCTTAAACGATGATAGTTTTGCTGAAAAATATGGCGATTTAGGAAATGTATATGGTAAACAATGGCGTGATTGGGTAGATAAAGAAGGGAACCACTTTGATCAATTGAAAACAGTGATCCAACAAATTAAAGAGAATCCTAATTCACGACGTCATATTGTATCTGCTTGGAATCCTGCTGAAATTGATTCAATGGCTTTACCACCTTGTCATACAATGTTCCAATTTTATGTGCAAGACGGTAAATTAAGTTGTCAATTATATCAACGTAGCGCAGATATATTCTTAGGTGTGCCTTTTAACATTGCTAGCTACGCTTTATTAACACACCTTATAGCTAAAGAATGTGGCCTTGAAGTAGGCGAATTTGTCCACACATTTGGAGATGCGCATATTTATTCAAATCATATTGATGCTATTCAAACACAACTATCTAGAGAGAGCTATACGCCTCCAACGTTACAAATAAATTCTGATGCTTCGATTTTCGATATCAATTATGAAGATCTTGAATTAATAGATTATCAGTCACATCCTGCAATCAAAGCACCAATTGCAGTTTAAAGCTATCTCAATTTTTTATTTATTTGAAAATGAAGTAACCGTACGATTACGTTTTAATAAATAATTAAATGCATAACTTAACAAAAATCAAAAATTTATCCTTAAATAAATAACGGAGGGAAAATTATGACTTTATCAATTTTAGTAGCACACGATCAACAACGTGTCATTGGGTATAACAATGATTTACCTTGGCACTTACCAAACGATTTAAAACATGTTAAAAAGCTTTCAACAGGTAACACTTTAGTTATGGGAAGAAGAACATACGATTCAATTGGTAAACCATTACCAAACAGACGAAATGTTGTATTAACGCATGACACTTCATTTCATGTAGATGGTGTAGATGTTATACACTCTTTAGATGAAATATATGATTTAGAAGGTCACGTATTCATCTTCGGAGGCCAATCATTATTTGAAGAAATGATAGATAAAGTAGATGATATGTATATTACTGTGGTAGAAGGGAAACACCAAGGAGATACATTTTTCCCTGAGTATACATTCGAAGATTGGGAAGTTGAATCTTCAGTTGAAGGGGAATTAGATGAAAAAAATACAATTCCACATACGTTTCTACATTTAGTTCGTAAACATAACAAGTAAAGTGATTTAATGGAGGTATTTATGACAAAACAAATTATAGTGACGGATTCTACGTCAGATTTATCACAAGACTATTTAAAGCAGCATAACATCCACGTCATTCCTTTGAGTGTAACAATTGATGGTAAATCTTATGTCGATCAATTAGATATTACATCTGAAGAATATATACAACATATCGAAGACGACGCCGATGTTAAGACGAGTCAACCACCAATTGGCAAGTTTATCGAACTATATGAAACACTAGCGAAAGATGATGTAGAAATTTTTAGTATACACATGTCATCCGGACTAAGTGGAACTTACAATACTGCACTACAAGCAAGTGAAATGGTAGATGCCAATATAACCGTTATTGATTCAAAATCAATTTCATTCGGTCTAGGTTATCAAATTCAAAAATTAGTTGAATTAATTAATACTAATCTCTCTTCTAACGAAATAGTTGAAAATCTTAAAGAAGTACAAAAAAATACAAAATTATTTGTAGTGATTGGTCAACTTAATCAATTAATAAAAGGTGGACGTATTAGTAAGACAAAAGGTTTTATTGGAAACATTATGAAAATCAAACCTATTGGTACGCTTGAAGATGGCTATTTAGAAATGGTGCATAATGCGCGTACTCAGAATTCAAGTATCCAGTATTTAAAAAAAGAAATTTCAGAATTTATTGACAAGCATAAAATTAAATCAATCGGTGTTGCACACGCTAATGTGATTGATTTTGTTGAAAAGTTAAAATCACAATTTGATGACGCCTTTGGCCCACAAGAATATGATGTCAATGTCACAACACCAGTTATTTCAACTCATACTGGACAAGGGGCAATAGGGCTAGTCGTTGTTCGTCATTAATATATTTTAAGTGTTGTGTAAGTAAATCACTTTAAAATCAATTCATATTGTCGTAAATTTAAATAATAACAAAGGAGGTAATCAAATGGCATACGCAACATTTGCTGGAGGATGCTTTTGGTGCATGGTTAAACCATTCACTTCGTATCCAGGTATTGAAAGTGTAGTTTCAGGTTATAGTGGCGGTGACGTAGAGAATCCCACATATGAACAAGTTTGTACGAATAAAACAGGCCATAGAGAAGCTGTACAAATCACTTACAATCCTGAAATTACGTCTTTTGAAAATATTTTAGATGTTTACTTTAAAACATTTGATCCAACTGATAATAGCGGTCAATTCTTTGATAGAGGCGAAAGTTATGAACCAGCTATTTTTTATCATGATGAACAACAAAAGCAAGCTGCTGAATTAAAAATTCAACAGTTAAATGAACAAGGTATATTTAAAAAACCTGTCATTACGCCTGTGCTTCCTTATAAGAATTTTTATCCTGCAGAGGATTATCACCAAGATTATTATAAGAAAAATCCTATGCACTACGAACAATACCAACGTGGATCAGGTAGAAAAGCTTTTATTGAATCACATTGGGGGTCAAAAAATGATTAAAAAAAATAAAAATGAATTAAATGAGATGGAGTACTTAGTAACACAAGAAAATGGTACTGAGCCTCCATTCCAAAATGAATATTGGAATCATTTTGATAAAGGTATTTATGTTGATAAAATTTCAGGTAAACCCTTATTTACATCTGAAGAAAAATTCGAATCAAATTGTGGATGGCCTAGCTTTTCAAAAGCAATCGATGATGATGAAATTATTGAACTCGTTGATAAAACATTCGGTATGGTTAGAACTGAAGTAAGATCCGAAGAAGCAAATAGTCATTTAGGACATGTTTTTAACGACGGTCCTAGAGAAAGTGGTGGCTTACGTTATTGTATTAATTCGGCTGCTATTCAGTTCATACCATATGAGAAATTAGAAGAGCTTGGATATGGCGATTTAATTCCACATTTTGAAAAATAGGAGTGAATAAACATGTTTAAAAAATTATTTGGTAAAGGTAAAGAAGTTAATAAAGAAATTCAAATTTATGCACCGCTTACTGGTGAATATGTAAAAATTGAAGACATTCCAGATCCAGTATTTGCACAAAAAATGATGGGCGAAGGTTTTGGTATTAATCCTTCTGAAGGAGAAGTAGTATCACCAATCGAAGGGAAAGTAGATAATGTCTTTCCTACAAAACATGCGATTGGTTTGAAAGCTGACAATGGCCTTGAACTTTTAGTACACATCGGTTTAGATACTGTTCAACTTGATGGCCAAGGTTTCGAAATTTTAGTAAATAGTGGCGATACAGTTAAAGTTGGCGATCCATTATTAAAATTTGATTTAGAATATATCAGAAAAAATGCTAAAGATGTTATCTCACCAATTATTATTACTAATTCAGACCAAACTGAATCACTTCATATCGATGACGTTCAAGCAGTAGTTAAAGGCGAAACTAAAGTCATTGATGTGACTATGAGCTAATGAAAAATCATTCTTTTTACCAATTTGCACTTACTGTCAGAGGACGAAAAGATAGTAAAGGCGAATTAGCTGAAGAAATTTTTAATGATTTAGCTTTTCCTAAACATGAAAGTGACTTTAATACACTATCTGACTATATTGAGATGCAGAGTGATATTACAGTGCCAATGTCAGTATTTGATGATTTATATGAAGAGTATACAGAATGGTTGAAATTTTAAAAAATACGAGCAAGTGCTTCACGCAATAGCTTATAAATATAAAATTCATCAATCAAACTGTTTTAATAAAATATTCTTGCTAGGGCGGGACGAGAAACACTTTTTAACTAAAGATTGATTTCTCTCCCGCTTTATTATTTTCAACTTTTAAGGACTTTAAACAGCCTTCTAATTTGCGTTTAATTATAAATAAAGACATACTAGTAATATCTTTTCAAAATAAAGAGTAAATACATAAGAAGTAATAGAGGAAGTGTTTGAATGAATAATAATACAGATAAGCATGATGAGCAATTGTCTTCTGATCATAAAAATGAAGTGTCATCTCCTAAAAAAGTACACTTAAAGATTTGGCAATTTATTCTTATCTTACTGCTTGCTATTATTCTTACTGCAGCACTAACTGTAGCTGCGACTATTGGGATTAATCACAAATTGAGTGGTTTGACTAAAGATGAACGTAAAGAAATGAAAAAGATTGAATTTGCTTATAAAACTTTAAATAATGACTACTATAAAAAACAACAATCTAATAAATTAACAGAAGCTGCTATCGACGGCATGGTTAAAGAATTGAAAGATCCATATTCTGAATACATGACTAAAGAAGAAACTAAAAGTTTTAATGAAGATGTGTCAGGTGACTTCGTAGGTATCGGTGCTGAAATGCAGAAGAAAGATAAAGAAATTATGATAACAAGTCCTATTAAAGACTCTCCCGCTGAAAAAGCCGGAATACAACCAAAAGATGTTGTAACTAAAATAAATGGACATTCTGTTGAAGGTAAACCTTTAGATGAAGTCGTAAAAATGGTACGCGGAAAAGAAGGTACGTCAGTAAAACTTACTATTAAACGTGGGTCTCAAGAAAAAGATATTAATATTAAACGTGAAAAAATCCATGTTAAAAGTGTGGAATATAAGAAAAAAGATGGTATCGGTATTATGACCATTAATAAATTCCAAGAAAATACAGCTGGCGAACTAAAAGCTGCAGTAATTAAAGCACATAAAGAAGGTGTTCGCAGTATTGTACTTGACTTACGTAATAATCCTGGTGGCTTATTAGATGAAGCCGTTAAAATGGCGAATATCTTTATCGATAAAGGACAAACTGTTGTTCAACTTGAGAAAGGTAGCGATAAAGAATCAATCACGACGTCAAATGACGCTTTAAAAGAAGCAAAAGATATGAAAGTGAGTATTCTAGTAAACGAAGGCTCAGCAAGTGCTTCAGAAGTATTTACAGGAGCTTTGAAAGATCATCATAAAGCAAAAGTTTATGGTTCAAAAACGTTTGGTAAAGGTATAGTACAAACAACTCGTGAATTTAGTGATGGTTCATTATTAAAATATACTCAAATGAAATGGTTAACACCAGATGGCCACTATATTCATGGCAAAGGTATCGAACCAGATGTTAAAATAGCATCTCCTAAGTATCAATCTATTAGTGTGATTCCAACTGATAAAACATATTCAGTAGGAGATAATAATAAAAATGTTAAATCAATTAAGATTGGTTTAAATGCTTTAGGCTATAAAGTAAATGATGAATCAAATCAATTTGATTCAAATTTATCTACTGAACTGAAAGCATTTCAATCTGATAACCATTTACCTACTACTGGTAAATTTGATGCTAAAACAAACGATAAATTCACGCAGTTATTAGTGGAAAAATCTAATAAAGAAGATACTGTATTAGATAAGTTATTAGACAAACTAAAATAAAGAGGTGTTTTGAAAGTGACAATTAGATTAGGTAAAAAAGAAGATATAAACCAAATTGAAGCGTTAGTTGAAGAAGCAAAACAATCTATGCAAGAACAAGATAATAATCAATGGGATGATAAATATCCTGTTGCCGAACATTTTGAAGAAGATATTGATACAGAAACGCTATATGTATTAGAAGAAGAGAATACAATTTATGGTTTTATAGTGGTCGACCAACAACAATCAGAATGGTATGATGATTTAGAATGGCCAGTTGATAGAGAGGGTGCTTATGTCATCCACAGATTAGCTGGGTCAAAAGATTATAAAGGTGCAGCTACGCAATTATTTGACTTCGCCGTTCAACTTGCTGAAGACCACGACGTTCATGTTTTATTAACTGATACATTTGCGCTTAATAAACCTGCGCAAGGCTTATTTGATAAATTTGGCTTCGAAAAAGTTGGCGAGGTAGAAATAGACTATCATCCATATGATAGAGGCGCACCATTCTATGCATACTATAAAAACATATAAGAATAGAGGTTAATAACTATGACTAAAATAGCATTTACTGGTGGCGGCACAGTCGGACATGTGTCCGTAAATCTAAGTCTCATTCCGACTGCTATTGAAAAAGGTCACACGGCATTTTACATTGGTTCTAAAAACGGTATTGAACGAGAAATGATTGAATCTCAGTTATCTGAAATTAAATATTATCCAATATCTAGTGGTAAATTACGCAGATATTTATCTTTTGAAAATGCTAAAGATGTATTCAAAGTGTTAAAGGGTGTTCTTGATGCCCGTAAAGTATTAAAAAAAGAAAAGCCAGATTTACTATTTTCAAAAGGTGGATTTGTTTCAGTGCCGGTGGTAATAGCCGCACGTTCATTAAAAATTCCAACTATTATTCATGAATCAGACTTAACACCTGGCTTAGCAAATAAAATTTCTTTAAAATTCGCTAAAAAAATCTACACAACATTTGAAGATACATTAAACTATCTTCCTAAAGATAAAGTAGATTTTGTAGGTGCAACGATCCGTGCAGACTTAAAAGAAGGTAACAAACAACGCGGTTATCAACTTACAGGCTTTGATAATTCTAAAAAAGTCTTACTTGTTATGGGTGGAAGTTTAGGTAGTAAAAAGTTAAACGAAGCGATTCGTGAAAATTTAGAAGCATTGCTTCAAGATTACCAAATCATTCATCTTACAGGTCATGGGTTAATTGATCACTCTATCAATAAAAGTGGATATGTACAATATGAATTCGTGAAAGAAGAACTTACGGACTTACTAGCCATTACAGATACTGTAGTAAGCCGAGCTGGTTCAAATGCTATTTATGAATTTCTAACGTTACGTATTCCAATGCTTTTAATTCCTTTAGGATTAGATCAATCTCGTGGAGACCAAATAGATAATGCTAAAAACTTTGAATCTAAAGGTTATGGCAGAACGATTCCTGAAGATCAACTTACTCAAGTTAAACTTTTAGAACAATTAAAAGATATTGAAAATCAACGTGATAGTATCATCAAACAAATGGAAACATATAAAGAAAGCTATACTAAAGAAGATTTATTTAATAAAATCTTGAACGACGCTTTATAAATACAGGAGGCGTACTTGATGAATCGTGCAAAGCGCATTACATTACTCATAGTTTTCACTCTAATCTTTGGAATTATCGCTTTTTTCCATGAATCAAGATTAGGTAAGTGGATTGATACAGAAGTATATGAATTTATTTATTCATCAGAAAGCTTTATAACAACTTCAATTCTTTTAGGCGCAACTAAAATAGGCGAAGTTTGGGCCATGGTTTGTTTATCATTAATGTTTGTAGCATATTTAATGCTTAAACGCTGTAAAATTGAAGCATTATTTTTCGCAATCGTTATGGCACTTTCAGGAATTCTAAATCCTGTGTTAAAAAATATCTTTGACCGTGAACGCCCAACGTTACTACGTTTAATTGATATTAGTGGTTTCAGCTTCCCTAGTGGACATGCCATGGGCTCAACATCATTTTTCGGAAGTGCAATGTTTATTGCTAATCGAAGTATGTCTGGATCTAACAAAGGCATTATCATCGGACTATGTGCTTTATTCATTCTATTAATTTCAATTTCAAGAGTGTATTTAGGCGTTCATTATCCAACAGATGTTATTGCCGGAATTATTGGCGGCGCCTTCTGTATTGTTTTATCAACTCTAATATTGAAGAAACAACTATATCCATCTACAAATTAATATCTTTGTCTTAAGAGAAGCAGTGTATTCATTTTTTGAAGCCTGTTTCTCTTTTATTTTTTAGGAAAATGAGGTAAGTGAGAAATAAAAATAAGAAAGCAGTGAACCTCGGCATTAGATTCACTGCTTTAATTAAAACGTTTAAAGCTAATTTTTAAAACTTCAACGTTAGTCTTTTACGGGCATATAAAAGGGGAATAACTCGAAAATGATCAATCCTGTAAGAACGAAATATATGTGGGGGGGAATTGTCTTAGTCGGTATTGATAATCATTTTCAACTATTATCATACATGACTGATAATCATTGTCAATTAGAAATGTGAAAATTTTAAATTTATTTTCTATCGTTTATTTTTACGTCAAAAAGTTATCACATCTTATTATGCTGTAACATACTTGTATACTTATTTAGAGAAATACTGTGATAAAATATTGTTTATATTATAAAAGGCTAATTGGCCATAATTAGTAAAATTAATTTTAAATTAATTAACATGTTTGTTAACTTATTTTTTCAAAAAAAGAGGTGCAACCATTGACTGATATATTAATAGTAGAGGACGAACAAAATTTAGCTCGTTTCCTTGAATTAGAATTAACACATGATAATTATAATGTTGATATCGAATATGAAGGGCAAGCAGGTCTAGATAAAGCACTAAGCAATAGTTATGATTTAATTATTTTAGATTTAATGCTTCCGAATATTAATGGACTTGAAATATGTCGTCGTGTGCATCAAGAACAGACAACACCAATCATTATTATCACAGCTAAGAGTGATACATATGATAAGGTTACAGGTTTAGACTATGGTGCTGACGATTATATTGTAAAACCATTTGAAATAGAGGAATTATTCGCTAGAATTCGTGCTGTATTACGTCGCCAACCACAAAAAGATATTATTGATATAAATGGTATTAAAATTGATATCGATGCTTTCAAAGTAACCGTTAACGGTGAACAACTTGATTTAACAAAAACAGAATATGATTTATTATACGTGTTAGCGACAAACCGTAATCATGTACTACAAAGAGAACAAATATTAAATCATGTATGGGGTTATGATAGTGAAGTAGAAACGAATGTCGTAGATGTTTATATTCGCTATTTAAGAAATAAATTAAAACCATTTGGCAAAGAAAAGACCATTGAAACCGTTCGTGGTGTAGGATACGTGATTAGATGATTAAAAAACGCACTTTACAATATAAATGGATGACAATCACGACACTTATTATGTTTACGACAATCCTTTTATTTTGTTTGATTACTATCTTCTTTCTTAAAGACACGTTACGTGAGGGAGAAATTGATGAAGCTGAGCATAGCTCTAGTGAAATTGTTAATTTAATTCAAACACGCTCTGTGGATCGTATTTCAACACTAGATTTAAGTGCTTCTTTAGAAAATTTTGAAGAAGTCATGATATACAATCAAGAAGGCAAAGAACTCATGCATACTTCAAATGAGAGTAGCATGCATTTTAAACCACCATTTGATTTAACAAATATTGAACGTGTGAAAGTTGCAAAGTATAAAGGTAGACAATTTCTCATTATAACTGAACCTATTCAAAGTCGTAATTTCCAGGGATTTAGCGTTCTAGTTCATTCATTAGAAGGATATAACAACATCGTACGTTCTCTGTATATAGTAGCTATTATGTTTGGGGTAGTTGCAACGGTCATAACTGGCTTCATTAGTTATATCATTTCAAGACAAATTACTAAACCGTTAATAAGAATGTCTAATAAAATGAATCAAATACGACGTGATGGGTTTCAAAATAAGTTAGAACTTAATACAAAATATGAAGAAACCGATAATTTAATTGAAACGTTTAACGATATGATGTTTCAAATTGAAGAGTCATTTAATCAACAACGGCAATTTGTAGAGGATGCTTCTCACGAATTGCGCACACCGCTTCAAATTATTCAGGGTCATTTAAATTTAATTAAGCGTTGGGGAAAAAAAGACCCCGCAGTATTAGAAGAATCATTAAACATTTCCTTGGAAGAAATGAATCGTATCACCAAGCTTGTTGAAGAGTTATTACTTTTAACAAAAGATAAAGTTAATATACAAGCGTTAGAAAGTGAAGATGTAAACATTAATGATGAAATCCGTTCGCGAGTTAAATCATTACAACAATTACACCCTGACTACCAGTTTGATGTTCATTTAGCAAATAAGCCGTTAAACTTACATATCAATCGCCATCAGTTTGAACAATTGCTTCTAATTTTTATCGATAATGCTATGAAATATGATAAAGAGAAGAAGCACATTATTATTAAGACACAACTTCGAAATAAACAAACAAGTATCGAAATAACTGATCATGGTATGGGTATTCCTAAAGAGGATCAAGAATTTATCTTTGATCGCTTTTATCGAGTGGATAAATCGAGAGCTAGAAGTCAGGGAGGCAACGGTTTAGGTCTTTCTATAGCAGAAAAAATTGTGCAACAATACGGTGGTTATATAATGGTTGATAGCGAAGTAAACCAATATACTACTTTTAAAATTATCTTTAAATAATAAATAATATAGCGTGACTAGGATTGAACAATGTTTTGTTTTAATCCTAGTCATTTTTTTAACTTCTTTTCAAAAGACACTATAACATTTGATTTTTTGAAATATAACACTTTTGAAATTTAAGCTTAATTAGAAGAAATATTGAAAAAAAGGCTGTTATCAACATAAATTACTATGCATTAAAACGTTTTCAACAAAATTAATTTTTATTCTTCATCCTTTTACATAATATTCAGTCAATAGGCTTTATCAAAGCATTAAATAATGCTATGATTATTCTGTAAGCGGTTTAACTATTTTGTGGAGGGTATACTATGGCAAAGGATAACAAGGATGTTACGGAAGCTCCTGTAAACTTTGGTGCAAATTTAGGTCTTATGCTAGATTTATATGATGATTATCTACAAGACCCTTCTTCTGTACCAGGTGATTTACAAGTTCTTTTTAGTACAATAAAAAATGGTGAAGCTAATATCGAGGCTAAACCTACCACAAAAGGGAGTGGTTCTTCAGCGGATGATAGCACTATCAAACGTATCATGCGTTTAATCGATAACATTAGACAATATGGTCACCTTAAGGCCGATATTTACCCTGTAAATGCTCCAAAAAGAACTAATGTTCCTAAATTAAGCATTGAAGATTTTAATTTAGATAAAGAAACATTAGAACAAATTTCTGCCGGCATTGTTTCTGAACACTTTAGTGATATTTATGACAATGCATATGAAGCAATTGAGCGTATGGAAAAGCGCTATAAGGGACCTATTGCATTCGAATATAACCATATTAACAACAATAAAGAACGTACATGGTTGAAACGTCGAATTGAAACACCTTATAAAGCAAATATTAACAATGATGAAAAGATAAAATTATTTGAAACGTTAGCACATGTTGAAGGCTTTGAAAAGTATCTACATAAAAACTTCGTTGGCGCAAAACGCTTCTCAATCGAAGGTGTAGACACATTGGTGCCTATGTTACAACATACATTAAAACGTGCTGCAGAAGTCGAAATTCAGAATATTCAAATCGGTATGGCGCATCGTGGACGTTTAAATGTTTTAACGCATGTATTAGAGAAACCATACGAAATGATGATTTCAGAATTCATGCATACTGATCCAATGAAATTTTTACCAGAAGATGGAAGCTTAGAATTGACTTCTGGCTGGACTGGAGACGTTAAATATCACTTAGGTGGCGTTAAAACAACTTCTTCTTATGGTATTGAACAACGCATCTCACTTGCAAATAACCCAAGCCATTTAGAAATTGTAGCACCAGTGGTTATTGGTAAAACACGTGCGGCTCAAGATGATACACACCATAATGGTGGTCCTACGACTGATTTCCATAAAGCTATGCCTATCATAGTTCACGGGGATGCAGCTTATCCAGGTCAAGGTATCAATTTCGAAACAATGAATTTAAGCAATTTAGATGGTTATTCTACAGGAGGCGCTTTACATATCATTACGAATAACCGTATTGGTTTTACTACTGAACCAGTAGACGGCCGTTCTACAACTTATTCTTCTGATATTGCTAAAGGTTACGATGTGCCTATCTTACATGTTAATGCTGATAATGTAGAAGCAACAATTGAAGCAATTGATATCGCAATGGATTTCAGAAAAGAATTCCACAAAGACTTCGTAATTGACTTAGTTGGTTATCGTCGTTACGGGCATAACGAAATGGATGAACCATCAATTACTAACCCTGTTCCATATCAAAATATTCGTAAACATGATTCTGTTGAAATTATTTATGGTAACAAATTAGTGGATGAAGGCGTTATTAATAAAGATCAAATGAATGAAATTATGGATAATGTTCAAAAATCTATGCGTTCAGCTCAAGACAAAATTGATAAAGCCGATAAAATGGACAATCCTGATATGGAAAAACCTGAATCATTACAACAACCTTTACAAAGTGATGATAAAGATTTCACATTTGATCATTTGAAAGAAATTAATGATGCAATGTTAACGTATCCTGATGGTTTCCACGTTTTGAAAAAGCTAAATAAAGTGCTTGAAAAACGTAGAGAACCATTCGAAAAAGAGGACGGCTTAGTTGATTGGGCACAAGCAGAACAACTTGCATTTGCAACAATCGTTCAAGACGGCATCTCAGTCCGTTTAACTGGTCAAGACAGTGAAAGAGGTACATTTAGTCATAGACATGCTGTGTTACATGATGAGGAAAATGGAGATGTTTACACACCTTTACATCATGTACCTGATCAAAAAGCTACATTTGAAGTTCATAATAGTCCGTTATCTGAAGCAGCTGTTGTTGGCTTTGAATATGGATACAATGTTGAGAACAAAGAAAGCATGAATATCTGGGAAGCTCAATATGGTGACTTCTCTAATATGGCTCAAATGATATTTGATAACTTCATGTCTTCTGGACGTGCTAAATGGGGCGAAAGAACTGGTTTAACACTATTCTTACCTCATGCGTTTGAAGGCCAAGGTGCAGAGCACTCTTCAGCTCGACTAGAAAGATTCTTACAATTAGCGGCTGAAAATAATAGCACAGTGGTTAACTTATCAAGTTCAAGTAACTACTTCCATTTATTAAGAGCACAAGCTAAAAGTTTAGGCACAGAAGCTATGAGACCTTTAATTATTATGTCACCAAAAAGCTTGTTGAGAAACAAAACTGTAGCTCAACCAATTGATAAATTCACATCTGGCGGATTTAAACCAATCCTTGTGGATGAGGCTGATAAAGATAAAGTGACTAAAGTTATTTTAGCTTCAGGAAAAATGTTTATTGACTTAAAAGAACATTTAGCTAAAAATCCTAACGAATCTATTTTACTTGTGGCTGTGGAAAGATTATATCCATTCCCTGAAGAGGAAATTAGAGAAGTGTTAAATGAATTACCAAACCTTGAAACTGTTTCTTGGGTTCAAGAAGAACCTAAAAACCAAGGTGCATGGTTATTTGTATATCCATACTTAAAATCTCTTGTAGGAAATGAATATAACTTAAGCTATCATGGCAGAATTCAACGTGCAGCACCAGCTGAAGGTGATGGAGAAATTCATAAACTTGTTCAAAATAAAATTATTGAAAGTAGCACTCAAAATAACTAGGGGGAAATAATATGGCAGAGGTAAAAGTTCCAGAATTAGCAGAATCTATTACAGAGGGTACTATTGCAGAATGGTTAAAAAACGTAGGCGATAGCGTTGAAAAAGGAGAAGCCATTCTTGAATTAGAAACTGATAAAGTTAATGTTGAAGTTGTATCTGAAGAAGAAGGTGTTTTACAAGAACAACTTGCTTCTGAAGGCGATACAGTAGAAGTAGGCCAAGTTATTGCAACAGTTGGAGAAGGTAGCGGAAATAACGCTTCTAGCAGCAATAATGAACAACCATCTGAAGATAAAAAAGAGGAAAAAGCTGAAAAAAATGAAGATAAAGAAACAGAAGCACCTTCAACTAGCTTAAATGAATCAGAACAGTCTTCATCTAATAACCAACGTGTTAATGCAACACCATCTGCACGTCGTCATGCTCGTGAAAACGGTGTAGATTTAAGTTCAGTTTCTGGTAAAGGTAACGATGTAGTACGTAAAGAAGATGTAGACAATAGTCAAAAATCAAGTCAATCTCAAGCTACTAAATCTTCACAAGATAGTAAACCACAAGAAACTAAAAAATCATCTAGCACACCAAATAAACCAGTTATTCGTGAAAAAATGTCACGCAGAAAGAAAACAGCTGCTAAAAAATTATTAGAAGTATCTAATAACACAGCAATGTTAACTACATTCAACGAAGTAGACATGACAAATGTTATGGAACTTCGTAAACGTAAAAAAGAACAATTTATTAAAGATCACGATGGTACAAAATTAGGCTTTATGTCATTCTTCACTAAAGCAGCTGTAGCAGCATTGAAGAAATACCCAGAAGTAAATGCTGAAATTGATGGCGACGATATGATTACTAAACAATATTATGATATCGGTGTAGCTGTTTCTACTGACGATGGTTTATTAGTACCATTCGTAAGAGATTGCGATAAGAAAAACTTCGCTGAACTTGAAAGAGCTATCGCTGACTTAGCAGTTAAAGCTCGTGAGAAAAAACTAGGACTAGATGACATGGTTAATGGTTCATTCACAATTACAAATGGTGGTGTCTTCGGTTCAATGATGAGTACGCCAATTATCAATGGTAACCAAGCAGCAATCTTAGGTATGCACTCAATCATTACGCGTCCTGTAGCTATTGATAAAGACACTATTGAAAACAGACCAATGATGTACATTGCATTAAGTTATGACCATAGAATTATCGATGGTAAAGAAGCAGTAGGATTCTTAAAAACAATCAAAGAACTTATTGAAAGCCCAGAAGATCTTTTATTAGAAAGCTAATCACAAAGGAATACAACCTCGTAAATATTGATACAACGACGTATTATCGTCGTTGTATTTTTTTGGTTGAAAAGGCGGAAATTGTTAGAGAAGGTCGCTAGGATAAGTTTAAATAGGCTTTTTAGTTATAGTATCGTAAGTTATAATTACAAACGATACACTTATATATAATGAAATTTGAGACAAAGTAATTATAAAAGTATTACTAAAAAGTAAGTACGTCCATTCTAGTTTAAAGCATATATAAGTTAAGATAGAGTCATATGATGTAGCTACTAGAGTTTACATTATTGCAGGTAAAGCAACTAAATGATAGTAGTACATATCTAATTTTCAATATAATATTAAAGTATAATTAATACTGAGTAATTTTAAGAAATAGCCAAAAAAACGAACTTATACTTCGAACACTTTAAATAAATAGCAAAAATATTTATTTTTTTAATACAACTCCCCTCCCTATATTTTATAAGGCAGGGGAGGGGGTGATATTATTATTTTAGATTTAAGTTTGGTTTTAATTTATCGAACATAACAAATTATAAAAGCAAATAAAGTTCGTATTTTAATTAATGTGTGTAAACAGTAATATCCAATAGTTCATCATATAAATCGGATAAAAAATACGTTATAATAATTGAGAAAAGATAAATATAGGGGTGTCAGTCAATGAGCGGACTTAGAAGTGTCACACTAGGGACAAGTGATCTTTCTAAAACAAAGAAATTATTTAAAGATATATTAGGTCTTAATGTTGCATCTAAAAATCAAGCTTTACGATTTGGTGATGCAAACTTAAGCCCAGGGACGCGTATACATTTTGTTGAAGTTCCAAATGAAACTTATCAAAACCAACACATTTCTAGTGTAGGATTAAGAACTCCATCTGATGCAGGTCTAGAAGAATATCAACAAATCTTAAAAGATAATGATATTGACTATAGTTCTATAACAGAGTTAAACGGTAATAAGCATTTTAATTTTAAAGATGCTAACCAACAAATCTTTGATATTTATTCAAACGAGCATAATACTGGAATCGGCCTAGGCACTCCAACATTTGAAAGCTCAGTAAACCCACTTCATCAATTACAAGGTTTAGGGCCAATCATTATTCAAGTAAATGAAATGCCTGTGACAGCTTCCATCTTAAAAAATGTATTTAGTTTAGTACATTATGCGGAATATGAGTCTACTGAGTTTCCTGAACAAGTTATTCAAGTATTCAAAATTGGTGATGGTGGTTTAGGCGGTGAAATTCACTTATATCAACCTAAAGAAGAAATCGAAATGGTTGAAGAAGGTATCGTTGAACAAGTTGAATTTAGTGCTAATTCATCTGAGGAATTTGAAAAGGCTCAAAAAGAACTTGATGAAATTGGAATCCCTTATCAAATGTTAAACCAAGGTGATGCTAAATCTATCCGTATTACTGAAAATAGTGGCATCTCATTCATTTATACTTTAGATAATAAATTACAATAGTTAATTATTGGAGGAATATATATGGCTATGTTACATGAAACATGGAAAGAGCGTACACCAATTAAAACAGTTGAAGTTACTAATACAGATGCTAAGAAATTTACAGTTTCTGATATGTTAACTATCGGTAAACAATATGATGTAATTAACGAAACTGAAGAATACTATCAAATTATTGATAATTCTGGTTTAGTTGGCGGTTATTACAAAGATTATTTTAAAGAAGTTTAAGACAACAAATTATTTCTAAACATGTTGTTCCATCTAAGACTCGGGAGTCATAAAAAGGCTCCTTAGTCTATTTTTTCATTTTCAAAGAAAGAAGGAGTTTAAACTATTATGGTACAAAATCAATATATCAATTCTGATGAATCTGTATTCAATGATGCTCAAGCATTATTTAAATTAAATAAAAATATCTTATTAAAAGGTCCAACTGGTTCTGGGAAAACGAAATTAGCAGAAACGTTAAGTGAAACGGTTAATACGCCTATGCATCAGGTTAACTGTTCAGTGGATTTAGATGCTGAAAGTTTATTAGGATTCAAAACGATTAAAACAAACGATGAAGGGCGTCAAGAAATTGTCTTTATCGATGGTCCTGTTATTAAAGCAATGCGTGAAGGTCATATCTTATATATTGATGAGATTAACATGGCTAAACCTGAAACATTACCAATTCTAAACGGTGTATTAGATTATCGTCGTCAATTAACTAATCCATTCACTGGAGAAGTGATTAAAGCTGCACCAGGCTTCAATGTTATTGCAGCGATTAACGAAGGTTACGTGGGTACATTACCGATGAATGAAGCGCTTAAAAACCGTTTTGTAGTTATTCAAGTAGATTATATTGATGGCGACATCTTAAAAGAAGTAATTAAACAACAAAGTAATTTACAAGATGATAAAGTCATTGAACAAATTATTAAATTCAACGAAGATTTACGTACAATGTCTAAACAAGGCCAAATTTCAGAAGAGGCAGCTAGTATTCGTGCGCTTATCGACTTAAGCGATTTAATTACTGTGATGCCTATTGAACGTGCGATTCAACGTACAATTATCGACAAATT
Organism: Staphylococcus petrasii; assembly: GCF_002902565.1. Classification (GTDB taxonomy): domain Bacteria; phylum Bacillota; class Bacilli; order Staphylococcales; family Staphylococcaceae; genus Staphylococcus; species Staphylococcus petrasii. The sequence continues at coordinate 25,845 of NZ_PPRC01000031.1, read as the reverse complement.
GGAAGACGAACGTGAACAACAAGCGATTAAAAACGCAATTGAACTAAACTTTTAGAGAGGGATTAATATGAGTGATCGTTTTATAAAATTTAATGATGAGCAACTCGATGCTAAACAAGTCATGATGTTACAAGACTTAGCGCGCTTACTACTAAAAAACGAACAAACACAGGTTAAAATTCAAAAATTCCCTTTTTATGATCCGATTAATAATACGCTTATCACTAGCTGGTTTTGGTCTCATCGTCCTGCTGAAATTGAAAATGCAGGATTAAAAACGGATGTCATGTTGGCTGCTTATGGCTATCAAATGATGGACGAAAAAATTGTGAATGAAGTACTTCATGAAGATGAATTTGAACATCCTAAATTTTATCAACAACTCTTTCGTTTATTAGAAGATATGCGTGTCTTTAACCATATTCGTAATGAACGACCAAGTACGGCTAAACTTATCGATTTACGTCTGCAAACGCGTTTATCTTATACTGAATCGCAAATTACTTTCTATAAAACTAAGACGGTTTATACTGATTTATTATTTTTATATTTAGAACGTGCATTTTTAAGTCAAAATTTCTTTGATATTCCAATGATGCATCCACAATATGATGATATTTTAAATCATATGTTCCAGTATTTGCCTAACTTTTTCCAAAATGAAACATCTGAAGATAATATGTACTTAGCACAACGTATTATGTTTCAAATTGATGATATATTAAATAAGGATATGTTGAATGAATACTATTATCTTCCTAGAAGAGTTTACGAAGCGATACATGAATTATCGTTTGAAGATATTAAACGTACGGATGCAAGTAATGTTGATGGTCATGACAATACGAGTGAAGATACAGACGCTGAAACAGCTGAAGCCGAAACTAAAGCCCAAGATAGCAAATCTGAGGGTGGCGCGTACTTGGAAATGGAATTGCATGAAGGTGAAAACAGTGACGTTCTAAGTGACAATGATACGGCGCGTGAAGGCGATTCTACTGATGATATGACAGATATGATGACTAAAAAAGGGCGCGGTTCTGATAATACGCTTAATAAAGATGAAGGTGGCACGATTGGTCAAAATCCATCCTTTGCGCTTAAAGGTATTAATGAAAATGTCGAAATTAAATGGAATGTGCCTGATATTGACCCAGAGTATCTTTTAGAATATCAAAATGTGAAAAATGATGTTCAATTTGAAACAAAAGATTTAATCCAAATTATTAAGAAAACAATTGACCGTGAGCATGTTGATGAACGACATAATCTTACAAAAGGGCGTTTACAACGTGACTTAATTAATTGGTTTATTGATGATCAATATAAGTTATTTTATAAAAAACAAGATTTAAGTAAAACGTTTGATGCTACATTCACTTTATTAATTGATGTTTCTGCAAGTATGTTTGATAAAATGGATGAAACGATCAAAGGCGTAGTGTTATTCCATGAAACACTCAAATCACTAAACGTTAAACATGAAATACTTGCTTTCAATGAAGATGCTTTTGATTCAGATGATAGAAAACAACCTAATATTATTGATGAGATTGTTCACTATGATTATTCAACTATGGAGAAAAGTGGACCACGTATCATGTCATTGCATCCTCAAGACGATAATCGTGATGGGGTAGCTATACGAATCGCTAGCGAACGCTTACTAAGACGTAGTCATAACCAACGATTCTTAATTGTCTTTTCAGATGGTGAACCATCAGCATTTAACTATGCTCAAGATGGTATTTTAGATACGTATGAAGCTGTTGAAATGACTCGTAAATATGGCATAGAAGTCTTCAATGTATTTTTAAGTCAAGATACGATTACAGAAGACATTGAACAAACTATTCATAATATTTATGGACAATATGCATTATTTGTAGAAGGCGTAGAGAACCTTCCAGCGCACTTATCTCCATTACTTAAAAAATTATTATTAAAATCTTTTTAAAAATAAAATAAATAACCAGAAAATATAATCAATGTTTTTAAATTTTCTGAATTTACATAGACTTGCAAATCCTTTTTATGATAGAATGTTAACTATTGCACATATATACATAAAAAGGAGCAATTCTATGAATAGAAATACCTGGATAATGGGGTTTATGCTATTTGCCATGTTCTTTGGCGCTGGTAATCTCATTTTTCCTCCTAAATTAGGGCAGGACAGTGGCCAATATTTTTGGTGGGCTATGATTCCTTTCTGCTTAACAGGCATAGGTCTGCCTTTACTAGGCGTGATTGTAGGAGCCTTTGATAATCGAGGTTATATAGGTTCATTAAGCAAGATTTCGCCTAAATTTTCTATGATCTTTTTAATTATCATTTATTTAACTATTGGACCTCTTTTCGCGATACCACGTACTGGTTCAACAGCATTTGAAATGACAGTGACGCCAATTGCACACACGAATAGTAATATTGCCTTATTCATATTTACTCTCATTTACTTTTTAATTGTCTTATATTTATGTATTAATCCTAATAAGATAGTAGATCGAATTGGTTCATTGCTTACGCCATTGTTGTTAATTACCATTCTAGCAATGATTATAAAAGGCTTTGTGGATTTTGGAGGCAATAGTCATTCAAATGGAGACGCCAATATATATACATCTACGTTAGGTAGCTTTACTAAAGGATTTACAGAAGGTTATTTAACTATGGATGCTATCGCTTCAATCGCATTTTCAATGATTGTAGTGAATGCTATTAAGTCAACTGGAGTAAGTCAGAGAAATAGTATTTTTAAACAAACAGTTATGGCCGGTCTTATTGCTGCCGTAGCATTGATATTTATTTATGTTTCGCTAGGCTATATAGGCAATCATATGTTAATTAATCATCAAACGCTTGATAACTTAGCTGCTAAAAATCAAAATATCGGCGCATACTTATTAACGAATATGGCAACTCAAGGCTTCGGTATTTTTGGAAAATACTTACTAGGAATTATTGTAGCATTAGCTTGTCTAACTACCGCATGTGGTTTAATTGTCTCAGTAAGTCAATATTTCCATAGTTTGTATCCAAAAATTTCATATAAAATATATGCCGTTGTATTTACTCTAATCAGTTTTGTGTTAGCAAACCTTGGACTAAATTCAGTTATTTCTATGTCAGTACCTGTACTAAGCATTATTTATCCAATTGCAATTACAGTGATTTTACTGATTTTAATTGCTCAATTTATTCCAACAAAACCAATTGCTCAACAGATACCTATCATCGTAGTAAGTTGTGTTTCTATACTAAGTACAATTTCTTCAAATGGTTGGATAAAAATCGCATTTATAGATAGCTTACCATTAAAACAAGTAGCCTTAGAATGGTTGCCAATTGCAATCGTTGCTACGATTATAAGCTACATCATGTCTATATTTGTTAAACAAGACTATATTAAATATCAAAACGAAAGATAATAAAAATGAGCGCATCACTTATGATAGGTGATGCGCTCATTTTTCATATTAAGCAATTAATTTTTTATTCTTTTCTCATTGTTAATAAATGTTGTTTAAGTTCATTTTCTAAGCCGCTAAGTTCACGTTCAGCTTCTTGTCGTTTTTGACGACCATTTTGTTGAATTTGAAGTGTTTGTTCAATTGTTTCAATAATATCACTTTGCGTTGTTTTAAGTGTTTCTATATCTACAATGCCACGTTCATTTTCAGTAGCAGTTTCTATAGCATTTTGTTTTAACATAGCTGCATTTTGAGTTAATAAATCATTCGTTGTATCTGTAACGGCACGTTGCGCACTCACTGCATTACGTTGTCTCATTAGCGTAAGGGCAATTGCCATTTGATTCTTCCAAAGTGGAATACTTGTAAGAATTGAACTTTGGATTTTCTCAGCCAATGCTTGGTTAACATTTTGAATCATTCGAATTTGTGGGGCAGTTTGAATAGCAATTTGTCTTGATAATTGTAGATCATAAATACGTTTATCTAGACGATCAACAAATTGTTCCATATCTGCCACGGCTTGAATGTCCATTTGATTGCCTGTTTGTTCAGCATGTTGTTGTAATTTAGGAATATCATTAGTAAGAATTTCCTGTTTTTTACGTTTAGCTGCAGCAATATATAATGAAACATCATCGAAATACGTTTTATTTTGTTCATATAAGCCGTCTAACAATTGAATGTCTTTTGATAAATTATTCTTATGTTTATCTAATTGAATTGTAATACGGTCAATTTGTGAACTTACTGACTGCATTCTTGAGAAAATTTCATTAACTGAAGCTTTCGTTCTTTTAAACAGTCGTTTAAGTTTAGATTGCTTCTCCGGATTTAAATCATCTGGATTTACAGTTTTGAGTTTAGACATTAATTGATTCAATGCATCGCCCACAGGCCCAATTTCTTTGGCTTGAACTTCATCTAACATACGATGTGAGAATTGAGACATATTTTGTTGTAGATGAGAACCAAATGCTAATAAACCATCGTTATCTAACGGTTTAATTTGTTGGCTAATAGAATCAATTTTTTTAAGTTCATTCTCATTAAATTGACGCTCAAAATCTTCAGCAATCGTATTTTGAGAAAGGTTAGGGTTGTTAGTAGTGTTTGTGTTTAATTGTTGTTGATCTATATAATCATCTAATGGATGTGAGTTAATAAATTGTTCTTCTTTCGTCATTTATATCTTCGCTCCATTCTCTAAATTAATTATCTTTATGACGATTTTGTTCAAGACGATTAAGTTCCATTTCAACATCTAATCGCTCATAATCGTCTTCATTTAAACGTTTTAAATCTGCAATCAATGTGCGTTTTACTTCGTCTAATGTAATGCGAGTTTGTTCCAATTTTTGTTTCTCTGCTGCTGATTTCTTAGGCATTTTCGATAAACGCGTATATGACTCAATTAAATTTAACGCATTATCAATATGAGAATAGAAGAAACTTTCAACTTTGAAAAACAAACCCGGTCTTTGTTTAACGGCAACATGAATTGATTTCGAAATACGATAAATATCATTGATTTGACGAAAATCTTTAAGAGATCGCACATTAACATAAGATCTTAATATATTTCTAATTTTATCTTGCGATTGATTTAACTGATTTCTAACAAAGCGATAATCTCTACGTGATAAGCCTATTTCAGTTAAATATTTTTTTGACGTTAAGCGTTGAGTAGGGAAGTAAGATACAAAAAACATCCCAATACCTATTAGAGCGTCTAGTATAAATGAAAGATCAAATCCAAATATACTTACCGCCCATGAAATAATAGCTACTGGAATTCCTACTAAAACGCCTATGAATCGAGAAATATTATATCTCAAATGGCATCTTCCTTTATATTTTAAATCGATTGAAATTCTGAATATTGTTTATCATTATTAACATCTTCAATAGTATAATTATCAACTGAAGAAGCTGGTGATGCACCATCTATAACGGCATTTATAAATTGTTCTAAATCTGCTTCTTTACCTTGAGCATAAATTTCAACATAGTCGTCCACATTTTGAACGGTTCCTACAATGTTATATTTCTGAGCTAATTTCTCAGTATAGTAACGAAAACCTACACCTTGAACTGTTCCGAAAATTTGTAAATGCTTATGTTGCATAATATCACCTCTTATTACTATTATACGAACTTTAGCATTAAAAAACTAATATTTACTATTATGTGAAATAGAGGTCGGCCAAAAGTATGAGACGTAAAACTTGAATTCATTTGTATTCGAGTTAAAATAATTTTATAGTTTTAATTTTGAGAGGGGAATTTACAATGTGGACAGTTGCCAAGATTAGAGCTGACTACGAGGGATGGTGGTTATTTAGCGACTGGACAGATAAAATAGTTGAAGAACATCATTTTGATAGTTACGAAGACATGTTGGGGAATTATGAAAAAATTATTAATGCAAGCAAACAATATTATGATAATTATGTAATTGGGAAATATAATATTCATGCATTTTATAATAATTGTGATTTAAATTTTTGTGAAGATTGCGATGAAGATTTACAAATATTTTATAGTTTTATTGTTTTAAATAATAATGAAGTTTATTATAATCTGCCAAAAATTAATTAAAAGACAATTTTCTATAATTGTATTGCAATTTAATACGAACTAACATATAATAGCTATTAAGCAATGGTTTTATTCCATATTGCAAAGAATATCTGTAAGAGTTATTTATAGCGTTTTGTTATTCATACATAATTGTCACATGTATTTTTTGTAATATGCGAATAATGCATATTGAAAGAATTTAGTCTTGGAGGTTTCAGAATTATGAAACAAGGTACAGTTAAATGGTTTAACGCTGAAAAAGGTTTTGGTTTTATCGAAGTTGAAGGTGAAAACGACGTATTCGTACACTTTTCAGCAATTAACCAAGATGGTTATAAATCATTAGAAGAAGGTCAATCAGTTGAATTTGAAGTAGTTGAAGGCGACCGCGGTCCTCAAGCTGCAAACGTTGTTAAACTATAATAAATAGATTGTAAAATATTGACTTTATTGACACCTTACCAAGATGTAGGGTGTTTTTTATTGTTCAATTTTAGTGAATATATAAAAGCCATATTCTAGCCCTCGTTTGAAAGGGTGAGAATATGGCTAAATTTTTGCAAAAATCTCTAATTATATTAGATTATTTAGTATCATTAATAATTAATTGACGTAATGATTGACGTTTAATGACTTCGCGTGCTTTACCATCTTTTAAGAAGAACACAGGTGGTTTCTGCATTTGGTTGTAATTAGAAGCCATTGAATAATGATAAGCTCCTGTAGAAAGAATCGCTAAGTAATCACCACGTTGAACAGAAGAAGGGAGTTTCGCATCACGGATAATGATGTCACCTGATTCACATAATTTACCAGCAATTGTTACTGTTTCATCAGCTTCTTCATGACGATTAACTAATAATGCTTGATATTTGGCACCATATAATGCAGTTCTAATATGATCGCTCATACCGCCATCAATTGAAACATATTTATTTACTTCAGGAATTTCTTTAATTGTGCCCACTTCATATAAAGTAATTCCAGCTTCTCCAACGATAGAACGACCTGGTTCAATACCAATTTCCGGTACGTCGTAATTTAAACGTTCAGTTTCAGCTTTAATTGCATCTGTAATTTCTGCAATACCTTCTTCAATAGGGAAACTTACGTCTCCTTCAACGTATTTGATACCGAAACCTCCGCCTAGGTTAAGTAATTCAACTTTAATATCATTTTCAGAAAGCCAGTTAAGCACAATCTTAGCAGTTTCAATCATCGCTTCAGTTCCTTCGATTTGAGAACCAATATGGAAGTGAATACCTTTTAAATGTAAACGTTTAGAGTCGCGCACTTTATTAACCGCTTCAAGCGCTAAGCCATGGCGAATTGATAAACCAAATTTGCTGTCTTCTTGACCAGTTTGAATAAACTCATGTGTATGCGCTTCAACGCCAGGGTTAACACGTAATACCACATTTACAGTATCACTCGCATATCTGTCGATTAAATCAATTTCTTCAAGTGAATCGATTACAAAGTAACCAACACCACTTTCTAAAGCGTATTGAATTTCACGTTTCGTTTTGTTATTCCCATGGAAGTGAATCTTGCTTGGATCAAATTTAGCTTCTAATGCTGTATATAATTCACCTTCAGAAACAACATCTAATTGTAAGTCTTCTTCTTGTACTAATTTGACCATTTGAATACATGTAAATGCTTTTGAAGCATATGAAATATTATATTTTAAACCGCTTTTTTGAAAAGCTGAGTGATATCTACGCATTTGATTGCGGATTTCATCTTCATCATAAACAATAGTAGGTGTACCAAAACTTTGAGCAAGTGTCTTTAAACTTGTACCTGCCATTGTTAATTCACCATATTCATTATATTTAACTGTCATTTTTATCTATACTCCTTTATGAGAGAATCATGATTCATCGCACTAAGTTGTTCAGAGTTAGCGCCTACACCTTTGAATGTATATTCATCAATGCGTATATCGTTATTATATAATATCACTTCATCTTGTGCATGGACTTCATCGTCAACTTCTACAAACATATGACTCATCATTAATGCACGAATAGGATAGCGTTTGCCATTAATTAGCGCTTCATGTTTTGCGCGTGATTTAAGAATACCGTCACCATAGCCTACATCTACAACTGCTAATCGTGTTTTATTACGCGTAGCTTCATACGCAAAGCTATAGCCGCAATAATCGCCTTCATTAACTTCTCGAACCTGTATAACATTTCCTTTAACTGTGAGAGACTGTTGAATGCTTTCTTCTTCTAATTTACTGTATGGACGAGATCCATATAAAGCAATGCCTACACGTGCATGCGTGTGATGGGGCAATAATGTTTGTCCTTCACGATAATAACTTGCGCTATTTTGAGCATGTATCATATCAAACTGGTAACCTTCATCTAATAGTGTATTAACTACATTTAACCAAGCTTTGCGTTCGAAGCCGTACTCCGGAACATCAAATTCATCAGCATAGCCGAAGTGCGTCCATAATCCTGAAATTACCATTTTACGTGGGTTAGAATTGTTATGATCGTCTTCTAATACTTCTTTAATTTCTTCTAACGTTTTGAACCCAGAACGATGCAATAAATTTTCAAACTCTAAATGAACTTTAATATCGCGTAGTTCCTCTTTATATTTATAGTAATATTCTAAAGAGGGCAGCGTCATTTGAATTTGATTATCTCTTACAGTATCAAAGTCATATACTGCGTTCATCAAGAATATTGTAGCTTCTGGCACCAATTTACGTATTCTTACAGCTTCTTTTAAAGAAGTCGTACTGAAAGTAGTGATACCTGCTCTTGAAAATTGCTTTACGGCAAATTCTAATCCGTAATGATAGGCATTATTTTTAACTACTGCCATAATTGAATTATTATTTTTTACTTTAACAGCATTTTGATAAAACGCTTCTGAATCAACCGACCATGTTGCTGTCAATTTAAGTTACTCCTCTCCATAATGTAGTAATAATTGCTCATAATAGTTGGCCACACCGATTAATACTTTTTCATCAAAATTTAAATGAGCTGTGTGTAATCCTGTGACGTAACCTTTATCTTCATTACGTGTGCCTACGAATGCGAAGTAAGCAGGGGCCAGTTGCTGACCATAGAAGCTAAAGTCTTCTCCAAATAAAAATGGTAAAGGTTTCTCTATTACTTCTAAATTTGCACCTTGAATCGCTTGTTCTACACTTGCTCTTAATTGAGGGCTATTCATTGTCGCAGGATAACCTTCTTCAAATTTCACTTCACATTCCACGTTGAACAATAATTTTACGCTTTCTGCTATTTTTTGCATTTGCGTTTTAACTACATTTAAATCATTGGCATCGTAAGTACGAATTGTACCTTCTAAGTAGCCGTTACTTGGCACTGTATTGATAGCCTCGCCAGCTTCAAAATGTCCCATATGTACTATATTACGTTTTAAACCATTCAAATGATATTGTTGAATTTGTCCTACTTGATTTAACACATGTAGTAGGGCTTCACCACATGAATGACCTTGTTCTTTGTCCGCTACGTGACTTGATAATCCTTTTAAAAAGAAGCGATACTCCGTGGCACTAGCAGTAATTTCATTATCACGAATCACCACTTGACCTTCATCAGCAAACGGATTCACATGAATACCGAATACAGCTTCAATAGGGTAATTGTTAAACGCACCCGCTTTAATTAAACGATTAGCGCCACCGCCAGTTTCTTCGGCAGGTTGGAAGATGAATACAACGTTATGAGGTAATTCACCGTTATCTGCCATTGCTTTACAACGTTTTACAAACAACATTAACGCAGTAGTATGGCCATCGTGACCACATGCATGCATGACATTATCAATTTCACTGCGATAATCAACGTCATTCTCTTCAAAGATTGGTAGGGCATCTATATCAGCTCTAAAAGCAATAGTATGATCACTATTTCCTTTTAAATAAGCGATTGCACCTGTTTCAAGTGGGCGCTCATATGAAACGCCTAATTCTTCTAAGAAGTTGACGATATATTTTGTAGTTTCAAATTCGTGTAAACTCAACTCTGGATGTTGATGTAAATGTCTTCTATGTTTTGTGACAAATTCTAATTCACTCATATTATCATTCCTTTGTTTACTTAATGATGAGACCGTTCGTTTTATTTTTGAAAATGGTTGTTAAACTTGCTAGAACTTCATTTTCCAAAAAAACAAAAAAGCATAAAGAATTATAGACAGAGGCTGGAACTTAAGCGTCCCAGCCTCTATACACTATAAATAATGTGTCATAAATTCCTAATCATTTAACTTTCTTAAAGCTGAAACAATTTCACGTTTAGAATCTTCAACTTCAGAAGTTTGTTTAATTACTTTCGCAGGAGTACCAGCAACAACTGCGCCAGCTGGAACATCTTGAGTAACAATAGCACCGGCTGCCACTATAGCACCTTCGCCAACTCGAACGCCTTCAAGAATAACAGCGTTTGCTCCGATAAGCACATTATCTTCAATTACTACTGGAGAAGCGCTTGGTGGCTCAATGACACCAGCTAATACAGCACCTGCACCGACATGAACATTCTTACCAGTTGTAGCACGACCACCTAATGTCGCATTCATATCAATCATTGTACCTTCGCCAACCACGGCACCAATATTAATTGTAGCGCCCATCATGACAACTGCGCCGTCTTCGATAATCGCTTGTTCGCGGATAAAAGCACCTGGTTCAATTCGGGCATTCGTATTTGTTAAATCTTTAAGAGGAATAGCCGAATTACGACGATCCATTTCGATTTCTAATTCAGTAATACTAGCTTGATTGGCTTCGTAGAAAGATTTCCAATCATCCGCTTCACAGAAGATAACTTTTGAATTATCTGATCCAAACACTTTAAATGATTCTGGGAAGTTAACATTATTAAATTCTCCATTAACATAAACTTTTAAAGGTGTAGATTTCTTAGCATCACTTATATATTGAATAATTTCTTGTGCAGAAAGGTGTTGTACCATGTTCGATTCTCCTTATTATTTCATTTATTTAAAGATTGCTTTCAGTTTTTACAAATTATCAAAAGTGTAATAACCATTTTGTTTATTAATTAATTGTTCAGCAGCTGTTATTGCGCCATTTGCGAAAATATCTTTCGACTGTGCTTTATGAGAAATTGTAATTGTTTCATCTGTTCCTGCAAATAAAACATCATGTTCTCCTACGATTGTGCCGCCACGTACTGCATGGATACCAATTTCATCTTTCTCACGTTTTTCAGTGCGATCATGGCGGTCATAAACAGGGGACACATTGTTACGCAATTCTTTAATAACATCATATAATTTAACAAGTGTACCACTTGGCGCATCGACTTTCTTATTATGATGAGCCTCTGTTAATTCGATATCAAAATCTTGTAATAAAGGTACTGCTGTTTCTAAAATTTTAGTTAATACATGAACGCCATAACTCATATTCGCACTAAAGAATACTGGCATACGTTCACTAAGTTCTTCTAATTTAGCTACAAGTTTCTCTTTTTCACCAGTAGTAGCAACGACTAAAGGTAATTCAAACTCCTCATCTAATAACGGTAATAATAGGTTTGGATTTGAGAAATCGATAGCGATATCCGCTTTATCTTGCGCATCAGCAATATGGTCGAAATGCGCATAAGGCGTAGAGTCGTTATGTTCAGGCTCGATAACACCTATAATTTCATGACCTTTTTCTTCTGCAAGTCGTGCAACACGTTGGTTCATCGCACCATAACCGATTAATAAAATTTTCATTAGTGTTCACCCGCTTTAAACTGTTCGTATGCATCAACTAATACTTTGGCGTCTTCAACCTCTAAAGGTAAAAGAGGTAATCGTAATTCATACTCTCCGAAACCTAAATAACTTGTTAATGCTTTAATTGGAATTGGATTTACATCAACAGAAAGGGCATCTAATAATTTACCAATTGGTTCGAAATCTTTAGTAATATCTTGTCCACTTTGTTTAGCATCATATAATGCTTGGAATTCTTTTGGAATTACATTTGCTATAACTGAAATGACGCCATTTCCGCCACGTTCGTAAAACTCTACAACGTTATCGTCATTACCACTATATAAAGCAAATTCATCTTGATTAATACGTTTTTTTACTTCTTCATAATATTCAAAGTCATTTGTAGCATCTTTAATAGCGACGATGTACTCGTTATGACTTAATGTTTCAACTGTTTCAGGATTAATAGTCATATTTGTTCGTGAAGGAACGTTGTACAATACAACAGGTAATTTAACTTCATTTGCAATCGTTTCAAAATGTTTAATTAAACCGCGTTGATTCGTTTTATTGTAATAAGGCGTAATTAACATAATTGCATCAGCGCCTAATTGTTTAGCACGTTGTGAAGCTTGGATAGATTTAGCAGTATTGTTAGTACCAGTACCTGCAATGATTGTTACACGATGATCCACTTGTTTTACTACCGCTTCAAGCACTTGTTCTTTTTCTTCTTCAGTTAAAGTAGGGCTCTCAGCTGTCGTACCATTAACTATAATTGCTTGTACACCATTTTCTAATAAGAAATCAACATGTTTTTCTAATGCATTGTAATCCACTTCATTATTTGTGAATGGGGTATCAAGCGCTACACCAACGCCTTCAAAAATATGTGCCATTATTATCTAGCTCCTTTTAAATTGATAACTTGCTCTAATACTTGAACTGCATTTAATGCTGCACCTTTAAGTAAATTATCAGATGTACACCATACGTGGAATGTATTATCTAATGAATCATCTCGACGAATACGTCCTACAAATACGTCGTCTTTACCAGTTGAGTTAATTGCTAATGGATATTCATTATTTTCTGGATTATCAACTAATACTACGCGACTATCTTGATCAAATAAGTCTTTAATTTCTTGAACTGTCGCTTCTTTATCAAGTGTCACATCAATTTCAACACTATGGCTGTCTTGAACAGGTACACGCGCACATGTTGCAGTTACACGTAACTCAGGTTGATTTAAGATTTTGCGTGTTTCATCAATCATTTTTTGTTCTTCTTTTGTATATCCGTCTTCTAAAAAGACATCAATATGAGGAAGCACGTTATTATAAATTGGGTGAGGGTAAGCTTCAGGGGCTTTACCATTTGCACCCTCAGTTAAATCACGTTTACCCTTAATACCAGAGCCTGAAACCGCTTGATAAGTTGTATAAGCTACACGTTTTAATCCAAATTTATCTTGTAACACTTTTAATGGTACTACTGATTGAATTGTTGAACAGTTAGGGTTAGCAATGATACCACGTTTAAAGTGAGGCTCATTTACTTCTGGTACAATTAAATCAATGTCTTCAGTCATACGCCATTGACTAGAATTATCGATGACAATAGCGCCAGCTTGTTCAAAAATAGGGGCAAATCGTTCACTTGTTCCGCCACCAGCACTCATCAATACGTAGTCAAATTTCTCACTTGCTGCTTCTTCTGTAAGTTCTTGAACAATATATGTTTTACCTTGAAACTCAACTTCTTTACCAGCTGATCTTGCTGATGAAAATAATACTAAATCGTCAAATTTAATATTTTTACGATCAAGTGTTTCTAACATTTTTGTTCCTACTAATCCTGTTGCTCCGACTACTGCGATTCTTGTCATAAAAAGTCACTCCATTATTTTATTATTTTGAATTTTAAAAAAATTAATTATAAATAGGATATTTCAATTTAGATATCAAAAGCATCGTATAAAATTTCAACTGCTTTTTCACCATTCTCTTTATCAATTACATATGAAATACTAATTTCAGACGTTGTTGTTTGATAAAAAGGAATATTAGAATTGATAAGGGTAATAAATGCTTTAGATGCTACACCAGACATGTCTCTCATTCCAGAACCAATCAAAGAGATTTTGACGTATTCTTCATTAATTTTATAGTCTAATGCTTCAAATGCTGTAGATAACTGCTCTAAAATATTGGAAATTTGATGAGCATCACTATCTTTAATTGAGAAAGATAATTGTAATCCTTCTGTATTAACAATTTGAGAAATCATATCTACATTTACTGAGCCATCTTCTAAAGCAGTAAATAATTGAGTTAATAATCTATTATCCGGTAGGGGATAACTAATTGTTACGTGCATCATATGTTTATCTAATGCGACACCTGTTACAGCTTTTTTCTCTAAAATTTCTGTTCTTGGCATAATCCATGTTCCTTTCACATTTGATAATGTTCTGCCCAAATAAAGGGGAATGTCGTAATTCTTAGCTAATTCAACACTTCTTGTTTCAAGGACACCAGCGCCTAAAGCACTCATTTCCATCATTTCTTCATAGGATACATAATCTAAGCGCTTTGCCTTACTAAGTATTCTTGGATCAGTAGCGTACACGCCATCAACGTCAGTATATATTTCACAAGGTATTTGATTACTTGCAGCTAAAGCAACTGCAGTTGTATCTGAACCGCCTCGACCTAACGTTGTTAACTCCAATTCGTCATTGACTCCTTGGAAGCCTGCTACAACCAAGACATCTTTATCTTCAAATGCTTTATCAAACGTTTCAGGATTAATTTCAGCAATTCTACTTTTAAGATGATGGCCAATTGTCTTAATACCAGCTTGATAACCAGTCATTGATCTAGCATTCACACCGATATCATTCAATACCATTGATAGGTAAGAAACTGTTTGTTGTTCACCAGTAGTTAATAGTAGGGCTAATTCTTCATCTTTAGGTGTTGTAGTAAGATTTGATACATTTTCCATTAATTGATCTGTAGTTTTACCCATAGCACTTACTACTACAATTAATTGTTCGCCGTCATCCACACGACGTTTAAGCATTTCTGCGATATTTTTTATCTTTGTAAAATCGGCAACGGATGAACCGCCGAACTTCAAAACACTTCGTTTCAAACTTTTACCTCCTACATTTTGGGAGGCCCACGCTATAAAAAAGAGCAAGTTCGGAATGCGCGCGAACTTGCTCGTAATTTATATACAAGTGATGCACTCCATTATTAAATAATAATGACAAACTCTCAGCTCTTAACCACAAAGTCCAACGCTCTATATCTGCGACTATAAAACGTTTCGGCATCGCACCCTTTCAATATTAGCTGTTGCAGACAGTGTATCTAATATGTACTAATGATTGATGCGCCTCATCAATTTCTTATTCAATTGCTATGTTTTTTATTATACATAAGGCAATTATGTCTGTAAACCGATAATTGTGATTTTTTGCAATTGACTGAAAAATCTAACAGTTATTTTACTCCTTAATAGCAATGATACTTCTATTTAGTAAAAAGTAGGGTGTGGTGAGAGAGGTTTTAGGCGAACAACTTCATCCAATATTGTTATTTTTCCAAAAAAATAACTCACTTCCCAAGCAAGATAGGAAGTGAGTTGAAAAATTATTTTTGTAATACGCCAATTTCTTGAAGATATTCTTCGTAAGGAATTTCTTTTGATAAACCACCTTGTTGATTTAAATCAATAACACGGTTAGCAATGGTATTAATGAATTCAAAGTCATAAGATGTGAAGATAATTGAACCTTTAAATGATTTTAAGCCATCATTGACGGCAGTAATACTTTCTAAATCAAGGTGGTTCGTTGGTTCATCTAATAGTAAAACGTTTGCACTTGAAAGCATCATTTTACTTAACATACAACGTACTTTTTCTCCACCTGATAAGACACTCGCTTTTTTCTTAACTTCTTCGCCACTGAATAGCATACGACCTAAGAAACCACGTAAGAATGTTTCTGTTTGTTCATCTTCAGGTGCATATTGACGTAACCATTCTACTAAGTTCATGTCTACACCTTCAAAGAAGTCAGAGTTATCTTTAGGGAAGTAGCTTAATGATGTAGTGACACCCCATTTAAATGAACCTTCATCAGGTTCCATTTCACCAGCTAAGATTTTTAACAATGTTGTTTTAGCGATTTCGCTATCTCCAATAAGGATTGCTTTATCGTTAGGATTCATTGTAAATGAAATATTATCTAATACTTTTTCGCCATCAATTGTTTTAGAGATACCATCAACAACTAATAAGTCATTACCAATTTCACGTTCTGGTGTGAATTTAACATATGGATAACGTCTTGAAGAAGGTTGGATATCATCTAATTCAATTTTTTCTAATTGTTTCTTACGGCTTGTTGCTTGTTTAGATTTTGAAGCATTCGCAGAGAAACGAGCGATGAAATCTTGTAACTCTTTAATTTTTTCTTCTTTTTTCTTATTTTGTTCTTGTGCCATTTTTTGTGCTAATTGACTTGATTGATACCAGAAATCATAGTTACCAACATATAACTTGATTTTACCGAAGTCTAAGTCAGCAATATGTGTACATACATTGTTAAGGAAATGACGGTCGTGGGATACAACAATTACTGTGTTATCGAAGTTAATTAAGAAATCTTCTAACCAGTTAATTGCTGGAATATCTAAACCGTTAGTAGGCTCATCTAGTAAAAGTACATCAGGTTCACCAAATAAGCTTTGCGCTAATAATACTTTTACTTTTTGATTGTTTTCTAATTCAGACATTTGTTTGTCATGTAAATCAGCTGAAATACCTAAACCTGATAATAGGGAAGCAGCATCCGCTTCAGCATTCCAACCATTCATTTCAGCGAATTCACCTTCTAATTCTGCTGCACGAATACCATCTTCATCACTGAAATCTGGCTTCATATAAATTTCATCTTTTTCTTTCATCACTTCGTATAGACGTTCATGACCTTTAATTACAACGTCTAATACACGTTCATCTTCATAAGCAAAGTGATCTTGTTTTAACACAGCTAAACGTTCATCTTTGCCTAATGAGACATGACCAGTTTGTGAATCAATTTCCCCAGATAAAATTTTTAAAAATGTTGATTTACCAGCACCGTTAGCGCCGATAAGTCCATAACAGTTTCCTTCAGTAAATTTAATATTTACATCTTCAAATAGTTTACGATCACCAAAACGTAAACTTACATCAGTTACTTGTAGCATGCATTTACTCCTTTATTAATCGTTTATCTAACGCAAAAATTATATCACATAATGTTTTTACTTTCGAGTTCATGTAAGTTCAATTGTAAGAATGCTTGTTTAAAGGAGGCATGTTATAATACATAAGAATACAAACCTTTGAAGGAGAATATTATGGCATTAGATAAAGATATAGTTGGATCAATAGAATTTTTAGAAGTTGTTGGCTTAGAAGGTTCAACATACCTTTTAAAAGGACCTAATGGAGAACAAGTTAAATTAAACCAATCAGAAATCGATGAAGAAGATGCTTTTGAAATAGGCGAAGAGTATAGTTTCTTTATTTATCCAAACCGTTCAGGTGAGCTATTTGCTACTCAAAACATGCCAGACATCACTAAAGATAAGTACGATTTCGCAAAAGTACTTAAAACAGATCGTGATGGCGCACGAGTAGATGTAGGATTACCTAGAGAAGTACTCATTCCTTGGGAGGATTTACCTAAGGTTAAAACATTATGGCCTCAAGCTGGCGACTATGTATTAGTCACTTTACGTATCGATAGAGATAACCAAATGTTTGCGCGTTTGGCTAGTGAGACTATTGTTGAAAAGATGTTTACACCAGTGTTTGACGATGATAAATTAAATCAAGTTTTAGTAGCAAGACCTTATCGTTTATTACGTGTTGGTAGCTTTTTATTATCCAATGATGGTTATAAAATATTTGTCCATGAATCAGAACGAAAAGAAGAACCACGTTTAGGTGAAGAAGTAGAGGTACGTATTATTGGCCATAATGATAAAGGTGAATTAAATGGTTCATTTTTACCGTTGGCTCACGAACGCTTAGATGAAGATGGTCAATTAATCTTTGATTTATTAGTTGAATATGATGGTGAATTACCATTTTGGGATAAATCAAGTCCAGAAGCTATCAAAGAAGTGTTTAATATGAGTAAAGGTGCTTTTAAACGTGCCATTGGACATTTATACAAACAAAAAATCATCAATATTGAAACTGGAAAAATTACGTTAACTAAAAAAGGTTGGAGTCGTGTAGAAGACTAAACCACAATTTCTAAAGTTAACCCGTTTTTCTTCTATTATATATACTGAATCGGCTCAATTTAAATGACTCATATTTTCAAAACTAAAAATCTTACTTATATAAACCTATTACTCGGTATCTAATGATATCAAGAGTAATAGGTTTACTTTTTTATATAGATATAATCTATCGTCACTATCAATCTTTTTATTAAATTAACAAAACCTTTACATTTAATATATTTTATATTAACAAAAGGTATGTAATATAAGCATTGTAAGAAATACATATAACATTTGGGTTATCTATATTAGGAGGATGTTTCAATGAAAAAATGGCAATTAGTCGGTACTACTGTATTAAGTGCTTCAGTATTATTAGGTGCATGTGGCGGTGGCAACAGCAATGGTAGTGGTTCTGGAGATGAAGGTAAAGACCTTAAAGGGGAAGCAAAAGGTGAAGGTTCATCTACTGTAGCTCCTATCGTTGAAAAATTAAACGAAAAATGGGCTAAAGATCATCCAAACGCTACAATCTCATCTGGTCAAGCAGGTACTGGTGCTGGATTTGAAAAATTCATCGCTGGAGAAACTGATTTCTCTCAAGCTTCTAGACCAATTAAAGATGAAGAAAAACAAAAATTAGAAGACAAAGGTATTAAATATAAAGAATTCAAAATCGCTCAAGACGGTGTAACAGTCGCTGTTAACAAAGATAATGACTTCGTTAAAGAATTATCTAAAGATCAATTGAAAAAAATCTACAGTGGCGAAGCTAAAACTTGGAAGGATGTAGATTCAAGCTATCCTGACAAAGAAATTAAAGCTTTCTCACCTAACTCAAGTCATGGTACTTATGACTTCTTCGAAGAGGAAGTAATGGATAAAGGCGACATTAAAGCTGAGAAAAACGGAGACACTAACGTAATCGTTCAATCAGTTGAGAAGAATAAAGAAGGTATTGGTTACTTCGGTTATAGCTTCTACGAACAAAACAAAGATAAATTAAAAGCAGTTAAAATTAAAGACGATAAAGGTAAAGCAACTGAACCTAAGAAAGATTCAATTAAAGACGGTTCATACGCTTTAAGTAGACCATTATTCTTATACGTTAAAGAAAAATCATTAAAAGATAATGATGTAATGAGAGAATTCATTAAATTCACTTTAGAAGACAAAGGTAAAGCTGCTGAAGATGCTGGATATGTAGCTTCTCCAGATAAAGTTTACAAAGATGAACTTAAAGAATTAGATAAATACGGTAAAAAAGATTCAGATAAAAAATAATCATTATTAATATCAAAGGGCTGGGAAATTATTCAAGGGGTATGACAAGGTGGTTTAACCGCCACCTTGATTTCGAATAAATGGGTGATTTTAAAATGTTTTAAATTAATTTGAACTCATTTTTACCTGATAATTTCCTCGCTCTTTTTTTAAATTTATTGGGAGAAAAAAGAGAGGGTTATATATGGCTTCAGAGACTAATGTTAGAGATATGATAGCTAAAAATAACGCTAAAAAAGGTGGATTCAGCGATAAAGTTGTACCCGTCATTTTAGGGATTATAGCAGCTATTTCTATTTTAACTACCATTGGAATTCTATTCACTTTGATTACAGAAACTATTACATTTTTCACTCGTGTGTCGATTACTGAATTCTTATTCACTAAAGATTGGAATCCTACAGGTTCAAATCCTAAATATGGTATTTGGGCTTTAGTTATCGGGACATTAAAGATTACTATTATTGCAACTATTGTAGCAGTACCAATTGGTTTAGGGGCTGCCATTTACTTAAGCGAATACGCTAGTGACAAAGCACGTCGCATCATTAAACCAATTCTTGAAATTTTAGCTGGTATTCCAACAATCGTATTTGGTTTCTTTGCATTAACTTTTGTAACACCAGTATTAAGAACAATTATTCCTGCATTAGATAGTTTCAACTCTATCAGTCCAGGGATTGTAGTAGGTATCATGATTGTTCCTATCATCACAAGTATGAGTGAAGACGCTATGGCATCTGTACCTAATAAAATTCGTGAAGGTGCTTATGGTTTAGGATCAACTAAATTTGAAGTAGCGACTAAAGTTGTACTTCCAGCTGCTGCATCTGGTGTTGTTGCCTCAATCGTATTAGGTATTTCAAGATCAATCGGGGAAACAATGATCGTATCATTAGCAGCAGGTAGTTCACCAACAGCATCATTATCATTAACTAGCTCAATTCAAACAATGACTGGTTATATTGTTGAAATTGCGACTGGAGACGCGACTTTCGGTTCAGACGTATACTACAGTATTTATGCTGTAGGTTTCACATTATTCGTTTTCACTTTAATTATGAACCTTATCTCATATTGGGTTGCTAAACGCTTCAGAGAGGAGTATTAATATGACAACTACTACGAATCCTAATACTACAAATCCTAAAGCAAAAGGCTTAATAGACCAAAGTAAAGTTGAAAAAAATATTTCGAGTCGAGCGACTACAAATAAGATTAATAAATGGTTGTTCTTTGCATGTATTGTTATTGCATTATTAGTACTTGTTGCATTACTTGTACAAACGCTTGTTAAAGGTGTAGGTCACTTAACACCTGAATTCTTTACTAACTTCTCATCTTCAACACCTTCACAGGCAGGTATTAAAGGTGCATTAGCCGGAACAATTTGGTTAATGATTAGTATTATTCCAATTTCTATTATTTTAGGTGTAGGAACTGCAATTTACTTAGAAGAATACGCTAAAGATAACTTTTTCACTAGTTTCATTAAAATTAGTATTTCTAACTTAGCAGGGGTTCCTTCAATCGTATTCGGTTTATTAGGTTTAACATTATTCGTTCGTGGTGGCGGTATTCAAGCATTAGCATTGGGTAATAGTATTATCGCTGCAGCATTAACAATGTCATTACTTATTTTACCGATTATTATCGTATCAAGTCAGGAAGCAATTAGAGCCGTACCTAACTCTGTTCGTGAAGCATCGTATGGTTTAGGTGCGAATAAATGGCAAACTATTAGACGTGTAGTATTACCAGCATCATTACCTGGTATCTTAACTGGTTTCATCTTATCTTTATCTCGTGCATTAGGTGAAACAGCACCATTAATCTTAATCGGTGTTCCAACAATTTTATTAGCGACACCAACAAGCATTATGTCAATGTTCACAGCATTACCAACACAAATTTATACATGGGCTAAAATGCCACAAGCTGAATTCCAAAACGTTGCTTCAGCTGCAATTATCGTATTACTTGTAATCTTATTATTAATGAATGCTGTTGCTATTTTCTTACGTAACAAATTCTCAAGAAAATATTAATTTAAATTCATTTAACGTAATTTTGGGGGAGAGAAAATGTGTATTACCACTTTTCTCTCAAATATAGAAGGAGTTTTAATTATGGCAAATACAAATGTAGAAGAAAAAAATCAAGAAGTAGCAAAACATACTGATCATTCTCAAACACCAGTATCTACTGTTGTTTCTTCAAACGAAAAACAAAACAACCAATCTAAAGAATCTGATACTAATAAAAAAGTAGTATATTCTACACAAAATTTAGACTTATGGTATGGAGATACTCATGCTTTACAAAATATCAATTTAGATATTTTAGAAAATAATGTAACAGCTATTATCGGACCATCAGGTTGTGGTAAATCAACTTACATTAAAACATTAAACCGCATGGTTGAATTAGTACCATCAGTAAAAACTGCAGGTAAAATTTTATACCGTGATCAAAACATCTTTGATGAAAATTATTCAAAAGAAAAATTAAGAACAAATGTAGGAATGGTATTCCAACAACCAAACCCATTCCCTAAATCAATTTATGATAATATTACTTATGGTCCTAAAACACATGGTATTAAAGATAAAAAAATCCTTGATGAAATTGTTGAAAAATCACTACGTGGCGCTGCAATCTGGGATGAGTTAAAAGATAGATTACATACAAATGCTTACGGTTTATCTGGTGGGCAACAACAACGTGTATGTATTGCAAGATGTTTAGCAATTGAACCTGATGTTATCCTAATGGACGAACCAACATCAGCACTTGACCCAATCTCAACTTTAAGAGTTGAAGAATTAGTTCAAGAATTAAAAGAAAATTATTCAATTATTATGGTTACACACAACATGCAACAAGCTGCGCGTGTATCTGACAAAACTGCATTCTTCCTTAATGGTTATGTAAATGAATACGACGACACTGATAAAATCTTCTCTAATCCTTCTGATAAACAAACAGAAGACTACATTTCAGGACGTTTCGGTTAATATTCAACATGACGATTATTAGACAAAAATACGAAGGTCAACTAGACGATTTAATCAAAGATATCCGTCGGCTTGGTCTTCGTGTTTATTTTAATATTGAAAATGCATTAGTGTCGTTAAGTGAAGATGATAAAAATTTTGCAAGACAAGTCATTGAAAAAGATAAAGAAATTAATGAGTTCGATTGTGAAATCAATGAAAAAGTAATTATGCTAATTACTAAACAGCAACCAATTGCAACTGATTTAAGAATGATGATGTCAGCTTTAAAAATTTCAACAGATTTCGAAAGAATGGGGGATAATGCTGCTAATATCGCTCATATTCGTTTAAGAGTGAAGATTACAGACCATTATGTTTTAACACGTTTAAAAACAATGGGTAAATTAGCAATGCTTATGCTTCAAGATTTAAATAATGCTGCTAAACATGAAGATATTACATTGATTAAAGAAGTAATTGAACGAGATCAAGATATCGATGATTTGTATATTAATATCGTGAATACTACGTATCTTATCGATAATGATCCATTTGTAGCTGGACAAGCACATTTAGCCGCAAGAAATTTAGAACGCGTAGGAGACCATGTAAGTAATATCGCTGAAAGTGTATATTATTATTTTACTGGCGAACATTATGAAAAGTCTTCTCGTCAATAAGAGAAATCCGAGAAACGAAATTCGAGTTTTTCAATAAATACATTTATTCTAAAATAACCCAAATTTAGATAAATAAATATAATTAACCCCGTTATTCGCGATTATTTGAATAACGGGGATTTTTGTTTTTTAGAAAAATGGCGTGTATTAGTAACTAATATCGATTAAGCTTCTTGTTCAATTTGGTCTGTAAGCGATTCGACTTCATTTACTAATTCAGATATATATTTAATTGTAGATTTCAATGGCGCATCTGTTGTAATATCAACACCAGCAATTTTAGCAAGTTCTACTGGTGATTTACTGCCTCCAGCTTTAAGTGTGTCTAACCAAGCATCTACAGCTGGTTGGCCTTCTTGTCTAATTTTCTGAGACATTACTGTTCCGATTGTTAATCCAGCAGAATAAGTATATGAATATAATCCCATATAATAGTGAGGTTGACGCATCCAAGTTAATTCTGTACCTTCAGTGAGTTCAACTGCATCTCCGAAAAATTGCTCATAAACCGTACGCATAATATTATTCAATACTGTAGCAGTAAGAGATTCGCCATTATCAACTTTACGATAAACTTCTCGTTGATATGCCGCTTCAAGCAAATGCGTAACCATATTATGATAATAAGTACGAGATAAAATAGAACCAATTACCCAACGTTTAAATTTAGGATTATCACTATTACTGAATAAGTAATTCGCCATAAGCATTTCATTCATAGTAGAAGGTGCCTCAACAAAATACATTGAAGCTTCAGAGTCTAATAAGTTTTGATGTTGTTGTGCTAATGTAAAGTGTCCTGCATGGCCTAATTCATGCGCTAATACAAATGTTTCGGCCATTTTTCCAGTCCAAGAAATAAACACATAAGAATGTGTGAAATATGGACTTGCACAGTAAGCACCAGTATCTTTGCCTTTATTTTGAGCAAAATCAATCCAACGATCTTGGTAGGCGTTATCAATCATTTTAATATAATCTTCACCTAAGACATTAAGCGCACCATGAATATACTTCTTAGATTCTTCAATAGAAATTTGAGGTTCATAACTTGGGTCTACTGAGATTTTCAAATCCTCAAAACGCATTTTATCTAAACCATGAATTCTTTGAAGTAACTTCGCATATTTTTGCATTACTGGTGCTAAGTCACTCATTATGACATCAATTTGACGGTCATACATTTCTCGTGTTACTTCTTGGTCATGTAATAGGTAATCAATAACTGAGTCATAACCTCTTAAATCTGCTTCAATTTTTTCCTGTTGAACATGCTGATTATAAGTAGCTGCCGTAGTATGTTGATATTTTCGTAGGGCATTACTGAAATTTTGGAAACTTTTACGTCTGAATTCAGGATCTGGGTTATCCTCATATTCATTTTCAAAAGTTGCATAATCTAAAGGGTAATTCACGTTATTATGTTCAAATGATTCAAAAGCTATATCTAACATTTTAGTTGTGCCGTAAAGTTCATATGCACTTTGGAAAGTAGGGGATAAACTTGCTAACACTTCTTCTACTTCTGGAGATAATTGATAAGGCTTATTACTCATTATTTTTTGTAAATAGTGAGGGACGTTTGAATTAGCCATAGCGCTTTCAATCTCACTATCAGACAACGCTGAAATTTCTGATTCTACAAAGGATAATTGGCTAGTAATTTTGCCATAAGAAGTTGAAAGTTTAGCACTTAATGTTTGAGCTTCTTCATTTGAAGTTTCCACGCTTAATCTTAATTCTGCATAATTACCTAAACGATCTAATTGAATCAGAATCGTTTCATATTTATCTAATACCTCATGAATATTAGAAGGGGATATTTTATTTTTAAATTCTTTATTTAATTCTTTAGCATCATTAATCGTTTTTTCTAAAACTTCATAAAACTGTTGGTCATCTTTAAATAAATCTTTTAAATCCCATTTTTCTTCTTGAGGCACATCTTTTCTAAATGGTAAGCCTGTTGACATCTAATCACTCCTTGAATCTAGTTTTACAATCATTATACACAAGTTTATTTTCAATCTCATTATTAAGCCTTTAGGCCGAGTAAATCACTGTTATAACATTGTATAATTAACTAGAATAATACTATATACATTTATAATTATTTACAATGTAAGGAGTTTTACATGACTATTTTTGATATGCCTAATTATTTATGGATTACTATAGTTGCTATGATCCTTTTAACTGTATTTTGTTCTTTAGTTTTGAAAAAGTGGATCATATCAGCAGTGATTACTTTTATAGTGTTGGGAATTTTAGCATTCTTTATACCCAATTTCTATGATATTTCATTCCAACCATTACTTGGATATGCTGCTTTCTTAGCAATCATTAGTTTAATTATCAGTTTCTTATTATGGTATT
Source organism: Staphylococcus petrasii (assembly GCF_002902565.1). Taxonomy (GTDB): domain Bacteria; phylum Bacillota; class Bacilli; order Staphylococcales; family Staphylococcaceae; genus Staphylococcus; species Staphylococcus petrasii. Next base: position 406 of record NZ_PPRC01000031.1, on the reverse strand, counting down.
TTACTAGAAATTGGAGACGTGAGCGTAAACAAAGAAAGTTAGAAAAAGAAATCCAGAAGTATGAAAATGAAGAAAGAAAATATCGTCGTCGATTTTAATAACTTTTCTATGGAAAATAGAAGCGAATAGAGAACAAAACCGTTGAACTATTATGATGTTTCAACGGTTTTGTTATATTAATTACTTTTTAAATGTTGCTTCAATATCATCTAATTGTTTAATGGTAGTTTTAATACCACCTTCACTGAAAAACCAAGCGTTGGCTTCAAATTGATATACTTGTTTATTTTTTACTGCTTTCATATTTTTAATAATATCTGTATGTAATAATTTCGGAAGTTGCTTATCTGTACCATTATTACTACGGTCAATAACATATAACTTATCAGGATTCACTTTATTTAAA
>NZ_PPRC01000030.1 GCF_002902565.1 Staphylococcus petrasii | reverse complement strand
ATATAAATATTTAAAAGAATGTATATCAAAATATGATGTTATTTCTACTGGTGGGGGCGTAATAGAAAACATTGATTCTTTAAATATTTTGAAGCAATTAACAAATGTTATTTGGTTAGATTGCCACATTGATACTATTTATCGACGAATCGTAAACGACCCTCACAGACCTAATGCTAAAAATAAGACTAAAAATCAGTTAAAAAACTTGTATTCATCAAGGGTTTCAAGATATAATGAAATCGCATTCATGAAAGTGAATAGTGAAAAAACAATCAAAGAAATTTATGATTTTATCATAAATCATCTATCTTGCGGTTGATCAGTATTAGAGAGAATATTGATAATCATATGTATCTTATATAAGTGTAATAGATTCCACTGTGATTTTTTCTTTATCGCCGAAGGTGCAAGTATAATACGAAACTCTCAGGCAAAAGGATAATACTGTTACGCATTCCTGGATTAAGTGTATAAACAGGGTAGCAATTTGCTACTCTGTTTTTTTATAAAAATTATAGGGGGTTTTCAAATGACAAGCGAATTAAAAAAAACACCATTGTATCAAAATTACGTAGACAGTGGTGCTAAAATAGTAGAATTCGGTGGATGGGCAATGCCTGTTCAGTTTACAAGTATCAAAGAAGAACATAATGCAGTTAGATATAATGTAGGTATGTTCGATGTTAGCCACATGGGAGAAATCTCAATTAAAGGTAACGATGCTAGTAAATTTGTCCAATACTTATTATCAAACGATACTAACAATTTAACTGAAACTAAAGCACAATATACTGCTTTATGTAATGAAGAAGGCGGTATCATTGATGACTTAGTAACATATAAATTAGGCGAAAACGATTATTTATTAATTGTTAATGCTGCTAACACTGATAAAGACTTTGCTTGGGTTCAAAAACAATCAGCTGACTTTGATGTTGAAGTATCAAACATTTCTGATCAATATGGTCAATTAGCTGTTCAAGGCCCTAAAGCAAGAGATTTAGTTAGTGAATTAGTTGATGTTGATGTAAGTGAAATGAAACCATTTGATTTTAAACAAGGTGTTACTTTATTTGGTAAAAATGTTATTTTATCTCAATCTGGTTACACTGGCGAAGATGGCTTTGAAATCTATTGCGATGCAAAAGATACAGTAGATATCTGGAACGGCTTTATCTCACATGATGTAGTTCCTTGTGGATTAGGTGCAAGAGACACATTAAGACTTGAAGCTGGATTACCATTACATGGTCAAGATCTTACTGAATCTATCACTCCATATGAAGGTGGTATCGCTTTCGCTGCTAAACCATTAATCGAAGAAGACTTCATTGGTAAATCAGTATTAAAAGATCAAAAAGAAAATGGTTCTGAACGTAGAACTGTTGGTTTAGAATTACTTGAAAAAGGTATCGCAAGAACTGGTTATCCAGTATTAGATCTAGATGGTAATCAAATCGGGGAAGTTACATCTGGAACTCAATCACCATCATCAGGTAAATCAATTGCGATGGCAATTATTAAACGTGATGAATTTGAAATGGGAAGAGAATTACTAGTTCAAGTACGTAAAAGACAGCTTAAAGCTAAAATCGTTAAGAAAAATCAAATCGAAAAATAATTAAGGGGTGTGTATTGTGAGTCATCGTTATATACCATTAACTGAAAAAGATAAAAAAGAAATGTTAGAGACTATTGGTGCTAATTCTATTAATGAATTATTTGGTGATGTACCAGAAGATATTTTATTAAACAGGGATTTAAATATCGCTAGTGGTGAAGCTGAAACAACTTTATTAAAAAGATTAAGCAGAGTAGCTAATAAAAATATTACTAAAGAAACACATGCATCATTCTTAGGTGCTGGTGTGTATGATCACTATGCACCTGCAGTAGTAGATGCAATGATTTCTCGTTCAGAATTCTATACAGCTTATACACCTTACCAACCAGAAATTTCTCAAGGTGAATTACAAGCTATTTTTGAATTCCAAACGCTAATTTGTGAATTAACTAATATGGATGTAGCTAACTCTTCAATGTATGATGGTATCACTAGTTTCGCTGAAGCTTGTATCTTAGCTTTCAACCATACTAAAAAGAATAAAATTGTCGTTTCAAAAGGTCTTCACTATCAAGCATTACAAGTGCTTAAAACTTATGTAAAAGTTCGTGAAGAATTTGAAATTGTAGAAGTTGATTTAGATGGTACAATCACTGATTTAGAAAAATTAGAACAAGCTGTGGATGATGAAACAGCTGCTGTTGCTGTTCAATATCCAAACTTCTACGGTTCAATTGAAGATTTAGAAAAAATTCATTCATTTATTGAAGATAAAAAAGCTTTATTTATCGTATATGCTAACCCATTAGCTTTAGGTTTATTAACTCCTCCAGGTTCATTTGGCGCAGATATCGTAGTAGGTGATACTCAACCATTCGGTATCCCAACTCAATTCGGTGGACCACACTGTGGTTACTTCGCTACTACTAAAAAATTAATGCGTAAAGTACCAGGTAGATTAGTTGGTGAAACTCAAGATGATGACGGTAACAGAGGTTTTGTATTAACATTACAAGCTCGTGAACAACATATTCGTCGTGACAAAGCGACTTCAAATATTTGTTCTAACCAAGCTCTTAATGCTTTAGCTTCATCAATTGCTATGTCTGCTCTTGGTAAACAAGGTGTTTATGATATTGCAGTTCAAAACTTAGAACACGCTAATTATGCAAAAAATCAATTTAAAGAAAATGGTTTTGAAGTATTAGATGGAACATCATTTAACGAATTCGTAGTTAAATTTGATAAACCAATCAAAGAAGTAAACAAACAATTAGCCGAAGAAGGCTTTATTGGTGGCTTTGATTTAGGTGAAGCATCTAGTGACTTTGAAAATCATATGTTAGTAGCTGTTACTGAATTAAGAACAAAAGATGAAATAGATACATTTGTTAAGAAAGCTGGTGAGCTAAATGGTAGTAAGTAAATCAAGTCCATTAATTTTCGAAAGATCTAGAGCAGGTAGATATGCATACTCATTACCTCAAAGTGATATTAAAGGTGATTCTGTTGAAAGCATTTTAGATGACAAGTTCATCCGTAAAGATAAAGCAGAATTCCCAGAGGTAGCTGAATTAGATTTAGTACGTCATTACACTGAACTTTCAAATAAAAACTTTGGTGTAGATTCTGGTTTCTATCCACTAGGATCATGTACAATGAAATACAATCCAAAAATCAATGAAAGAGTAGCACGTATTCCAGGATTCGCTGAATCTCATCCATTACAAGAAGAAGAACAAGTACAAGGTTCTCTTGAAATTATCTATAGCTTACAAGAAGAATTAAAAGAAATTACAGGCATGGATGAAGTTACTTTACAACCAGCTGCTGGTGCCCATGGTGAATGGACAGCTTTAATGATCTTTAAAGCTTATCACATTGCTAATGGTGAAGGTCATCGTGATGAAGTTATCGTTCCTGACTCAGCACATGGTACTAACCCAGCGTCAGCTTCATTTGCAGGTTTCAAATCTGTAACTGTTAAATCAAATGAACGTGGCGAAGTTGATATTGAAGACTTAAAACGCGTTGTAAATGAAAATACAGCAGCAATTATGTTAACAAACCCTAATACTTTAGGTATTTTCGAAAAAAATATTATGGAAATCCGTGAAATCGTTCACGAAGCAGGCGGTTTATTATACTATGATGGTGCAAACTTAAATGCTATTATGGATAAAGTTCGTCCTGGAGATATGGGATTTGACGCTGTACACTTAAACTTACACAAAACATTCACTGGCCCACACGGTGGCGGTGGTCCTGGTTCAGGCCCAGTAGGTGTTAAAAAAGAATTAGCAAGCTATCTTCCTAAACCAATGGTTGTTAAAGATGGCGATACTTTCAAATATGATAACGATATTGAAAATTCTATCGGTCGTGTTAAACCATTCTATGGTAACTTTGGAATCTACTTAAGAGCGTACACTTATATTAGAACTATGGGTGCTGAAGGTTTAAGAGAAGTATCAGAAGCTGCAGTACTTAATGCAAACTACATTAAAGCACGCTTAAAAGAGCGTTACGAAATTCCTTATGATCAATATTGTAAACATGAATTCGTACTTAGTGGTTCTAAACAAAAAGAACACGGTGTTCGTACATTAGATATGGCTAAACGTTTATTAGACTTTGGTGTTCATCCACCAACTATCTACTTCCCATTAAACGTGGAAGAAGGTATGATGATTGAGCCTACTGAAACTGAATCTAAAGAAACATTAGATTACTTCATTGATGCAATGTTACAAATTGCTGATGAAGCTGAAAATAATCCTGATACTGTTTTAGAAGCGCCTCATACTACAATCATTGATAGATTAGATGAAACTACGGCTGCTCGTAAACCAGTATTAAAATTCGAAAAATTACATGAAGAGAAAAAATAATTCATTGTAAATAGAAAGACAGGCACAATAAAAAGTTTGTGCCTGTCTTATTTTTGTATTATTAATTATCTGTTTAGCATTTATATAAATCAAAAATAAAAACTCTTAGAGCTAATCTCTAAGAGTTTAATATTGGTACTAGCAATCAACTATTTTTTAGTTTTAATTTTGCCAGTCCATTTTTTATATCCACCTTTAAGCATGTAAATATCTTTATAGCCATTCTTTTTAAGGATACGTGCTGCACGATAACCAGCTATGCCGTTAGCATCACAAAGATAAATAGGTTGGTCTTTTCTTAAACCTTGGAATCTTTGGCTAAACATTGAGATTGGAATATTACGTGCGCCATTAATATGACCATAGTCATAATCAACTTTTTCTCGTACATCAATGACTTGAGCTTTTCTTAAGCCCTTATGAAATTCATTTTGTTCTAATTCTGTTACAGCACGTTTATTGAGAAACCAATTTCCTAACATGTAAAGAATAATTAAGACTATAATAACCAATGCTATAATCAAAGATACATTCATATTGCATCCTCCCTAATTAACCGATATTATAATTATAAAGCTGTTAGCACAATTTATCAAAATTTTTTTATTGTCTAATTATGGCTTTATTTAATTTAATACTAATTTATATATACGATTTATAAATAAATAAAAAGTTGTGATTGGAGTTTTTTTATGACTGAAACATGGAATTTTATTAATACTGGAAGTCATGATCCATATTATAATATGGCTATGGACGAAGCTTTATTAAATTTTGTTTCTCGAGGAGAAATTGATCCAGTAATAAGATTTTATACATGGAATCCTGCAACATTATCGGTAGGATATTTTCAAAGATTAACAAAAGAAATAGATATCGATAAAGTTAAAGAAAAAGGATTTGGCTTAGTACGACGTCAAACAGGCGGTAGAGGCGTTTTACATGATAAAGAGTTAACGTATAGTGTTATCGTTCCAGAATCTCATCCTGATATGCCATCTACAGTAACGGAAGCTTATAGAGTTATTTCAGAAGGTCTTTTAAAAGGATTTAAAATTTTAGGATTTGATGCTTATTTCGCTATTCCACGCTCAAAAGAAGAGAGAGAAAAATTAAAGCAACCTAGAAGTGCTGTGTGTTTCGATGCGCCAAGTTGGTATGAATTGGTAGTTGAGGGACGTAAAATAGCAGGTAGTGCGCAAACGCGTCAAAAGGGCGTTATATTACAACATGGTTCGTTACTTCAAGATGTAGACGTTGATGAATTATTTGATATGTTCATTTTCAAAAATGAGCGTTTAAAAGATAAAATGAAAAAAGCGTTTGTTGATAAAGCTGTAGCAATAAATGATATTTCTGATCGTCATATCTCTATAGAAGAAATGGAAAAAGCATTTGAAGAAGGATTTAAAAAAGGGTTAAATATCGACTTTAAACCTTTAACTTTAACTGATGCTCAATTAGCAGAAGTCAAAGAACTTGAAGAAAAATATCGTTCAGATGACTGGTTATATAAAAAATAATTAAAAAAAGAGGCTGAAAAATGTAAAATCTGAAGGCAATGGTGAAGTACTATTGACTAATCAGATTTACACTAAAGATTCAGCCTCTTTTATATTTATGATTATTTGCCATTGCGTCGATTACGTCGTTTATATTTTCTTACTGCTTTTCTATACTTTCTTTGGTCTTCAGTAAGAAAGAAGAAGTAATAAATAAGATAAATAATTCCTGCAATAATTGCAAAAGTAAAGATTGTTTTGACAAACGACATTAAGAATACATTTAGATTTAAAATTAACCCAATTGCTGCAATCGCTAAAACAATATAAAAAATTACATTTTTCAATTAAAAAACTCCTATGATTAAGAATTACTAGATAGATTGATTTGTGATAATTTAGTTCGTCCTTGATTTAATTTATCTTTATCATTTGATTCATATCCATTTTTAATATCCTTAAATGCAGATTGAATATTTTTATTTAGCTGTTTAATATTTTTATCGGTACTTTCATTACTGTCACTCATTTTATTTTTAGATACCGAACTTTTATATTTACTATAAGCGTCATCTATATCATTAGAAAGTGAATTCAGTTTCTCTAAATTTTGATTTTTATCTTCTTTTTTCTTTTTAGTTAAATCAAGATTATTGAAATTCCCAATAACTTTTGCAATATCTTGATAATATTGGGAACTAGCATTTAAAAATTCTGTTTCATTATTATTATCTACCGTTTGTGAAACATTTTTCTTATCATTATTTAAAGCATTTAGTTGTGATTTCTGATCACTGATATCTTGATTTAGTTGTTGAATATCGAGTTTCAAGTTGTGGTTTTCATCTCTTAATTTAGTTGTTTTATCTTCTAAAGGACCTAAGTTCTGAGCACCACAGCCAACTAACAAACACGAAGCTCCTATAATCCTGTCTCTTATACACATCT
>NZ_PPRC01000029.1 GCF_002902565.1 Staphylococcus petrasii | reverse complement strand
TTCCTTGGTAATTTAAAATAGGTATTACACTTCTTATGTTAGAATGAATGAAAACTTTTCACAAGGAAAATACCTTTTTAAAAATTTTTAATTTTTATTTTAAATAATTTTTCAGAAGTTTTAATTTTATCAAAGTATTTTAAAAAATGTAATAATAGTGCTAAAATTTAGAGGTTAAGAAAGTAAATGTTAATAGCGAAAAGTAAGGTGAGTTTGTGAAATATGTAGATGTATTTTTAAAAAATGTAGCGCAAGTTGTATTCATGAATAATAAGTGGACGGGTTTGCTCATTTTAATAGGCTTATTTATTGCGAACTGGGAAGTTGGACTTGCAGCAGCAATAGGTAGCTTATTATCACTATTGTTAGCCCCTTTATTTAATTACAGTGATGAAGAAATTAACAATGGATTAGCCGGTTATAATTCAGTGTTAACTGCCATTGGCCTCGCATTATTCTTACAATCTTCCATTATTGCTTGGGTTGTATTGATAGTAGCGACAATTTTAACGTTGCCAGTAGGTGCTGCTGTGCGTGAGTTCTTAAAACCATTTGGTGTCCCTATGTTAACTTTCCCGTTTGTCTTAACAACTTGGTTAGTATTAGCGATGACGACTCAGTTCGGGAAGTTGCATGTTAAACTTGATATTTTGCCTCAACATATCAAACATCCAGTAATTAACCATGATCACATCAGTTGGATTAGTGGGATTATAACGAACTTTAGTGAAATCTTCCTTGTGACATCGATTATTGGAAGTATTTTAATCATTATCGGAATATTTATCGGTTCAGTAAGAGGTGGCATCTTCGCTGTTATTTCAAGTGTCTTAGCTGTCGTATTTATTGTCTTACTTGGTGGAGATTACCCATCTATTACAAACGGTTTATACGGATATAACTCTATCTTGACTGGTATCGCATTAGGTGCGACTTTCCAAACTAAATTAAATCGTTACGTAGCTGTTATCACCGGTCTATTATTGACGGTAGTGATGCATGGCGCGTTAGCTACAATGCTTGCGCCTGTTGGATTGCCTATCTTTACTGCACCATTCATTTTTGCGACTTGGATTGTTTTATACGCGGGTACGACGCGTCCATCTTCAGAAGCATAAGTTAATTGATTTCAGTTTTCACACCTATATCAACTTGGGTATGATAAGAGTAAGACATTAGATAATGATGAGGTGTGACATATGGAGAGACAGATTTATGTAATTGGTAGTATGTCGATGGATTTAGTTGTAGCAACGTCGATTGTCCCTGGAAAAGGTGAAACCGTACTTGGCGACTCATTTTTTACGACACCGGGTGGTAAAGGTGCCAACCAAGCCGTAGCAGCGGCACGTTTAGGACAAGATGTACATATGATTGGTCGTATTGGCAACGATACGTTTGGGGAAGACATTTTCCAAAATTTAAAAAATAACCAAATTAACGTGGAGCATGTGAAACCTACGGAAGGTCCTTCAGGAACTGCGCACATCACATTGGCCGATAACGATAACAGTATTATTGTCGTGCCATCAGCGAATAATGAAGTAACGCCCGACTATGTTCAAGAGGCCTTAGCGTCAACGCAACCTGGTGACATCGTGTTATTGCAACAAGAAATTCCGGCTGAAACGGTCGAAACGGCAGTGAAATATTGTTATGAACATGATGTAATTTCGATCTTAAATCCAGCGCCGTACAGAGAAATTTCTGACGATGTGCTTGAACAAGTGACGTATCTCACACCGAATGAAACAGAAAGTGAGAATATGTTTGAAGGCGACGTTGATGGCGCATTGGAACGCTATCCTGATAAATTGATCGTGACGTTAGGCGAACTTGGCGCAGTATATCATAATGGCCTTGAACAAGTGGAAATTAAAGGCTTTAAGCGTGAAGTGAAAGACACGACAGGTGCTGGTGACACGTTTAATGGCGCGCTAGCAGTAGGTCTACAGAAAGGTTACGACCTGGCAGAAGCGGTCACATTCGCTAACTTAGCGGCGAGTTATTCCGTGACAGGCATGGGCGCACAAGGTGGAATGCCAACCTTTGAAGACTTAGAAGCGGACTTAGAATTTTAAATTTTTTATTTTTGAAAATAGAAGCTAAAATAGATAACGAGGGAGTGGGACAGAAATTAAACACTAATTTCGTCGTATCCCCAACTTGCTTTGTTTGTAGACTTTCTTTTCGAAAGTCTCTATGTTGGGGCCCCGCCCACCAGGCAAGGTTGACTAGATTTGAAAAAGCTTGCTTTAAGCGCATTTCAAATCAGTCAGCTACTGCCAATATGTTAACGAAGGCTGAGACACTTTATTATTGTCTCAGCTTCATTTATATCAAGGAAATTCTATAATTTGATTGTAAAGAAAGGGTAAATGATATGAATTTTGATATTTATGACAAAATTGCGCTAGTCCTTATTATAGTTTTCTGCTTAATTAGCACCATTAATATGCCACAATTGTATGAACTTATTATAAAGTTTGTCATCGTCATTTTACTTATCATCAATGTAATTATAAAACTAGTAAATAAGAAATAACGTATTTATTCATCTGAGTGATTAAATTCATGTAAAAATTTTGTTAAGTTCTAATTGATGTATTATAAATAATATAACAATAATATATAATGTATTGATGAACGGCATAAAATTTATACTCAATTTAAAGGAGCAGATGAATGGCTAAAAAATATTTACTTGGACTAGTCACAGTTTTATTAGCAATTGTTTTATGTGCGTGTCAATCTACATCACAATCTCATGATGGGACAGACAAGAAATCCGCAGAAGATAGAAAAAAAGAAGAAAACATGTATGCGAAAAAGAAAAATAAAGACCAAAAAGATTGGGTTACATATAAGGGCGATGTTGCTCACGTCTTCTATCATCCACTGATTACAGAACCAAAGGTAGCATTTACGGGGGATCCTAGTTCTGCTAAAGGGAATAATGATTGGATGATTACAGTTGATGAGTTCAATAAATCGCTAGATGAGCTTTATAAACATAATTACATATTAGTAGATCCGCATGATGTTTATGATTTAAAATCAAATCCAGTTAAAAAGAAAGAAATTAAATTACCTAAAGGCAAAAAACCACTTATCTTATCTATCGATGATATGAACTACTACGAGTATATGCGTGGTCATGGTTATGCAGACCGTTTAGTGTTAGATAAAAATAATCATGTAGTTTCTGAAACGAAAGGTAAAGATGGCAAAGTCACTCAAAGTGAAACAAACGATATCGTACCAATTTTAAATAACTTCGTGAAAAAGCATCCTGATTTCTCGTACAATGGGCAAAAAGGTGTCGTTGCTTTAACAGGTTATAATGGTGTGCTTGGCTATCGTACAAACGAATTAGATAGTAAAGATTATGACAAACGTAAAGAACAAGCCACTAAAGTCGCTAATGCGATGAAGCGTGATGGTTGGACATTCGCAAGTCATTCTTGGGGACACATCGATTTCGCACATAGTTCATACGATCGCATTGTCGCTGACACGAAACGATGGGATAAAGAAGTGACACCAATCATAGGTAAAACAGATCTCTTTATTTTCCCACATGGCGCACAAGATAGAGGGTCACAAGCCTATAATTATTTAGATCACCAAGCAGGCTTTAAGTACATTGCTGGTGTAGGACCTAATAACTTCACAGATGTTGGTAAAGACAGTGTTTACCAAGACCGTGTCGCTATCGATGGTTTAAACTTATATGAATTTAAATATAAATTGAAACCATTCTTAGATCCGGAAAAGGTTTACAGCAAAGAAGACCGCCAATATTTTAAAGGTGACAAAGATTATAAGTAATTGATTATACGTGGGGCATCATTAGGTAAGCATAGAAACTCTGAGAAGAACACATCGAATTCTTTTCAGAGTTTTTATTTTGAAAAGATGAAACGAGCAATTATTAATTTAATTACTAGTATGACTTTATTAATAGATGGTAAAGTCATTTATTTTTTAAATTAATATGTAATTAACAAGCAAAAATAAGTTATAATAAATTGTGCAATATAAAAATATATAAAGTAGGGAATAACATGTTTCAGAAAATAGTAAAGAGTATAGGAAGCATCAGTTTTATAGCTTTATTAAGTGCAACAAGCGCACATGCAGCAGAAACACCAGTAAATATTTCTAATCGAATTCAACCTAATGGAGTCAGCTCATATTATCAACCGGATGGCGTTACTTTAACGACACAACAGGGCCAAATCTTATATGATTACCAGGGAAATAAAAAGGCTGATCCAGCCTCGTTGTCTAAAATGATGACCTTATATTTAGTATATGAAGCCATTGATAGTGGAAAATTAAAGTTAAATGATACTGTAAAAATAAAGGCGCAATATGCTCAATTATCTACAGCACCTAATTTAACTTCTGTGCCATTACAAACAGGACAAGTATATACTATTGACCAATTAATTAAACAAACTGCCTTGCCTTCAAGTAATACGGCAGCCCTCATTTTAGGAGAAAAAGTAAGTGGCAATACATCAGCATTTACAGATAAAATGAATCAACAAGCCCAAATATTTAAAATGTATAATACGCATTTCGTTAATCCTGCTGGTGCACAAAATAATTTATTGGGACAATGCGCACCATCAAGATATAGAAATCAAATTTATCCTACAAGTACTTCAAAAGACATGACAATACTAGCGCATGAACTTATTGCTAAGCATCCTGAGATATTAAAGGTAACGCAATTGCCTCAAGATACACAAAAAGGTTATACCTTTACGAATACGAATTTATCGTTAAAAAATCAACCGCTCTATTTACCGGGTACAGACGGTTTGAAAACAGGCACAAGTGACAAAGGTTACAACATTACATTAACGAATAAATTAAATAATTTACGTTTAAACGAAACCGTGTTGAACGTTAAACCTTATGGGGATTATAACGCGAAATATAGTAGAAATAGGATAGCTAATAATGTTATTCGATATTACCGTCAACAATATGAATATAAAAAAGTGCTTTCTAAAGGAAAACATACGATAGGAAAGCGCACTTACGAAGTGAAAAAAGATTTATATGATACCGTGCCAAAAGATAGCAAGAAATGGACAATTAAAGTAGATAACAATAATCAAGCTTATGTGTCTTATAACCGTTATTTTTTACCTAACACAAGCGCTCCAAAAGTAGCCGTAGAAAAGAAATGGAATTTATTTTAAACATTTAACTTAATAAAGTAAAAAAAGAAATTCTTAAAAATAGAGATGAAGAGTGGGTGCAAATACGTTGTTTAGAATGTCCGTATTTAGCTAAGGTCACAACATTTCATTTAAGAATTTCTTTTTATTTAGACTTAGCCGTACTATTTCAGTTTTTTCAAATGTATTTCTCTAGCGCCACAGATGAGTGCCACAATTTCTGCAGTGACTTTATCAATAGACTGTTGTTGTCCTTGTTGAAGCCAGTTTGTGATAACACTCAAGATGCCTCCGGTAAGAAACTGCCCATACATCGTTGTATCTACATAAAATTGCCCGCTTTGTTTATCGAATTCAATTTGTTTTTTAACCGCTTCGTAGATTTGATCGTAAAAGATACTATAAACTTCACCGTAATAATTTAAATTAATCACGCTTCGAACGATTGCTTTATTCTCATGAATAAACTGCAAATTATCTTTGATTAACTTTTCAAAAAAACGACGGGGGTTATCTGGATTAATTTCCGGTAAATATAACTCTCGAAAATGGTCAATCATTAGTCCAATACCGTAATTTAATAAATCATATTTATCATTAAAATGACGATAAAATGTAGATCTTCGAACATTTGCTTTATCGCATAAATCTTGAATCGTAATTTGTTCGAACGTCTTCGTTTGGAGAAGTTCAAAGAAAGTAGTCAATATAGCTTGGCGTGTTTTTTGAACGCGTAAATCTTGTGGATTCAAAGTTTTTCACTCCCAATATCGGACATTTTTACGTATTTGTCACTTAAGATACATTCCCTTCTTATTGACGCACAACAGGCGCACTTGTCCTCATATAATAAGGTCGAAGGGTAGATTAATTTCATAAAGAATTACTTATAGTTTACTACTTTTCAGAAAAATATTAAAAATACTTTAAACGCTTGGGAAGTGAAATAAATGTACTATAGTAATGGGAATTATGAAGCATTTGCGCGTCCTAAAAAACCAGAAAATGTAGAGGGAAAGTCTGCTTATCTAATCGGGTCTGGGTTAGCATCTTTAGCAGCTGCATGTTTCTTGATTAGAGATGGGCAAATGGATGGGTCAAAAATCCATGTTTTAGAGGAGTTATCTAAACCTGGTGGAAGTTTGGATGGTACTGAACTTCCGATGAAAGGCTACGTTGTACGTGGCGGAAGAGAAATGGAGAATCATTTCGAATGTTTATGGGATTTATTTCGCTCCATCCCATCGTTGGAAATAGAAGGCGCTTCCGTCTTAGATGAGTTTTATTGGTTGAACAAAGAGGATCCCAATTACTCACGATGTCGTGTTATTGAGAAAAGGGGACATCAGTTAGCCACTGATGGTGACTTCACGTTAACGAAACAAGCCATTAAAGAAATCGTCGCTTTATGTTTGAAGAAAGAAGAAGATTTGAACGACGTCAAAATTTCAGATGTCTTTACAAATGATTTTATGCACTCCAATTTCTGGATTTATTGGAAAACAATGTTTGCCTTTGAACCTTGGCATTCTGCAATGGAAATGCGTCGTTATTTAATGAGATTTGTTCATCATATTGGTGGGTTAGCTGATTTCAGTGCTTTGAAATTCACTAAATACAATCAATATGAATCACTCGTACGTCCTATGATTGCTTATTTAAAGTCCCATGGTGTCCAGTTCCAATATGATGTACAAGTGCTTGATATTAAAGTGGATGTCACAACTAAAGAGAAAGTTGCTCGAGAGATTCAATTGAAACGTCAAGGTCAGCTTGAAACGATTGCATTAACTCCAAATGATTTGGTCTTTGTGACTAATGGCAGTATCACAGAAAGTTCAACTTATGGAGATAACGACACGCCGGCACCCCCTAATCATCAACCCGGCGGCAGTTGGAACTTATGGCGCAATCTTGTGAAACAAAGTCCTGAGTTTGGTTGCCCTGAAAAGTTCTATCAAGATTTACCTGACAAAAGTTGGTTCGTCTCAGCAACGGTCACTACCAATAACAAAACGATTATCGACACCATTGAACGTATATGTAAACGAAATCCTTTATCGGGAAAGACTGTTACAGGTGGTATTATTACTGTAAATGATTCTAATTGGCAAATGAGTTTTACCATTAACCGCCAACAACAATTTAAAACGCAGCCAAAAGATGAAATGAGTGTATGGGTTTACGCCTTGTATTCTAATGTAGAAGGCGATTATATCCATAAACCTATCGTCGAGTGTAGTGGTAGCGAAATTTGCCAAGAGTGGTTATATCATATAGGCATCCCTGAAAATTTAATAGAAAACCTCGCCAACATTCACTGCAATAGTATACCTGTCTATATGCCATATATCTGTTCATATTTTATGCCTAGAGCCGTTGGTGATAGACCACTTGTTGTGCCTAAGGATTCTCGTAACTTAGCCTTTATTGGGAATTTTGCTGAAACAGAAAGAGATACGGTCTTTACAACAGAATACTCCGTAAGAACCGCAATGGAAGCGGTATACCAACTCTTGGATATTGATAGAGGTGTCCCTGAAGTTGTTGCGTCAGAATTCGATTTACGTGTGCTTATGGATGCACTGTATGAATTGAATGATCGCAAAGATTTAACAGAATTAGCCGAACAAAATAGAATTCAACAATTCGCCCTAAATGCTTTCTTGAAGAAAATTAAGAACACCTATATTGAAGAATTGTTACAACAGCATAAGTTACTATAAGTGTAGGTAAACTTTTATCGTGCAAGCTTTAACCCCCGCGGGACATCAGCATGCGGGGGTTATTAGTATTAAATATTAGAAATTAATTCTTAATATACTCTTTTAAATGTTTTGCGGTTACTGAATTTTCAACTTCAAAAATACCTTCTGGTTGGCCTGCATAAAGCAATTGGCCACCTTTGTCTCCAGCGAAAGGCCCAATATCAATGAGCCAGTCTGCTTGTGTCATCATCGTTAAGTTATGTTCGATTAAGATAACCGTATTACCTTCATCTATTAAGTTATTAAAACAATCAATTAATATAGGTAAATCATCTTCATGCAAGCCCGTCGTTGGTTCGTCAAAGATGAACAATTGATTTGTTACATCTTGTGTAAGATAGCGACTTAACTTCACGCGTTGAATTTCTCCGCCTGATAACGTATCGAGAGATTGACCTAACGTCATATAGTTAAGACCTGTATCAGCTAGAGCTTGAAGCGGACGCGTGATATTAGGGCTGTCATTAAACTTTTCAATCGCTTCTTCAACGGTTAACGCTAAAATATCAGCAATCGAATAGCCGTCTACTTTCGCCTCTAACACTTCAGGACGGTATCTTGTGCCACCACACATTTCGCACACTTGTGAAAAGTCCGGCATAAACGCAAGCTCCGTTTTCAATACCCCTTTACCATGACATTCAGGACAAGCACCTTCAGAGTTATAACTAAACATGCTCTTTTTAAGCCCCGTATGTTTACTGAAGAAACTGCGTACATCGTCAAAAATGTCTAAATAAGTCAGTAAATTAGAACGATTTGAGGCATGTACAGGTTTCTGATCAATAAAAATGGCATCTTGATTACGTTCGAACGCAGCCGTAATTAAAGAACTTTTACCTGAACCAGCCACGCCAGTAACGACTGTCATCGCATGTTTCGGCAGCTCAGTAGAAATATTATTTAGGTTATTACGACTAATATTTGAAATATTAATCATGTCTTTAGGTTGGCGTAATTTGGACTTCAAGGTGTGCGTTTGTTTTAACGCATGTCCAGTGCTTGTATTAGATTTAAGTAAATCTTTGTAGCTGCCTGTGAAGGTAATTTCACCACCATGTTTTCCAGCACGCGGACCTAAATCAATGATGTGGTCAGCCGTTTTAATGACGTCGGGGTCATGCTCAACGACGAGAACCGTATTTCCTTTGTCTTTTAGCGATTGAATGATGTCATTGATACGTTTAATATCCTCAGGGTGCAAGCCGACACTTGGTTCATCAATAATGTAAACGAGATCGCTTAATGGGCTATTTAAATGACGAATCAGTTTGATACGTTGTGACTCACCGCCAGATAGGGAAGTTGTCTCTCTTGCTAGCGTTAAATAATTTAGGCCAATATAGCTTAATGCTTCAAGTTGTTGTTTGAGCGGTTCAATAATCACACGTGCCTTGTCTGATTTTATTTTTTCTAAAAAGGCTAACGCCTCGTCGATTTGTAAATTCGTAAATTCTGCTATATTCAAGCCATTAATTTTACAACTTAATACTTTGTCATTAAGACGTTGGCCATGACAACTTGGACAGTCATGTTTAGAAACGACGCGATCAATATCTTGTTTGAAACGTTTCTTTTCAAAATTATCATTTAGTAAAAATGAACGACGAAATCTATGAATTAATCCTTCAAATTTAGCAGTTCTAGGCCAATTTGATGGTGGATTCTTTAATTTCGTAGGTTCTGTATAAAGGAACGTATCCATTTCTTCTTTAGTATAATCTTTTAATTTTTTATCATTATCAAATAGCCCAGAATATAAATAACGTTTACCACGCCAACTATCAGGTCTGAAAGAAGGGAACTTAATGGCATCTTCATTAAGTGATTTATCGTAGTCTAATAGCTCATCTAAATCGATATCTTCAACGTATCCTAAACCAGAACATGTCTCGCACATCCCTTTAGGATTATTGAATGAAAAGATGTCAGAATACCCTAAGAAAGGTTCGCCAATTCGTGACCATAAAAGTCGTACGGAAGCATAAATATCAGAGATTGTACCTACCGTTGAACGTGAATTACCTCCAAGTCGTTTTTGATTAATAATCATTGCGACAGGAAGATTTTTAATTTGATCCACATCCGGTTTCTCATATTGTGTGAGTTGATGTTGGACATAACTTGAATAAGTTTCATTTAACAATCTTTCTGATTCTGCAGCGACTGTGTTAAAGACGAGGGAAGACTTCCCCGAGCCTGACCGCCCTGTAAAAACGGTTAATTGATGCTTTGGAATCATTACATTTATATTTTTTAAATTATTCTGTTTTGCGCCGACAATTTCTATATTACTCATCACTTACACCTCTTAATTACACTTTATGTCTTATTTGATTTGGGAAAATTAATTTATTGTTCGAGTGGTTTGATTTTTACGTCTAAGTTGAAATACTTTTTAAGTATGTCGCGATAATTATCAGATGTAACATCAATTTTTTCTTTATTGTCTTGTTTGCTTAATGTCAGATGATTAGACGACATTGTAGCACGTCCGAATAATTGTGGTTTTGTAATTATGAGTTGTTTTACAAAGATAGACTCAGGGTTCTTAGAATTATATTCAATCATTGGATCAAAATCATGAATATTTTGAGGTTTTATTTCGGCTACATAGCGTGTAACCCATTGTTCATTTTCCGGTTTTTGTACGCTATAAGTGTCTTCATTTTCAGAAATAGCACGAAATTGGCCTGTTAAATCCATAACGGGATGAGTAGGGTCTAAAGTGCCAATGCGTAATGATTGTAAGGGTAAATCGCCAAAGCCTACATCAGCTACGTAATTGATGTCATCTATAGACACTACAAGTGACATATGAGAACCATGAGGACTTGTATGACCGTCAGGTTGATGTATCGTTGCGGGCATACGATATACAGTAAAGCCTTTTTCTTCGAGATAAGTACCGAAGAAATGGTTCATTTCGTAGCAGAAACCGCCTCGATGTTGATTGATAATTTTATCGAACAAATCTTCAATTTCTACAGAGATAGGTACGCCGTTTTGTACATTTATATTTTCAAAAGGAACCGTCATCATATACTGTTTTATATAATAATCGAGTGCTTCGACTGTGGGTTCGTTATATTGTGACGAATCTATATCTAAATAGTGTTCAATTGCTTGTATATCCATGTGAACAGGAACTCCTTTATTTAATGCTTTTACTCTTTCAATACCCTAAATTGAGATTTAATGAAACAATACTTGGAACGATGGTTTCTAAGCTAATACTTCGTATTGTTTGGGCTCGCTTGCCGTGGGCATTGCTTGAGTCAATTAAGGGTAAATGAAAAGGTTCTAAACACTTGGAAAAGCCTTTTACAAAGTCTTGTAAGTAGTGTTTAGAACCTTTTTTATTGTGTATTGTCTCAAGACGATGCTATTCCCACAGGCGTCTCGCCCACAATACTACGTATTATTAATATGTGATTAATTATAATTCTTGTTTTTTAAATATTGAAAGTGATGTGAAGTATGAAACTATGCAAATAATCAATCCAAGTATAGCGTAGCCACCAGTAGCAGATAACACTATTGGATTGCTTGCTGCTTTACTAAATGAACCAGCCTGTACAAAAATAGGCGTAACTATAAAGAACCAAATTGATAAAAATAATACGATAGCAATAATTGAAGTCACAATCATAATCACATTTGAATTTTCTGGGCCATATTTAAATGTGAAAGGGAACATTAACGCATAAGTCCCAACCATACCGATACCAATAAAAGCAGATAAAAGAGTCATCATAATATTTTGAGTTGTTAATAAACATACAATTACGCCTATGATTAAACCTGCTAAAATTAACATTCCATAAAAAGCAAAATATGCTTTAATATAAGCATTTCTATGAGTAGGTAAAGTAGAGATATAATACATCCATTTAGAGTCTTTTTCACGTTTGAGATTATCTGTAACTGGTGACATTAGCATAACCATTGGCATAAAGCAGGTCATCATAGGACTGAAAAAACCAAACATAATACTCATAACTGTTCCTACAATCGCAAATGTGATAAGTGATTTTTTAGATGCATAGAAACTACTTAGTAATAAGCCCTTCATTATTTTTCACCTCTCATAATTAATTTTGTTGCGTCATCGATACTTTGAAGTGATTGAGCGTTAGTCACTCGAGACCAATCATTAATTAATATTTGGTGTTGGCCGTTACGTGTTCTTGAGGCTACTATGATTTCATTTGGAAGTTCTGGGAGTTCATTTTCAGGAGCTTCAAGAATGCCATAGTTATTAAGTAGAGTATGTTTATCTTCATATAAGACAATTTCGCCGTCTTTCATAAAGATAAGTTGGGTAGCTAACTGTTCAATATCTTCTGAGATGTGAGATGAAATTAGGATGCCATTACCGTCTGAAATATAGTCTTCTAACATTTCAATGACTTCTTCACGGCCAGAAACGTCCATGCCGGCTGTCGCTTCATCTAATATTAATAATTTAGAATCGTGTGCTAGGGCAATTGAGAGCGCTGCTTTCATACGCATACCTCTAGAGAAAGTCTTGATTTGAGACGTGGTAGGAAGATCAAATTCTTTGATAGTACTAAAGAATTTCTCGCTATTCCATGTTTTGAAAATGTTCGCAAAAACTTTATCCATATCTTTGATTTCGAGTTTATCTGGGACACGTAAATCATCAAATACGACGCCTATGTGTTCTTTATAATCATGATCTTTGTCAGATACTACTTTATCAAAGAATGAAATTTCTCCAGAATCTTTGAAACGGTTGCCTACTAACGTATTAATTAGCGTTGTTTTACCGGAACCGTTCTTTCCAATTAACCCAATTACTTCGCCAGGTTTTAAAGTGAAAGAAATGTCATTCAAGTTGAAGTTGGATTTCTTATAAGATTTGTTCAGGTGTTGCACTTGCAAAAGATGTTCCATAATAATCCTCTCTTTCTGTAGATAACGTTGAATTTTATTGGATTTTCAATTTGTTACTTTCATCATAGTATAAATTTAGTAATAAATAATTAGGATTTATAAAATTTACGTACTTTTAACATATAACCAAATGTATTGTAGGCAAATAAGATGATTAGAATGCCAATGCCAATAGCTTGGTTGATACCTGTAATGATTGAAAAGATACCTAAGAACATAGCACCTATAATAATTAAGGAAATATTAATGTGATAGACTTTAAACATAGCTTCAAGTGTAATGTGACGCTCGCCTTCATCCATACTTTGTAAAACGCGTTCTGTATATTTAGCTTCGCCTTGTTTAGGCATACGTTCATCATATTTTCTATAAAAGAAACCAAGCATGATTGACGGAATAATCGATAGCATAAATGGCACAATAACTAATAATAAAATAGATGATGGGCCATTACCTAAGGTAATAATAAATACATTTAATAAAGCGACTAATACTGCAATATAATATAATGTGCCAGTTCTCATGAAGGTTAAATTAGCTTTTTGATCATATTGGTCAAGGTTAGCATCATCAGCATTTTCAGTTTTATGTTTGTATTTCAAAGATGTGTTAGAGGTCTTCCAAATCGCAAAGATAAGTCCAATATTAATTAATGAAGCAATAATGGTAACGATAATAGTGAAACTGTATGAAGCGAAATGTAAGCTACCAAAAATGTTGGCATCACTTAACATTCCTATTGAAGCTCCTATAATTCCACCAATAATCCCTCCTATCAGTACATAAAGTAAATATCTGGCTACTTTCATAAATCTCCCTCCTCGAATATAAAGACGTTTTCAACTGGTTCATTAAAAATACGTGCAAGTTTAACTGCGGTTAAGATGGATGGCATGAAATCATTACGTTCAATCAAAGAAACCGTTTGACGCGAAATGCCGGCTTTTTGTGCGAGTTGTGTTTGATTGTAGCCATCGCGAGCACGCAATTCTTTTAGGCGATTTCGCAATTTAATCAACTCCTTAATTCATACGATACAGTATCGTAGTCATTTTGACAAATACATTAGTCAAAAAGACAGTTATTTTTGTCATCAACATATATAAAAGTAGCCTTCGGGTTGTCTGAAGTAAGACGTCCGGAAGGCTAAATCTAGTGTGTTTTACTATTAGAGGAAATCCATTGTGACAGCTCTTCAAGGTTATATTTTGTGTAAATTGATTGTTTAACATCTTCCAAAGTAATAGAAGATAATGTTGTTATTAATGTTTGTTCAATATTATTGAGTGCGTGACTCACAACACATAATTCAGCTTTTTGGCCTTCATTTTCACCTAAAAATGATTTCAATAAATGTTGACTTGAGAAAATCTTATCTCGTCCTTCAATCGCTAAAAAGACATCATAAAATGTGATTTCACTTAAAGGCTTATTGAGAGAAAACCCTCCATTTTTGCCGGGTGCTGAATGAACAAGTCCTTCTTTCGCTAGAGACTTAATAATTTTCTTTAAATAGGAGTCAGATACGTTTAACCGTTCGCTTAACGTTATAGAAGTCATTACATTACGTTTGGGCAGATGATTGAGAATTAATAGAACATAAATGGCTTGTTCCCATCCTTTAGATAATTTCATAAACGTCCACCTGTTTCTTCTTATTTATTCAATTATAAAATATAATATAAAAATTTTATATATTATTATTGAAAATTAAAGGAGGGTATTTATAATGATAATTAAAGACAAAGAATATCTTAATTATCTTTAATTAATGATTTGGAGATGACATCTATGAAATTACAGCAACGTTCTTACTTATCTTTTTATGTGTGTATTATTTTAACCACAATATGCATGGGCTCTTCTTTTCCAACAGGGAAATATTTAATTTCAATTGAACACGTTCCTCCAATGTTACTTGGAGGATGGCGTTTTATTATAGCCGGACTTATTATTATAATTTTTATTTTATTGAAAAGGGGCCTTCAAGAGATACTACCTAAAAGTAACGGTAGTGTTTCTAAAGGGTTTGTATTTGTATTGGTTATTGGCTTATTACAAACGGCTGGAACGATGGGATTATTAAATATTGCGATGGCACTTGGTGTTTCTTCCTCAATATCAGCAGTCTTACTCTTCACAAATCCTCTATGGTTAGCCGTGCTTGCACATTTTTTATTAAACGAACATCTAACGAAGATGAAATGTTTCGCATTGGTATTAGGCGTTACGGGTGTGGCTATTTGTTTAGGATTAGATCGTACGTTATTGGGGTGGGGCGCACTTGTGGCATTACTCGGCTCATTATGTTGGTCATGTAATACAATCGTGACGAAACTTGTTGCATTTGATAAAGGGCCTTGGGTATTAACGGGTTGGCAATTATTATTGTGTGGCATAATCATGTTGTTTATAAGTGTCATCCTAAGGGAGCATTATTCAATCACTTATCTAAATGGATGGGGTTGGCTATGGTTTTGGTGGCTTGTCTTCCCAGCTTCCATAGGTTCATTTGGATTATGGTTTAGTAGTTTGAAAATGCGCGGAGCTACAATTGCGAGTAGTTTTCTATTTTTAGTGCCCTTATTTTCTACCATTTTTTCAATTATAGGTTTAGGCGAACCTTTTACGCTTCACATTATGGTAGGAGGCTTATGCGTTATTATTGCGTTATTTTTCATAAATTACTCGCCACATTCTTCTAATTATTAAGTAAATAAATTTTTAAAAAAACGAATAACTCCACTTAACAGTTCTGGGATAGAAGTCACAATGAGTTCCCAGAACGTTTTTTTATTCTTCTTTGAATTAGGCATACTGTCACTCCTTTAAGGTAACTCTAACACAATAGATTTCCCCTTAAAAATGAGAAGGGATTTAGCATGTGGTTTGAAATTTTTTGAATGTATATATAAATGAAAATGAATAAATATACGACTAACAGAAGTATATTCAAACATCTTAGGCGTAGGTAATACATTTGAAATTATCTTAATTTTAATAAAATGAAAGTTTATGAAAGCTTATGAGATAAGACTTTTTGGGAATAAAAAATATGAACAAACCTCTTCACATGGCATACAATTTTTTGTAATATAGCTATCGTATTGTTTAAAAATGAATAAAAAGGAGGAAGCAATGATGAAGGATAACAGAATGATGTTTTTCATATTCATGCTAGGTACCTTTACAGTGGGCATGGCTGAATATGTTGTGACAGGTTTATTGACACAAATTGCAGGAGATATGAAAGTTTCGATTTCGAGCGCGGGTTTATTGATTAGTGTCTATGCTGTGGGTGTGGCACTCATCGGCCCGTTTATGCGCGTGTTTACAATGAGAGTTCATGCACAACGCTTATTACCTATATTAGTGGCGATATTTATAATAAGTAATGTCATTGGAATGTTAGCACCAAACTTTCCGATATTACTGTTATCCCGATTGCTTTCTGCTTCAATGCATGCGCCGTTCTTTGGTGTGTGTATGAGTGTTGCGGCTGCCGTGGCGCCACGTGGTAAACAGCCTCAAGCGATTGCGTTAGTCCAAGCAGGTTTAACGATTGCGGTTATGCTAGGTGTGCCGTTTGGTTCATTCTTAGGCGGTTTCGCAAACTGGCGCGTTGTTTTCGGTGTAATGATTGGTTTAGCTATCATTACAATGTTAGGTATGATGAAATTTGTCCCTAACGTTACTTTAAGTACGGAAACTAATATTAAAGGTGAATTGAAAGTATTTAAAAATCCACACATTTTAATTATTATGTCTATTATCATTTTTGGATATTCTGGTGTATTTACAACGTATACATTTATGGAACCGATGATTCACAAATTCTCACCATATGGCATCGTAGGTCTTACGTTGTGCCTATTTATGTTCGGTTTAGGTGGCGTAATGGGAAATCTTGTTACAGGTAGCGTACCTGAACCTAAATTAACGAAATTTTTATTCTACACATTTTTATTATTATTCTTAACGATTATTTCATTCGTTACAGCTGTGCATAGTGCGATTTTAGCCATTATTATCTGTTTCTTATTCGGTTTCGGTACATTTGGTACGACGCCATTACTTAACAGTAAGATTATTTTAAGTGCGAAAGAAGCACCGTTATTAGCTAGCACGTTAGCTGCTTCAATCTTTAATGTTGCTAACTTTTTAGGTGCATTGATTGGTTCAATTCTATTATCAATTGGTTTCCCTTATCTAATCATTACGTTCGTATCAGGTGGCATTATTATATTAGGTATTTTACTGAATACGTTAAATCATTTTTATGAAAAGAAAAACATCCAATTTGAAGAATAAAGTAATACCTCTAACATGAGTAGTTGTAAGTACTGATGTTAGAGGTATTTTTAATTAATATACTTAAAATGTGAGTTTTGGTTCATACATCTTATGATCAAAATTATTTTCTGCAAAACCACGTAAGTCATTAATAAAGTTAGCCACATTACGATCTAATCTATCTTTCGTTTTAACAATGATTGTACGGTCGAAATCATTTTTTTCGTAATTGTCATCATAAATTCTCGCAGCTATTGAAAATTTTGAAATGTAATTTTCAAGTGATTCGTAACAATTTAATAAATCACGAATAGGTTGATTTGAATCTTCTTCATGATGGCTCATCGTACCTAATAATTCTTGAATCTGATCATCTAATTTTTCGAAATAATGTTCAATGTCTTCACAATGTTCTAATGTTTGGTGTTTATTATATTTAGCTGTATTTTCAGCTAAATTAACTTTACTAATTTTTGAGGCTTTATAAGCAGTTAAATCAACCATGCTCAAAATATCATTTTTATAATCTTCTCGTTTTTCCTCTTTTTGTTTAGCTATTTGATATCTAATCCCCAAAAATGTTCCAACTAACGCAAATATCCCACCAACAATCGCAGCTAAAAACTCACTCATCCTTTTCAACTCCTAAATAGTTATCGATATTTATATTTTATACTATTTAATTTTATTTTTGTTAAGTTGTTTAAATAGTCACTTCGAAATTTACTACTTGTGGTAGATTATCAAGATTGTGAGTGGTCATATAATCGATTAACACTTGAGCGCCTTCTTCTTGAATATCTTTCACCACGGGAGCTTGGGCGAACATTTCATAATTACCTCCACCAACGGCACGATAATTATTTACGCAAATTGTGTACTTTTGTGTTTCATTTAAAGGTGTGTTTCCAACTTTAATATCTGTTACGCGTTGTCCGATAGGTTGCCCGACGTGAATGGTATAACTGATATCACCGTAGATATCATAGTTAAAGTGTTGTGGCTTTGGATACAAGAACGACTCGTTAATAGTTATTTCATTATTTTCATCTAACGCAAAGTAGCTTGCTGAAAGTTCGAGTGCTTCTTTAATCCCTGCACCTGTTAATTCTAAAACTTGGAAAGTGTTAGGGAATGGATAGTTATTAATAATATCTCGCATAGTCACTTGTGTATTAAAGCCAGCTGCTGAATCGAATAGGGCAGTGCTTGCGATGTCGGCGCCACTTTTCTCTAACAGAATGAGATTAATTAAATTTAGAAGCGGATGAGGTTTTACGCGCGCTTCGAATTTGTCTTCTACTAACATAGGTTCAGGTAGCGTCGTGATGTTTGTATCAAGCCAGTTTTCTAAGTTATTTAAAAGTGAGGCGTCTTCTGGTAAAAGTACAAAATCTGTTTCTGAAGTAACGGGTAGTAAAGCCACTTGTTTATTAGTAATTTGATGTTGATCATTTACTGTTAAGGTAACTTTACCAACTTGTGTTGCACGAGTGCCTGGTTGGATTACAGCTGTATCGTATTTTACTGTGGCGATATCGCGATGTTGATGTCCTGTAATTAGGACATCGATTTGATCGTGAAATTGATTTAGAATCTCTGAGGCTTCGTTCTCGCCTGATAAAGTTTCTGTTGGTTCATTAGTGTCAATGTCTCTTTCGAACCCACCATGATACGACACGACGACGATATCTGCTTTGCTGCGTACGTCAGGTAACAATTGTTCAAGTGTATCCACAGCGCTACGGAATTGTAAGTCTTTGATATGGTTGGGTTGTTCCCAGTTTGGTATGTATTGTGTGGTTAGGCCGATGACGCCGACTGTTAGGCCTGCCTTTTCAAAGAAATGAATGCCGTTACCTGTAAAGGGTTGGTTCTGTGTATCTAAGATGTTGGCGCATAGGACTGGGTGATTAAGCTGGCTGAGTGTGTCTTTAAGGTAGGGAAGTCCGTAATTAAATTCATGATTGCCGATTGTGCCAAAATCGAAGTTGAGTCGGTTGTAAATATCAGTTAATGGGGCACTAGTTTGGCGTTCAGAAACTAAGTAATTGCATAATGGGGCGCCTTGTAGGAAATCACCGTTATCTATTTTAAAGCTAATGTCGTCATGGGAGCGCTCACTTTCGATTAATTGATTGGCTTTCAATAGGCCCATCGGTAATTGCTGGTTGCGTGATGAGAAGTCTGTGGGAAAGATGTAGCCGTGTACGTCGCTTACGATGTAAAAAGAGAGTTGTGTCATTGGTATCGTCCTTTCGTAAAAAAGAGATAAAGAAGGGCGTCGTTTGGGAAGTATGCGCTATCTTCTTATATCTCTTTAGATTGTTTTAAGATTATTGAATTGTGCCTGTGGCTAGTGTTTGATTACCTTGTTTAAGGCGAATATTTGCGCCTGAGATGTTAGTGCTCACTTTGGCTGTAAATGTAAGTGTGGCGTTGCCTTCATTGTCTGTTGTCACGCTTTGAGGTTGGCTATAACCAATGTCCTCATAGTTTTTACCGTCTTGGGTGAAACTAGCTAATTGCATGCCACCATTTTGATAAATCGATAATTTTAGTTGGTCGAGCGTTTTACTTTGTTCCATATTACTTAAATTAACGGTAATTTGGAACGGTTTATTTAGTTGAATATTGTCTGGTAAATGAAATTGCACGTTGCCATTCGTTGTATGGGTAGGTGAAGGACTCTTTGTGTCGCTTCCTTTAGAGCTACCATCATTATTGTTGTCGTGAGTGGCATTTGAATTATCATTTTGGTTGTTAGATGCTTTTGTTGTGCCATAACTGCCTGGTGCAAATGTTGAGCGATCATACCATTTGTAACCTTGTGTTGGTTGAGACCACGGTTCTTTTTGCGGTTCTGTTGAATTTTGTGGTGTTTCGAATGCTAGGGTAGGTGTTGGTTGATCTAATTTAATACCACTTTTTTTCAAGCTCGTTGCATTGTCTACTTTTCCAAACCAATCTGTAATATTTGTTAAAAGTTGGCCGTTGTCTTCTTCTTTAAAGCCATCGTAAGTCTTCTTAGTCTGGCCATTATCTTCACGTTTATACTTCGGCGTGCTATCTTCTACTAGCGATGAGTCACCAATAAAGGCTGCTTTACCTTTGCCGACTTTCGCAATCGCCACATAAGGGCCTTCAGCTACGCCACCGCCATTGTAAATACCTTGGTCTACAGCATGAGACCATTTCTGTTTAGATGACAGATGTTCAGGCGTGTAAATGATGCCTTTCGCTTTCGTTGGATCCGTAATCGCCAATGTTGAGCCAGAATGCATAGATACAGAGTGAATGCCTTGAGTGATGCCGAAACTTTCCGAACTAGGAACAATATTTTGCGTATTTAAATCACCAAGCGCGTTGTATCTGAAACGGATACCGAAGTTGTCAGATAGCCAATCCGAACTTTTCACGCCTTGCATAGCTTGTGAATTCTTCTCATCAGCAGTCATATCTTTCGTCATGTCTTTATAAGCCCCACGGCGATAACCGTTCATGGCCTCTGAAGAATCGATGCGATTTAAATTTCTATCGGCATTGTAATGGTCGGCGATAAAGATAATGTTGCCACCTTTTTTTACATAATGAACCATGGCTTGTTGCTCTTTTTTCTTAAAAGGGATATTGGCTTCAGGAATCACTAATATCTTGCTATTACTTAAAGTCTGGTCATTGATATTATCCTCACCGTCAATTTCTTTTACAGTGTAGCCTTGTTGTCTCATAGAATCAGCGTAATCAGAGAAGCCACCATCCATGACCCAATCCGCAGCGCCAGCAGTTTGTTCATGTGACGCATCGAATAATACAGTTTGTGAATTATTAGTGTTGTTATTTTGTGCAGCGTGACTCACATTTAGTCCTGTTAATGAAATCGTTGAGGCTAATAAAGTTGAACTTAACACTTTAATCAGTTTCATATGTTTTTCTCCTATTATTGAACTATGTGTATGATTTATTAAGACATTTTTCATTTTTGAAAATTAAGAAAAGGCCAGAGTAGCCTACATAGAAAAAGTATAATAAAAATTTTGAAATACAAGAGAATGTTAAGCGAATATTTAAGAAAAGTTTACATTTCATTCACATTATAAATAAATTCTATAAAATTTTCACAAATAATAAATATTATTTAACTTAATGTTGTGATAATCTTATAAATGTCATATAGAATGACAATTTACACTATTTTATACATATCGAACGGGGGCATTACAGTTATGAAGCAAATGAAGTACCTTTTAGTTCTAGCTTTAACAGTTATTATTTTTGCGGCGGCATGTGGAAATAATAGCTCATTAGATAGCAAGAACAAAAGCTCTGACAGCGGGTCAGATTCTGGTAAAGATGGTTACACACCTAAAGAGTTAACAGTTCAATTCGTTCCATCACAAAATGCGGACACACTTGAAGCAAAGGCGAAACCACTTGAAAAATTATTATCTAAAAAATTAGACATTCCAGTAAAAGTATCTGTTTCAACTAACTACAATACAATCGTTGAAGCGATGAAATCTAAAAAAGTAGATGTAGGTTTCTTACCACCAACTGCTTACACTTTAGCACATGATCAAAAAGCGGCTGACTTATTATTACAAGCACAACGTTTTGGTGTTAATGATGACGGTTCAAGTTCAAAAAAACTTGTGAAAGACTATAAATCAGAAATCTTAGTTAAAAAAGATTCTGGTATTAACAGCTTAAAAGACTTAAAAGGTAAAAAAATCGCATTACAAGATGTTACTTCAACAGCAGGTTACACATTCCCTATCTCAACGCTTAAAGAAGAAGCTGGTATTGACGCAACAAAAGATATGAAAATTGTAAATATGAAAGGTCATGACCAAGCAGTCATTTCATTATTAAATGGCGATGTAGATGCAGCTGCAGTATTCCAAGATGCTCGTAACATTGTTAAGAAAGACCAACCAAACGTATTCAAAGATACTAAAATCCTTAAATTAACAGAACCAATTCCTAACGATACAATCTCTGTTCGTCCAGACATGAACAAAGATTTCCAAGAAAAACTTAAAAAAGCATTCAAAGAAATTGCTAAATCTAAAGAAGGTCACAAAATTATCAGTGAAGTGTACTCTCATGAAGGTTACACTGATGCTAAAGATTCAGACTTCGATATCGTAAGAAAATATGAAAAACAAGTTCAAGATATGAAATAATTTGTGAAATTGAGATTGAGTCAGTCACTTCTTAAATAGAGAAGGAAGCAGATTATCTCAGTTTTTAGCGACACTGTAATTAAATAAGTGACAAAGAAAAGCTAAGCCCTCTTTGTGTTGGGCATAGCTTTTCTTTGTAAAATGAAGGGTGTTAAGTAAATGAGTCAAATTGAATTTAAAGATGTTAATAAAGTGTATCCTAATGGGCATGTCGGGTTAAAGGATATTAACTTGAATATCGAAAAGGGAGATTTCGCCGTTATTGTTGGTTTATCAGGGGCAGGTAAATCTACGTTATTAAGATCGGTGAATCGACTTCATGATATTACTTCTGGGGAAATTATCATTGAAGGTAAATCGATTACTAAAGCTAAAGGCAAAGAATTATTAATGATGCGTCGTAATATTGGAATGATTTTCCAACACTTTAACCTTGTGAAACGTTCTTCAGTGTTACGTAACGTATTGAGTGGTCGAGTGGGGTATCATCCTACTTGGAAAATGGTCTTAGGCTTATTCCCAAAAGAAGATAAAGTAAAAGCAATGGATGCGTTGGAACGTGTGAATATCCTAGATAAGTACGATCAACGTTCAGACGAGTTATCAGGGGGACAACAACAACGTATTTCTATCGCGCGTGCGTTGGCACAAGAACCAGCGATTATCTTAGCCGATGAACCAGTTGCGTCATTAGACCCTTTAACAACGAAACAGGTTATGGACGATTTAAAGAAGATTAATGAAGAATTAGGTATTACGATTCTGATTAACTTGCACTTCGTAGATTTAGCACTTGAATATGGAACACGTATCATTGGTTTACGTGCTGGTGAACTTGTTTATGATGGTCCTGCGAGTGAAGCTACAGAAGAGGTATTTAATGAAATTTATGGTCGTAAACTTAAAGATGACGAGAAGCTAGGGGTGGAGTAATATGGCGACACCTACAACGAGTAAATATGATCAATATTTAAACAAGAAATTTTCGCTTAAGACAAGTTTTACGATTTTTCTAGTATTAGCATTAGTCATTTGGAGTTTCTTATATACAGGATTTAGCTTTGGTGACTTAATGGTAGGTTTACCACAAATTGCCTCATTCTTTGGCCAAATGGTACCTCCGGATTGGGGATATTTAAGTACTATTACTAAACCTATGTTAGATACGATTCGCATGGCTATTGTAGGGACATTTTTAGGAGCAATTGTATCTATTCCAATCGCTTTAATCTGTGCTAGCAATATTGTTAAAACGAAATGGATTACGATTCCTGCGCGTTTTATCTTAAATATTGTACGTACGATTCCTGATTTATTATTAGCTGCCATCTTTGTAGCTGTCTTCGGTATCGGCCAAATTCCTGGGGTGTTAGCTTTATTCATTCTAACAATTTGTGTTATCGCCAAATTATTATATGAAGCGCTCGAAACAATTGACCCAGGTCCAATGGAAGCGATGACGGCAGTTGGCGCAAATAAAACAAAGTGGATTATGTTCGGTGTTGTTCCGCAAATACTATCTACGTTCTTCTCATATGTACTCTTCGCATTCGAAATTAACATTCGTGCTTCAGCGGTACTTGGACTCGTAGGTGCAGGTGGTATTGGTTTATTCTACGATTCAACATTAGGCTTATTCCAATATCCAAAAACTGCGATGATTATCCTATTTACATTAGTTATTGTCGTTATTATTGACTATGTAAGTTCGAAAGTGAGGGAACAACTCGCATGACACAAAATGAGCATAAGTTAGAACAAAAGTATCCCGTTAGATCAAAAAAACAAAAGCAAAAATTAATTAAAAATTGGATAATAGCTATCGTCGTTTTAGCAATCATTGTGTGGGGCTTTGCAGGCATGCCTGCGCTCGAGCTAAAATCTAAATCTATCGAAATTTTAAAATCGATATTTAAAGGCTTATTCCATCCCGATTGGGGTTATGTTTACATACCAGCTGGTGAGGACTTATTACGTGGCTTACTTGAAACATTTGCGATTGCTGTCATTGGTACTTTTATTGCAGCAATTATCTGTATACCGTTCGCATTTTTAGGCGCACGTAACTTAGTTAAAGCACGCCCAGTTACTGGCATCACTAAATTTATTTTAAGTGTAATTCGCGTATTCCCTGAAATTGTAATGGCATTGATTTTTATTAAAGCTGTAGGTCCTGGTTCATTTTCTGGGGTTTTAGCGCTTGGCATTCACTCTGTAGGGATGTTAGGTAAATTGTTTGTAGAAGATATTGAACGCTTAGACTTTGCGTCTGTTGAATCTTTAAAAGCAAGCGGTGCGAATAAGACGAAGACATTAGTGTTTGCGGTTATCCCACAAATATTGCCTTCATTCTTATCACTTGTGTTATATCGTTTCGAATTAAACTTACGTTCAGCGTCAATCTTAGGTTTAATTGGCGCAGGCGGTATTGGTACACCATTAATTTTTGCACTACAAACGCGTTCATGGGATCGTGTAGGTATCATTCTAATTGGTTTAGTTATCATGGTAGCCATTGTAGATTTAATTTCTGGTGCTATCCGTAAACGTATTGTGTAATATTGTTGTTTAATTTTGGAAAAGAGGAGCGGAACAGAAATCTTATTTTTGGATGAGATTTCTGTCCGCTCCTTCTTTTTCAATTTTCAATGTTTAAAAATAAATAAAAAGGCAATGATATATTATGTAATTAGATATAATGCATGTGCATGCATGGACAGAAACTTGTAAATTGAAAGGAGTCTTATCATGAAAGTATTAGTTGTAGGCGCAAATGGTGCAGTAGGTCATAAAGTCATTGCACAATTAAAAGATACAGAGCACAGTTCAGTTGCTTTAGTGCGTAAAGAAGAACAAGTCTCAGAATTAGAGAATGTAGGTGCGGATAATGTAGTAATCGGTGACTTAGAAGGTGACATTTCACAAGCATTTGACGGCGTAGATGCAGTTATCTTCGTCGCAGGTTCAGGCGGTAGCACAGACGCAGATAAAACACTATTAGTTGATTTATGGGGCTCTAAAAAAGTAGTCGATGAAGCAAGTAAGCACGGCGTTAAAAAATTAGTACAGCTTAGTGCTACAGATAGTCCTGATCCAGATAAAGAATCTGATGACATGCGTCCATACGCAGTCGCAAAACATATGTCAGACTTCTATATAGAACAATCAGATTTAAACTATACGATTGTTCGTCCAGGACCATTACAAGATGATGAAGGCACAGGTAAAATCAATGCTTCATTATCAATTGAGGGAGATCCAAATAGCTATACTATCCCACGTGATGATGTAGCGACAACATTAATTAATGCATTAGATGTTGAGAAAGTTGATAAACAAGCTGTCTATATCCAATCTGGAGACACTAACGTTAGAACAGCTTTAGAAGAAATTAAATAATGCGTCATAGGTAAAGTTCAAGCCCATATGAGATGGCATATTATCGCTGTCTCACATGGGCTTTATTTTTATTAATGAAAAGTGGAGCGTAGTGTTTCTTCAAACGTAACCTTCACTTCATCGTAGAAGCGATGACCTTTGTCTGTCATCTTAGCATATACCCCACGTTTGTCATCTCCATAACCTTGACGTCTTATCACACCACAATCTTTTGACTCCATTCTAGTCGCAAGGCGTGACATTGCACTTTGACTTAATCCCACCTTATTTTGTAATTCTTTTAATGGTAATTGGTTATCTTCAGCGCAATCCAAATACATTAAGACATAAAATTCTTTCAACGCAAGATTATGGCGTGACATTAAGTCTCGTTCCAGTTGTTTAGAAACGTTGTTATAAGTAGCTGTAAAATCTAGCCATTTACATACTAATTGATCTGCCATATAAATGCCTCACATTTTTCTAGTGTAATACCTGTATTATAACAATAAATAAATTGAAGTAGGGAGTTATTCTTTTAATTTGGAAAATGTGAAAAGAAACTGAAAGGAGAGGTATGAAAATTTCCCAGGAAACTTACAGAGTTGTAATTTTGGGCCTTTTGCCTAAAATTACTGCAAAATATATGTTTTTATATAATTGAGGTGAGTAAGTATGGAAGATTTAAGAAAAAGTTATTATCATAAACAAGCTGATTATTATGGCAATAAAAATGAAAATATAGCATCATCATTAAGTTATTTAAGTGTATTTTTTGCGCCGGTTATATTACCTATTATTATGTGGATTGTAGCTTCACCACCTGTTTCAACACATGCACGAAAAGCATTATTTAATCATA
Source organism: Staphylococcus petrasii (assembly GCF_002902565.1). Classification (GTDB taxonomy): domain Bacteria; phylum Bacillota; class Bacilli; order Staphylococcales; family Staphylococcaceae; genus Staphylococcus; species Staphylococcus petrasii. Next base: position 6,753 of record NZ_PPRC01000029.1, on the reverse strand, counting down.
TTATGACATGGGTATGTTTCGCATTAGTACCTTTCGCTTTAATGTTCTTTGCTGGAGGAATGAACAGTGCTACAACAAACGCAGACAATTGGTTAGTATTTGGTAGCTGGCTTGGGGCAATTATTTTAGTAATAATCGGAATCTATTTATTTATAGTAAATATCGTTAGAGGGATTAAATTATTATTAGTTTAATTTTAAAAAACAAAAGCTATTACGCTCAGAACTTAGAAAACTGAGGTAATAGCTTTTTCATATGCATAAAAGAAATGTTGTTGCAGTAATAGTAACAGATAATTAGAAAATACAGTTATTGTTTTTTAGTAATGACGCGTTTAAGACTAAGAGAACTTACACCTAAGATAAGCGCTAGTAATCCAACATATAGGGGGGTATGATTGTCAGATTCACCAGACTTAGGTAAAGTTGATTGCGCTGATGCGCCATTTACTTGTTGAGAATGTGATGTTTGTTTACTAAGAGTTGTTGATTGATTAGGTTGAGTCGTAGTTGTTGGATTTGAAACATTATTAGCATTTGATGTAGTTTGTTGTGCTTTTGTGTTTGTTGTAGATTCTTGTTGTTTTTGTTGTGGCATAGATGTTTGGTGGTTTGATTTTTTAACTAAACCTTGTTTTTCGGCATAACCGTTAAAACCGATGTCATTTTCTTCAGCTTTTGATTTAGAAGGGTCTTGTTGTTGATTTGATTGTTTAACTAAACCTTGTTTTTCGGCATGACCATTAAAGCCAATATCATTTTCCTCTGCGTTAGATTTGGAAGGATCTTGTGGTGTTGTTTTAGGTGAATTATTTTCCGGAACATGATTATTTGAAGTAATTGGGTTACCGTTAGCGTCATGGTTAAACTCATTATCTACGTTGTTGTCATTCTGAGCAGTGATAGGATTACCGTCTGCATCATGGTTGAACTCGTTATCTACGTTGTTGTCATTCTGAGCAGTGATAGGATTACCGTCTGCATCATGGTTGAACTCGTTATCTACGTTGTTGTCATCTTGAGCAGTGATTGGGTTGCCGTCTGCATCATGGTTGAACTCATTATCTACGTTGTTGTCATTCTGAGCAGTGATAGGATTACCGTCTGCATCATGGTTGAACTCGTTATCTACGTTGTTATCATCTTGAGCAGTGATTGGGTTACCATCAGCATCATGGTTGAATCCCGCGTCAGTAGTATTCTCTTCTGAATTTTCAGAGGCATTATTACCTACATCATGGTTAAACCCAGGGTCTACGTTGTTATTAGCATCAACATCATGATTGAAACCAGAATCTACGTTGTTATTGCTCTGAGCAGTAATCGGGTTACCATTCGCATCATGATTAAATTGATTATCCGTATCGTTCGTTGCTGCAAATGCATGTCCATGTGACAATAGTACAAGTGAAGAAGTTACAAGTGTTGTGCCAAAAGCATATTTAAAACCTCTTTTAATCAAAAAACTCACTCCTTAGTAATTATCATTCTTCATACATAAAGTTGATAATTTAAAAATTGTAAATATCATACTTATGTATATTTATAAACTAACATATTAAATTAAATACAACCTTAATATTATCTATCAACTAAATGACACTTTTGTCATATCTCAAAAAATACCCATTTTATGGTAATCTTTATTTATAATTTGTGAAATTTAAAGGAGTGAAGTGATGAAGTTTCGTAATGTCACTAAAGAAGATCTGCCAACATTGATTGAATTAGAGAACCAAGGTTTTACGCCTGAAGAAGCGGCTACACCTAAAGCCACTAAAGAACGAATTGCTACAATACCTGACACATTTATAATTGCAGAAGATAACAAGAAAATCGTGGGATATATCAATGGGCCAGTCATCACTCAAAAATATATTACCGATGACTTATTTGAGATCATTAATCCAAACCCAGATATAGGCGGATACTTAAGTGTATTAGGACTAGTCGTTTCTAAATCTCATCAAGAGCAAGGTATAGCAGGCCAACTTTTAAGTCAATTTGAAAATTTAGCGAGACAGCATAGTAGATTAGGCGTGACTTTAACTTGTAGAGAAGAACTTGTGCCATTTTACGAAAAATATGGATATACAAATGAGGGGTTATCAGATTCTCAACACGCTGGAATTAAATGGTACAATTTGGTAAAAGAATTATAATATTTAGGTAAAAAAATGAATATACTTGTAATTATTGTAGTTTGGGTAATTTTAAGTGTTTTCTTTATCTTTTTAGGAATCAATTCAATTTTTAATGGTCTATCAGTCCCATGGTCTAATATCATTTTCTTTTTTATACTTTGGTTAGTATTATCATGTTTAATCATAGTGTTTTTTTATTTACGTCATAAATCGAAAAAAGAAACTCAAAAGTTGTTAGCAACCATGGAAGAGAACCCCACACATTCTTATGATGAAGGAGAATATTTTTATCAAACTCCTTTGATTATTTATGATAATTTTAGAAAACCTATTTTGGGGAACAAACAAATGTCATATAAGCCTTTTTTTAATAATACGTTACAAAAATTAGTTAGCTTATTAGACTTTTTTGCTTTATTTGGTATTAAGTTAACTTCAGAAGAATATAATGTAGTAATTAAACGCATTAAATGGTGGCATCTACGTCCGCATCATAAGGTTTATTTAAATGAACAAGTAGTAGGTATACTTTTTCAGAAGAAACTATTCTCTAAAAAAGGTTTCCAAAAAATGCCTTATCAATTCATAGACAATCAAAAGTATTCTTATGTTTTCGAAAATCCTTTTTTCTCTCAAGAAACAGTTATCAAAAATGATGATAATCAAATCTTATTAAAAGGTAAACGTAGCTTTTTTGATATAGGGAAAAATAATAAAACAAACCAACGTGGCGAAACGCATAATTTGAAAGTGTCAGCACATTATAGCGATTATCCAGAAGAATTATGGATTGCGTTATATATTCAAGTCATGGTTACTCAACAAACTATGAACTAATCAAACAACCTCTTTAGCCGATAATGACTAAAGAGGTTTAAGTTTATTCAAGATTTCAAATATCTACCTTCGAAACATTGCCGTTTTCATCTAATAGGGGCGTAATACCGCCGCCTGTACTTACCCAACTTGCCAAATATTGGATACCTGTTTCTTTGTCGGTTAAAATATAGCATCTAATATTATTTTCAGAACCAGCTTTTTCAACTATAAATCGATTATCTTCGGATTTACCAAACATAACAATTCCTCCTCATAGTTTTATTTATAAATACTATATCTTTATCAACCTTTTGTTAAACTTCTAGGTTGACTCCCATAATAAAATTTAAATGTTTAAAAATAAGCTATTTTAAGTTTAAAAATAAGCTATTTTAATAGGAAGAAAAAATTTAGAATAAAAGTTTTTTTACTGGAAAATTTGTTTTGAATATTAGAAAAATCCTATGTTTAGACATAATTTTATGTGAAAGACAAATAATGAGGTAGTTTAACTAAAAATAATAGTTGCTAATTGTGGCGTGACAAATTTGTTATATCACAAACATTTTAGTATTAATATTCATAAACATGAATGGATAATTTGATGGTTGGAAGTATATGGAGATAAAATTTTACAATCATTTGTTAATTTGTTGTTTTTAATACTCTAAAAATAAGCTTTAAACTTACAAATTGAACGTTATGTAAATTAAAAATTAATAATTGATATTTTATGTTAATGTATAAAAAATAGTATAGTCACATCATTAAATGTTTTGGTTTTTTAATAAATGGTTGAAAACAGTTTGTTAAATATGTTGCTATTTACATATAAATGATAATATAATAATGAAAATTATATCAAATTGTAGAAAATTAATTGGGATTTAATCAAGTAATAAATATTTGGAGATGAGATTATTATGTCTAAAAGAGAAAAAGACTTTAAACGATCCTTTGGTGAAGAAAAAGCTAGAGTTAAGCTTTATAAATCAGGAAAACATTGGGTTAAAGCAGGTATTAAAGAATTCCAACTTTTAAAAATGATTGGGTTACCATTTTTAAATAAAGATGTAGACAATCAAATTGATAATGAAACTACAAAATCTAAAGATTTCAAAAAACAAGCAATGAGAACTACAGGCCTAGTGGGTGGTGCATTCACCTTTGCTATGCTTAATGACCACCATGCTTTCGCAGCATCAGAAACTCCAATGACATCAGAAGTTTCGTCAAATAGTGCAACTGTAGCCAATCAAAACTCAACAGCAATTTCAAAATCGACAACCAACTCTTCTTCAAATATGACAAGTTCTTCGCAAGAACATAGCCAAAATAGTACGGCTTCAACAGAAAGTGAGAATCAATCGTCAAGAGTTACTATTAATGAAGAAAGTCAGATTAAAACTGATTCAACGACAAATTCAACAGAAACAAGCGTTAATTCTACAAGTGATAAAGAAATGTCTACTTCGGAATATAAAGATAGCACGAGTCATGCTTCAACTTCTGAAAGTGACTCATCAACAAGTGAATCTCACCAAAATTCTAATAGTGATAAAACAAGTGCATCTAATGAGAACGAAAAATCAAATACTGAGAACGCCTCAGAAAGTAATAAAGAGAATACGTCTGAGAGCCAAGACAAACAATCAGAAAGTGAAAAATCAACATCAAGTTCAGAACATAAAAACTCTCAATCAACTAAAGATTCTGAAAGTAAAAATGATAACAAGTCATCAAGCTCTTCAGAAAATGAAGAGGATAAAAAAACAAATACATCTAAAGTAGCTAATACTACCCAAAAAGACAAATTATCAAATACTCACGGAATATTAGAACACAAATCAACGGAAACACCTGAATCTGAAGAGAAGAATAATTCATCAACATCAACTTCTGAAAAGAAAAATGAATTAACAAGTTCTACAAGCACAAATAAATCTGAGAAAGTTGATGACAAAGATTCATTAACAACTAAATCTACAAGTACAGCTGAAAGCCAAGCAAACCGAGATATAGGTTCCAATTTATTAGTAAGTGATTCTACAAGCACGTCGACAAGTTTAACACCAAAAAAACTAAGAACTTTTAGTAGATTTGCCTTAGCTGCCAACAACACAAGTGCGACTGTAGCAGAAGTAACAAATAATGACATTGTATCAATCAACAAAGATAACTTTTTAGAACATTTTAATGTCAAAGACTCTGCTACTTATGATTCTAAAACAGGAAAAGTAACTTTAACCCCTGATGAGTTTAATAAAAAAGGTTCAATTACTTTGAACACTAAAATCAATTCAAATAAAAGTTTTCATTTTACAGGAAAAGTTAATCTAGGTAATCGCTATGAAGGATATTCACCAGATGGCGTAACAGGTGGAGATGGTATTGGTTTTGCATTTTCACCAGGCAAAATTGATGATACAGGTAAAGAAGGTGCGGCACTAGGGATAGGTGGTTTGAAAAATGCATTCGGCTTTAAACTTGATACATTCCATAATACTTCCACTCCTAAAGCTGGTTCTCAAGCTGGAGCAGATCCAAGTAATGTAAAAAATGGAGGCGCATTTGGTGCATTTGTTAGTACTAACAGTTCAGGGTATGCCACTACTGAGGCTACAGGAGCAGCTAAATTAAATGTACAACCTACAAATAATTCATTCCAAGATTTTGATATTGACTATAATGGCGATACTAAAGTGATGACAGTTACATATGCTGGACAACAATTCACTCGCAATTTAACAGATTGGTTGAATAGAAATCGTAATGTTAGTAATTATGCGCTTTCCATCACAGCTTCAACAGGAGGCGGTAAAAACTTACAGCAAATTCAATTTGACTCTTTCACATATACTCAAACTGCTTCAACTCAAGTGAGATATGTTGATGTGAATACCGGTAAAGATATTATTCCACCGAAAACTTATGCAGGAGATGTGGATGATACAGTTACATTAGATCCTCAACAAAGCACGTTAAATGGAATGGGTTATAAATATAATAAAGTCGATAGTTCAAATGCACCAAATTATAATAGCGCTAATAATCAAGTTAAATTAACCAATGCAGGACAATCAGTTGTTTATTATTACGAGGATACCCAAGCTCCTACTATTAATATGACTGATCAAAGTAATGAAGTTTTCTCACCTATTACACCAGTAACTGTAAATGCTTCAGATAATAGCGGAATAGCACCGAATGTTAAGATGGATGGTTTACCAGATGGCTTATCTTATGATTCTTCTAAAAATGTAGTAACAGGTACACCACAAAAAATCGGTGATTTTAATGTAACTATTACTGCCACGGATGATAGTAACCATTCAACGACTAAAAATATTAAATGGTCAATCACTCGAAACTCAGCTAGTGACTCTACTTCAACATCAACAAGTAACAGTCTTTCAACAAGTACTGTAAAATCAATAAGTGAAGCAAATAGTCAAAGCGCGTCAACAAGCAAATTAGCAAGCGAAAGCGCGTCAACAAGTAAAGCAGCAAGCGAGAGCGCATCAACAAGTAAAGCAATAAGTGAGAGTCTTTCAGACTCAGCAAGTACAAGTACATCAGACAGTGATTCAGCATCAACAAGTGAGAGTCTTTCAGACTCAGCAAGTACAAGCACATCAGACAGTGAGTCAACATCAACAAGTGAGAGTGATTCCGATTCAGTAAGTGCAAGCACATCAGATAGTGAGTCAGCATCAACAAGTGAGAGTCTTTCAGACTCAGCAAGTGCAAGCACATCAGACAGTGAGTCAACATCAACGAGTGAAAGTGAC
>NZ_PPRC01000003.1 GCF_002902565.1 Staphylococcus petrasii | reverse complement strand
GTCACACCTGTTCCCATGCCGAACACAGAAGTTAAGCTCCTTAGCGCCGATGGTAGTTGGATTTACGTTCCGCTAGAGTAGGACGTTGCCAGGCAAATAAATCGTATGGATGCGATGAGCCGATATTGAGACCGTAAGGTCTCTTTTTTTATGTCTAAAATTAAAATTATAGAACACGTTTACGTATATTTAGCTTTACGAAGAGAAAGCGATTGAAGCTGATGAATTGAGGAAAGAGAGCAGCGAGTTTATTTAAACTATTAGTAGTCCTGAGATAAAAAAAGAGCGGTAGCAAAACTACTGCTCTGTTTTTTATAAACATTAGTGTTGTTATATTTATGACAGGCGTTCTAAGATAGATAACGAAACGTAGTTCTGGGAACTCCTATGTTGATTATTAATGAACCTAAGTACTGTAACACTTAGGTAAGAAATTCTAAATATGACCAACGAAATGATGTTGTGTGACGCCTGAGGGAACAGTACAAGTTGAAGACCTTAGAAATCCCCACAGATTTATCTGTGAGGAATTTCTGGCTGAAACTGTACCCTAGGCAAGCATCACAACAGAATGAGTGAATGTTCATCAGTAAACATCTATCTTAGAACATTTATTTATTACATTTGCTTCTAAATTAACAATGAATATAACATTTTATTTTCATTAATATAAATATTCGAAGGGTCAAAATCATGCACATTCGTTTTTAATTGACTAAGATCATCATGATTTTTAAGTTGAATGCCAATAATAACTGTTCCAGTATTTTGAGATGATTTCTTCAGATATTCAAACTTAGTAATATCATCTTGTGGTCCTAGCACCTCATTAACAAATTCTTTGAGTGCTCCAGGACGTTGAGGAAAATTAAGTATGAAGTAATGTTTCATTTCTTCATATAACAATGATCGTTCCTCAATTTCTTTCATACGATTGATATCATTGTTTCCACCACTTACAATACATACCACGTTTTTTCCTTTAATTTTATCTTTATAGGATTCTAAAGCAGATACACTTAAAGCACCAGCTGGTTCTGCTACAATCGCTTGTTTCGAATACATATCAAGAATAGTCGAACACACAGCACCTTCATCAATTTGAACATAATCATCGACATGTTGTTTTGCAATATCAAATGTGATATCGCCAACTCGAGCTACTGAAGCCCCATCAACAAATTTATCAATATGATCTAGAGTGACAATTTTATTTTGAACCACTACAGATTCAAACATACTACTTGCACCAGAGGGCTCTACTCCAATAATTTGAGTATGAGGGCTGAAATCATCCATATAAGTACTTACGCCAGATATTAATCCGCCTCCACCGATAGCAGCAAATAAATAATCAAATACGACATTATCTTCTTTAGATTGTTCTAAAATTTCTTTAGCTAATGTGCCTTGGCCAGCAATAGTATGAATATTATTAAATGGGTCTATAAAAGTCATTTGATGTAATTCAGTATATTGTAGTGCTTCTTTAAGACAATCATCGAAAGTATCTCCAGTAAGTACAATTTCTACATTTTCAGCCCCAAAGAACTTTACTTGATTTACTTTTTGGAGTGGGGTAGTGACAGGCATGAAGATGACTGCGTTTAACCCTAAAGCTTTAGCAGTATAAGCGATGCCTTGTGCATGATTGCCAGCGCTAGCACACGTAATACCTTTGGCTTGAGCTTTATGGTCTAATATAGAAATGGCATTATATGCACCTCGTAATTTGAATGAACGAACCCACTGCAAATCTTCTCTTTTTAAATACACATTACAATCATATTTTTGAGAGAGATAGTGGTCGTATTGGAGAGGTGTTTCTTTAACAATATCTTTGATTCGTAAATAAGCTTCATCTATATCTTTTGATGTCACTGTCGTCTTAAATGTCATATTCTATCAACCCTTACTTTGTTTTTCATATTTTTCTATTAAATCTTCATATTGAAGCGTAATGGCAATATCGTCTAAACCATTGACTAATTTATTCTTCCAAGTTTCATCAATATCAAAGTGAAATGACTTTTCATTGGTTGAAACTGTTTGATTAGGGAGGTCTATCGTAATTTCAGTTTGAGTTGCTAAATAATGTCTCGCATCTTCATCAAGAACAATCGGTAACATACCATTTTTAGTACAATTCATATAAAAGATATCGCTAAATCCTCCGGCAATAATGATATTAAAGCCGTAATCTTTTAACGCCCATGCAGCGTGTTCACGACTAGAACCACAGCCAAAGTTATCACCTGTAATTAATATAGAAGCCCCTTTATATTCAGGTTTATTAGGATTAAAATCAGGATTATCAGTACCATCAGGTAAGTAACGCCACTCGTCGAAAGCGAAAGGCCCAAAGCCAGTTTTAGTAATTCTCTTAAGATGCACTTTAGGTATGATTTGATCGGTATCGATATTATCGTTAAACAATGGGACAATTTTACCTGTATAAGTCGTAATAGGTTGCATTTCCATAATTAAACAACCACCTTTCGCACATCTACAAATTTACCATTAATCGCAGCAGCTGCAGCCATTGCTGGAGATACAAGATGTGTTCTTGCGCCTTTACCTTGTCTACCTTCAAAGTTACGATTGCTTGTAGACGCACAATGTACACCTTCAGGGACTTGGTCAGGATTCATTCCAAGACACATTGAGCAACCTGGTTCTCTCCATTCAAACCCAGCTTCTTTAAAGATTTTATCCAGACCCATAGCCTCCGCTTCTTTTTTAACAGTGCGGGAGCCAGGCACAACAATCGCCGTAATTTTAGGATGTACTTGATTGCCTTTAACAATTTTACTTGCTTCAACCAAATCAGATAATCTAGCATTCGTACAAGATCCTAAGAAGACATATCCTAAATCGATATCTTCTGCTTTTTGGCCAGGGGATAGCCCCATATATTGATATGCACGTTCGTCATTAATATTTTTTATTTCTGGAAAAGGTGTATCGAAACCTACGCCCATTTCTGGGTTAGTTCCCCAAGTGACTTGAGGTTCTAAATTGCTGACATCTAATTCAATAACTTTATCAAAATGTGCATCATCATCAGAATAAAGTGTACGCCATTCATCTATACTTGTCTCAAAGTTTTGCGCATATTGACGTCCTTTAACATATTCAAAAGTAATATCATCAGGTTGCATAAGTCCATATTTTGTGCCACCTTCAATGGCCATATTACAAATCGTCATTCTTGCTTCCATTGATAATGACTTAATCGTTTCACCAGTAAATTCCAATGCATAACCAGTGCCAAAGTCGACACCATACTTACTAATGAGATACAAAATGATATCTTTTGCATAAACACCAGGGGGGAGTGTTCCATTGATATCTATCTTCAAATTTTTAGGTTTCGTTTGCCATAAAGTTTGAGTAGCAAAAACATGTTCAACTTCACTCGTCCCAATACCAAAGGCAATAGCTCCAAAAGCGCCATGAGTAGCAGTATGAGAATCACCACATACAATAGTCTTACCAGGTTGAGTTAAACCAGTTTCTGGTCCTACCATATGAACGATACCTTGTTCATCAGAACCCATATCGAAAATGTGGACACTAAAATCTTTAGCATTTTTTTGAAGAGTGGTAATTTGTTTATTAGCAATTTCATCTTTGATATTAAAGATATCAATTGTAGGCACATTATGATCTAGCGTTGCAAACGTTAAATCAGGACGTCGCAATTTACGATTTTGTAATCTTAAGCCTTCGAATGCTTGAGGAGAAGTAACTTCATGTATAAGATGCAAATCGATATATAAGAGTTGAGGTTCGCCTTCTTTACCAGTTAAGACGTGTTTATCCCAAACTTTGTCAAATAGTGTTTGTCCCATAACTACTCCTCCTTTTAGTTATATTTTTCTTTTAAAAGATTGAAAATTTCAGATGTCTTGTAATTGCCACCTAAATCAGGTGTTGTTTTACCTTCTTTAATCAATGTATATACATAGTCTTCTAATTCAGTGGCAGCTTCATCTTGTTTTAAACTTTCTCTAAGACACATTGCTAAAGACAGTATCATACCCACAGGATTAGCGATATTTTGATTCGCAATGTCTGGTGCTGAACCATGAATAGGTTCATATAATCTTGGACCTTCTAAACTAAAACTAGCTGAAGGAGATAGACCTAAAGAACCTGGTATAACTGAAGCTTCATCACTTAAAATATCTCCAAATAAATTTTCAGTCACAATTACATCAAATTGAGTGGGATTTGTGATTAAGTGCATACTACACGCATCGACAAGCAAATGATTAAGTTCAACTTCAGGATAATCCTTGCTAACTTCAATTACTGTTTGACGCCAAAGCTTGCTTGAAGCAAGTACATTTTCCTTATCCACTGAAGTTACTTTCTTTTTACGATGAGAAGCTAATTCAAATGCAACTCTAGCAATGCGTTCCACTTCCTGTTTCGTATAGGTAAGTGAATCAAGTGCTTCACGTTCATTAATATGTCTAGGCTCACCGAAGTAGATTCCACTTGTTAATTCACGTACGATAACTAAATCAGTACCCTTAACTCGTTCTTCTTTTAAAGGAGAAAATTGAGTTGCACCTTCTGTTACTTTAGTAGGGCGTATATTTGCAAATAATCCTAGAGACTTACGTAACTTTAATAAACCTTGTTCAGGGCGATTGTTGGGATCAGTCCATTTAGGTCCGCCTACAGCCCCTAACAAAATGGCATCAGCTTTTTCACAAGCAGCCAACGTATCATTAGGAAGGGAAGTGCCATGCGAATCGATGGCAGCTCCTCCAAAATCAAAACTTTCTAAAGTATAAGTGAAATGATATTTCTCACTAATTAATTTCAATAGTTCTAAACTTCCGTTTAAAATTTCTGGGCCAATACCATCACCTGGTAAAGCTACAATTGAATAAGTCATGATTAATTACCTTCCTTCTCTGTAGTTTCAGCTGCATATTTAGCGTGAGCTTCTACATAAGCTTTGCAAGAGGCTTGTAAAATATCATGATCAATACCAATACCATTGACTGGTTGACCTTCAATAACAAGTTCCACGTGAACTTCTGCTTGTGCATCCGTACCTTCTGTAACAGAATCAATACGATAATCAATCAGTTTACTTTCTTTTTTGAAAATGCGGTCAACAGCGTTATAGATAGCAACGATAGAACCTGTACCAATACTTGAATCTTGATATACACGACCGTCTTTATCTTTAATAACAACGACGGCACTTTGTAGACCATTCGATACAAATTGTAGTTGCAATGTTTCAAGTTGATAAATAGCATTTTGTTCATGTTCAGAACCTTGAATAAGCGCGTGGATATCTCTATTTGAAACAGATTTTTTCTTATCTGCTACGGCTTTAAATTGTTTGAATAACTCTACTTGTTCTTCTGGAGCAATATCATAGCCTAATGTTTTTAATTTTTCCGCAAAAGCATGTTTACCAGAAAGTTTGCCTAAAGGTAATTCGTTTTGACGGATACCGACTAATTGAGGTGTCATAATTTCATAAGTTTCAGGATTTTTAAGCACGCCATCTTGGTGAATGCCTGATTCATGGCTAAATGCGTTTTGTCCAACAATAGCTTTATTTCTAGGAACACGAATTCCTGCATATCTAGAAATAAGGTCAGACGTATTTTTAGTTTCAGAAAGAACTAGGTTTGATTCAATACCGTAATGATCACGACGAACATATAATGCTAATGCGAGTTCTTCAAGTGCTGTATTACCTGCACGTTCACCAATACCATTCACAGTACCTTCAATACGTTTAGCCCCATTTTCAATAGCAGCTAAACTATTCGCCACTGCCATACCTAAATCATCATGACAATGCGCACTATAAACCACGTCATGTTCTGATTTAACATTATCAATTAAAGATTTAAAAATTTGGCCATATTCAATAGGGTAGCTATAGCCTACAGTATCTGGAATATTAATAATACTTGCTCCAGCATCTACTGCAGTTTGCACAGATTGAATGAGAAATGCCATGTCTGTTCTAGATGCATCTTCAGGTGAGAATTGAACTACATCAAAGAATTGCTTAGCGTAAGTGACATGTTCTTTTATAGATGCAAGCACTTCTTCTTGTGTCATTTTCAGTTTATGTTTTAAGTGAATAGGGGAGGTTGCAATAAATACATGAACTACTGGTTTGACTGCATCTTTAGTTGCTTCGTATACTGCATCGATATCAGATTTTTTACAACGTGCCAATCCACATACGGCAGTAGTAGTTAAAGCTTTTGAAATGGCTTGAACAGACTTGAAACTTCCTGTACTTGAAGCGGGAAATCCTGCTTCAAGTACATCTACACCCCATTTTTCAAGCTGTTTAGCTATCTTTAAACGTTCATCAAAAGAAAAGTTAACACCGGGTGTTTGTTCACCATCTCTCAATGTAGTATCAAAAATTTGAATATGGCTTTCCATTTTTAACATCTCCTTATTAGTTATTTTTGAATACTTTTAGATTTAATAAATGGCATCATTTTTCTTAATTCACGACCAACCGCTTCGATTTCATGACCATGTTGTTGTTCACGTAATTGATAGAATTCTTTGAAGCCATTTTCATTATCTTTAACAAAACGATTTGCAAAGTTACCGTTTTGGATATCTTCTAATACAGTTTTCATATTGTTTTTAACTTCTGGAGTGATAACACGTGGACCAGATACATAATCACCAAATTCAGCTGTATTTGAAATAGAATAGCGAACGTTTTCCATACCGCCTTCATACATTAAATCAACGATTAATTTCATTTCATGTAGAACTTCGAAGTAAGCTAATTCTTTTTGATATCCAGCTTCAACTAAAGTTTCAAAACCACTTTGAATTAATTTATGGATACCACCGCAAAGTACAGCTTGTTCACCGAATAAGTCAGTTTCAGTTTCTTCTTTGAATGTAGTTTCAATAACACCAGCACGAGTTGCGCCAATACCTTTGGCATAACTTAAAGCAATATCACGTGCATGACCAGAAGCGTCTTGTTGTACACCGAATAATGCTGGTACAGCAGTACCTTCTACAAATGTACGTCTTACTAAATGTCCAGGACCTTTAGGTGCAACTAAGAATACATCTACATCAGCAGGGGGTTGGATTACACCAAAGTGAATGTTAAAACCATGTGCGAAAGCTAATGCATTACCTGCTTCTAAGTTAGGTTCAATTTCGTTTTTGTATACGTTACCTTGGATTTCATCTGGTAATAACACCATAACGACATCTGCTTGTTTAACTGCTTCACTAACTGGATAAACATCAAAGCCATCTTCTTTAGCTTTATCGAAAGAATGTCCAGGGCGGATACCAACGACTACGTCATAACCATTGTCTTTAAGGTTTTGTGCATGTGCATGTCCTTGTGAACCGTAACCAATTACTGCAATTTTTTTACCTTGTAGAGCATCTTTTTCAACTGATTGATCATAATAAACTTTTGTCATAATACTTTCCTCCAATTTGTAACTTACATAAAATTTTGAATATTCTTAAAATTATAGATATAAATTATCTACAATAGTTGATGATAGTCATTATGTTGTTAAAATATTTGTAAATGCTAGCGCATCATTTGATTAATATTAAGCCTTAACTTCTTCAATATCGATGACGCTAATTTGTTTATTTAACTTTGCAATTAAAATTTTAAGGATAGCTTCATCTTCAATATTTGCAGTGATCACCATATCTGAAATGCCTTTCTCTGAAGAAGGTTTAACGGTTAACTCACTGATGTTATATTGTAATCTTACGAAAGCACTTGTAATACGATTTAGCGTGCTCACTTGATCTGTAACTTTTAAATGTAACGTTCTTTTCATTCTAGACCCTCCATTTCATGATTCGCTTTACCACTAGGAATCATAGGATTAACTGGTTCAACAGGGGATACTCTCACTTCAATTAATGCAGGTCCTTCATATGCAAAAGCTTCGTCCAATGTTGCTTTTAAATTCTTTGGATTATCAATTAAGAAACCTTTGATTCCGTAAGCTTCAGCCATTTTCATAAAATCAGGTTGGTCGTTAAATACGGAATGAGAAAAACGTTTATTAAAGAATTTGTCTTGCCATTGTTTAACCATACCTAACGTTCCATTATTAATAAGAACGATTTTTACGTTCAGGTTATATTCAGGTAATAAGGCAATTTCTTGGTTTGTCATTTGGAAACCACCATCACCGACGAAACAAATCACTGTTTTATCTGGCGCAGCTAATTGTGCACCGATTGCAGAAGGGATACCAAAGCCCATCGTACCTAAACCACCACTAGTAACCCATTGACCATAATGTTTGAATGGATAGAATTGAGCTGCCCACATTTGATGTTGGCCTACATCCGTCGTTACGATTGCATCTCCATGCGTAATCTTACCGATATATTCAATCGCTTCTTGAGGTCTACAGAACGTTTCATCAGCTGGCTGATATTTAAACGGGTGCTTATCTTTATTCGCTAAACAGTGCTTAACCCAGTCAGAGTGTTCAACCGTATTTGAAAATGTGTGCGCCAACGCTTCGAGCACTTTCTTACAATCAGCAACGATGCCTAAATCAGTTGAAATGACTTTATTAATTTCTGATTCATCAATATCTACATGAACAACTGTAGCATTTGGAGCAAATTCATTAGGGTTACTTGCTAAACGGTCATCAAAACGACTACCTAAGTTAATGAGTAAATCACATTCAGTTAATGCCATATTACTTGCATATGATCCATGCATACCACCCATACCTAAGAATAGTGGATTCTCATATGGTATAGCGCCTAAGCCTAATAATGTAGTAGCGACTGGTATTTGATGTTGAGTGACAAATGCTGTTAACAAACTATTCGATTTTGAATGATTGATACCTGCTCCAGCTAAAATAAGTGGCTTTTTAGCTTTAGATAAGTACTCGCTTAATTGTTGAATATCGGCTTCGTTTGGTTCTTCTACAACGTTATATGCAGGTAAATGAACTTCATTTTCAAGGGGAGCAGAAGATGTCAATACACCCATGTCTTTAGGGAAGTCAATGACCACAGGGCCTTTACGTCCTGAATTAGCCACATAAAATGCTTCATGAACAATTCTTGGAATATCATCTACATGTTTCACTTGATAATTCGCTTTAGTAATTGGTGTAGTCATCGAAAGTAAATCCGCTTCTTGGAAAGCGTCTTTACCGATGCCTGGCGTTGCTACTTGGCCAGTAAATACGACAAGGGGTAGTGAATCACTATAAGCGTCAGTAATACCAGTGATAGCATTTGTTGCGCCTGGTCCACTAGTAACAACTACGACACCTGTCTTACCAGAAACACGCGCATAACCTTCAGCAGCATGAGTAGCACCTTGTTCGTGACGCGCTAAAATATGTTTAATCTTTCCGTCATAAAATGTGTCGTATAGGGGTAATACGGCACCGCCTGGATAGCCAAAGATGAAATCTACGCCTTCATGTAATAATGTTTCTACGAGTAATTCTGAACCAGAAAGGGGTTCATTCGAATGAGATTGAGATTCGATTACGGTACTTTCCTTTTTATTCGTCATTGCTAACACTCCTTAATATTAAATGAGATTCTCAGGCACTTGCATTATGCCACCTGTATTTGCGCTAGTAACCAAAGCAGTGTATCGCGCTAAATAACCTGTTTTAACTTTCGCTTTAAAAGGGGGTAAAGCTTGTTTACGTTGCTCAAGCACTTCATCAGGTTGATTAACGTTTAGGGTGCGATGGATTAAATCAATCGTAATTTCATCGCCATCTTTAATTAATCCTATAGGGCCACCAGAAGCGGCTTCTGGAGAAATGTGTCCAACAGCAATACCTCTTGTTGCTCCTGAAAAGCGTCCATCAGTAATCAGTGCTACATCTTTACCTAATCCTCTGCCTACGATTGAAGAAGTAGGGGCTAACATTTCTGGCATACCTGGACCGCCTTTAGGACCTTCGTAGCGAATAACAACGACATGGCCTTCGCGTACTGTTTTATTATCAATCGCTTCAACAGCTGCATCATGTGAATCAAAGCAAATGGCTTTACCAGTGAATACTTTGATAGATGGATCTACACCGCCTACTTTAATGACTGCACCTTTTGGCGCTAAATTACCAAATAGCACGGATAACCCGCCTTCTTTATCATATGGTGCATCAAGTGGGTGAATGACTTCGAAGTTTTTAATTTCTTTACCTTCATTATTTTCTCTTAACGTTTTGCCTGTGACTGTAATACGGTCAGGATGTAACGTGCCTTCTTTTTTCATTAATTCATTAATAATTGCTGGACAGCCACCAGCTTCATGTACATCATGCATTGAATAAGCTGAGCTTGGTGCAATTTTAGATAAGTAAGGTGTACGTTTCGCAATTTCATTGATGCGTTCTAAGTCATAATCAATACCAGCTTCATTAGCAATGGCAAGTGTATGTAATACAGTGTTTGTTGAACCACCCATAGCCATATCTAATGCGAAAGCATCGTCAATCGCTTCTCTAGTGACAATATCTCGAGGCTTAATATCCTTTTTAATGTTCTCTACTAATTTAAAAGCAGCTTCGCGAATCATTTCACGACGTTGATCACTAACAGCTAAAGCTGTGCCATTGTATGGTAATGCTAAACCAAGAACTTCCATTAAACAGTTCATTGAATTAGCGGTAAACATACCTGCGCATGAACCACAAGTAGGGCAGGCGTTTTGTTCCATATCTAGAAATTCTTCTTTAGTAATGCTACCTTCTTTAAAGGCTCCAACTGCTTCAAACATTGAAGATAAAGTGAGTGCTTTACCTTGAGCGGAAAGACCAGCTTTCATCGGTCCACCTGAGCAAAAAATGGCAGGTACATTTGTTCTAACAGCAGCTAATATCATACCCGGTGTGATTTTATCGCAGTTTGGAATATAGAATACACCATCAAACCAGTGTGCATTAATGACTGTTTCAGCAGCATCAGCAATGATTTCTCGGGAAGGGAGTGAATAGCACATACCAATATGTCCCATAGCTATACCATCATCAACGCCGATTGTATTAAATTCAAATGGAATAGCGCCTGCCTCACGAATTGCTTCCTTGGCAATATCAGCTAATTCTCTTAAATGAACATGGCCTGGCACAATATCGATATAAGAATTACAAATTGCTACAAATGGTTTGTTCATATCTGTTGGATTTTTGAGTGCGCCCGTGGCGTGTAAAAGACTTCTCGCAGGTGCTTGATGATCACCTTTTTTAATCATGTCGCTTCTCATTAAAAATTCCCCCGTCATGTTGTTAAATTATAGAAATAAAAAAACGCCCCAATGTGATTGGGACGTTTATAAGTCCCATTCAATGAGAAATAGGACTTAAACATTTAGCATATGATTGAATACTAAAGTTCCAGCCCTTTGGAGTATAATAAAATAATTAAATTATGGATTACAGCATGTGGTTGCGTATTAAATTGAGTCATTTTAATATACTCCTTTCCGATGAATGGTTGGTTATCTAAATTATTAGAATTGTTTTAAAATTCGATAAATTAAATTTACTACAATGCGTTTTTTAAGTCAATACTCTTTTTTGAATTTTCTAACAATTTACAAATACTTATTTCATTTGAATAGAGAGAAATTTTCGCCAAAATTTGTTACAATTAGTAAGTTAAAATTGAGACCAACGTAATGAAAGTTTTCATTAGTAAGAAGTAATAAATATGTTTTTAGAAGGAATTTTCAAAATAGGAGAGAGCAAAGCAAATGATAAGTATAATACATTTAGATGACATGAATCGTTTTGCTGGCATATTAGTTAAATATCTAGAACCAGGAGATTTAATTTTATTAAATGGTGATTTGGGCGCAGGTAAAACAACATTAACTCAATTTATTGGCAAACATCTTGGCGTTAAACGAAATATTAATTCTCCTACGTTTAACATTATCAAATCGTATAAAGGGAAATCGATAAAGTTACATCATATGGATTGTTATCGTCTTGAAGATTCTGAT
This sequence comes from Staphylococcus petrasii, assembly GCF_002902565.1. Classification (GTDB taxonomy): domain Bacteria; phylum Bacillota; class Bacilli; order Staphylococcales; family Staphylococcaceae; genus Staphylococcus; species Staphylococcus petrasii. The sequence goes on along the minus strand of NZ_PPRC01000003.1, from coordinate 13,899 downwards.
GAAGATTTAGGATTTAATGAGTACTTTGAAGATGAAGCTATTACAGTAATTGAATGGAGTCAATTCATCGAAGATTTACTACCCACTACGCAGTTAATTATTAATATTAAAACGGTGAGTGAAACAGAACGTGCTATTGAGTTGAGTGCGAAAGGCGACCATTATTCTAAAGTTAAGGAGGAAGTTGAACGTGAATTCACTACTTATTGATACGTCTAATCGTCCTATGTCGATTGCTTTAATGGCTAATGACCAAGTTTTAGCAGAACACACAGTTGAAAGTAATAAAGATCATTCGAGCCAATTGATGCCAGGAATTAAAGATTTATTTGAACAAACGAAGTTAAATAAAGATGAATTAGATGCTGTTATTGTAGCCAAAGGGCCAGGTTCTTATACAGGTGTGAGAATCGGTGTTACTACTGCTAAGACATTGGCTTATGCTTTAAAAACTAAATTATATGGCGTATCTTCATTACAAGCATTAGTAGCTACAGTAGATGAAACTGAAGCCCAAGATCGTTTATTAGTACCAGTGTTTGATGCACGTCGTGAAGCGGTCTATACTGGCGTTTATCAATATGTCGATGGAGAACTAAGAACCATTTTAGAAGACCAATATATTTCAATTAAAGACTTATTAGATTGGTTGAATGAACAACATCATTCGTATTTATTTATTGGTACAGATGCTGAAAAGTTAGCAGAGCAATTAAACGGTGATATCCAAGCAAATCTACCACGCGCAGCTGTAATGTATTCATTGATAACAGAATCTGAAAATATCCATACATTTGTACCAAATTATATCAAAATGTCAGAGGCGGAACGCAATTGGTTAAACCAGCAGAATCAGAATTAACGATACGAGCAATGCAAGTCGATGATGTCCCAAGTGTATTTGATATTGAACGTGAAAGTTTTAATGACAGTTCTTGGACAATTGATGCGTTTTATCATGAACTGAATGAAAATAACTTCGCGAAGTATTTTGTTATCATTTTCGAAAATGAAATTATTGGTTATTTAGGGCTATGGATAGTGATTGATCAAGCACAGATTACTACCGTGGCGATTCGCAAAGATTATAGAGGTTATGGATTAGGACAATTATTACTTAAATATGTGATGGATTTCGCGAGTACGACATGTGACATTATGAGTTTAGAAGTCAGAGTGACGAACAATGTAGCGCAACATGTCTACACAAATTTGGGATTCCAATTTGGAGGCAAACGAAAAAATTATTATGGAGAAGGCGAGGATGCATTAGTCATGTGGGTGAATTTAAATGAATAATGAAACTTTAATATTAGCAGTGGAAACAAGCTGTGATGAAACAAGTGTCAGTGTGATTAAAAATGGCGATACCATATTATCGAATACAGTATTAAGCCAAATTGAAAGCCATAAACGCTTTGGAGGCGTCGTGCCTGAAGTGGCAAGTAGACACCATGTTGAAGGTATCACTGCAACAATTGAAGAAGCACTCGAAACTGCTGATGTCACAATGGAAGAGATTGACGCTATTGCAGTAACACAGGGTCCTGGTTTAATTGGGGCATTGTTAATTGGCATCAATGCTGCGAAAGCTTTAGCATTTGCATATGACAAGCCGCTTATCCCTGTGCATCATATCGCTGGGCACATTTATGCAAATCATTTAGAAGAACCGTTAACGTTTCCTTTAATGGCACTAATCGTTTCTGGTGGGCATACAGAATTAGTTTATATGAAAGATCATATGAATTTCGAAGTGATTGGTGAAACACGTGATGATGCAGTCGGCGAAGCTTATGACAAAGTTGCTAGAACGATTGGCTTGCCTTATCCAGGCGGACCAGAAGTTGATAGATTAGCTGCTTTAGGTGAAGACACGTATGACTTTCCAAGAGTATGGCTAGAGAAAGATAGCTATGATTTTAGTTTTAGTGGTTTGAAAAGTGCTGTAATTAATAAATTGCATAATTTAAAACAAAAAAATGAAGAAGTTAATAAAGCAAATGTTGCTACTAGTTTCCAAAACAGCGTGGTCGAAGTATTAAGTACAAAAGCAATTCACGCTTGTGAGGAATATAATGTTAATCGTTTAATTGTGGCAGGGGGCGTAGCAAGTAATAAAGGCTTGCGTCAACGTTTACAAGAATTATGTGAAACACATAATATCAAATTATCTATACCAAGCCCTAAATTGTGTACAGACAACGCAGCAATGATTGGTGCTGCCGGATATTATTTCTATAAAGCTGGTATTACAGCAGATTTAGACTTAAATGGCCAAAATAATATGGATATTGAAGAAGCAACAGTTGAATAATTAATATGAAGTGCTAAGTATAATGAATTACAAATTCATGTGTACTTAGCACTTTTTTTAATATTTTATTAAATGCTAGATGGTTATTATTGGAAAATGTGTAAGTCAATAGGGAACATGCGTACTTATCAACAAAATGTGAATAAACTGTGGGTAAGTGGTGCTTAACAATGTGGATATGGCGTAAATTTTGTGTAAAAGAAATGTAAATAACTATAATTTATCCTGTGGATAACTAGGATAAGTCTGTGGATACTTGGTATAACAATGATTTGAGTGTTTATAATATTGTGATTAAAAAAGTGCAAAAAAATAACTAGAAAATTTGAGGTGATTTCCTAGTTATTTTATCTTAAGAATACTTTATAACATTTCTTGTAATTCTTCCCATTCCATCATAACTTGTTCTAATTTTTGTTCGGTCTCAGCTTTTTCATTAGCAAGTTCTGATGCTTTGATAGGATCGTTAAATATTTCAGGTTGCGTAAGTTGATCGTCAATATGAGTTATATCATTTTCATATTGTTCTATTTTTTCTTCACATTGCTCAATTTGACGTTCTAATTTGCGTTGCTCTCTACGCTGTTGTTTTTGATTATCATAACTACTGATTTGTTTATTATTTGAGCCTTCAACTACACTTGTATTATCGTCAGTGCGTTCCGCTTCAAATGCTTCTAAGGCAGCGGCTTCTTCAGTCTTTTCAATATAATATTGATAATCACCTAGATACATTTGTCCGCCATCTTTATTTAAATCAAATACTTTATTCGCTAATTGATTGATAAAGTAACGATCATGAGAAACAAAGAGAATTGTTCCTTTGAAGTGTTGTAAAGCTTGTTCTAACATTTCTTTGGAATCAATGTCTAAATGATTGGTAGGTTCATCTAGGATTAAAACATTATCTCTTTGTAACATTAATAATGCTAATTGAAGACGAGCTTTTTCGCCACCAGATAAGTCATTGATGATTTTCTTAACATCATCTTGTACAAATAAAAATCGTCCTAATACCGCTCGTACATCTTTTTCATTCATAGTAGGATATTGATCCCAAACATAATCTAAAATCGTCTTATTAGATTTAAATTCAGCTTGTTTTTGATCATAGTATCCAATTTGAAGATTAGCACCGAAGACAACCTCGCCACCTAATTTAGCTTGGCGATTAGCAATGGTTTTAATTAGCGTTGTTTTACCAACACCGTTAGGGCCAATAATAGCGATATGATCGCCTTTAGTGACTTCGATATTTATAGGATTAGTAATAGGCGTTTCATATCCGATTTCTAAATTACGAATATGCATAACATCATTACCAGTGTTGCGCTCAAAGCCAAATTGAATATTGGCGCTTCTTGCATCTAACATAGGTTTGTCGATGCGTTCCATTTTTTCTAACGTTTTACGACGACTTTTAGCCATACCGCTAGTAGAGGCACGGGTAATATTTTTCTCTACAAACGTTTCAAGACGTTTAATTTCTTCTTGTTGCTTCTCATATTCTTGCATACGCTGTTCATAATATTTATCGCGTTGTTCGATAAATTGTTCATAATTACCCACGTAACGTTTAATATCTCCAAGCGCTACATCATAAATTTGTGTCACGATTTTATCAAGGAAGTAGCGATCGTGACTGATAATGACGATAGCACCTTTAAAGTATTTTAAATAATCTTCCAACCATTTTGTTGTTTCTAAATCAAGATGGTTAGTCGGTTCATCTAGTAGTAATAAATCTGGCTCACTTAATAACATTTGTGCTAGAGATAAGCGTGTTTTTTGCCCACCGCTAAAGTCGTTAATAGGTTTGCCGAAATCGTCTTCTTTAAAATTAAGACCATGCAACACAGTTTTAATCTTACTTTCGTATTGATAGCCCTCAAGTTGTTCAAATTGATTAGACAGCGATTCATAGCGTTCCATATGATGTTGATAGTCTTCAGTATCATAATCATTGGCATGCATTGCTAACCAATCTGTTTCTTCTTTAATTAAACCTTCCATATTTTTAATGTGTTCAAAAGGTTTAGACATTTCTTCAAATACAGTAGATGAAGAATTAAGCGTCATTTGTTGAGTTAAATAACCCACGCGCAAATTTTTGATTTTAGAAATATGACCACTATCATAATCTTCAACGCCAGCGATAATCTTCATCAACGTTGATTTGCCAGCGCCATTTCGTCCAACGACACCTATACGTTCGCCAGTTTTAACTTCGAAATTGACATGTGTAAATATATCTTCACCATCGAATGACTTCGAAATGTCATTTAATTGCAACAGTATCATTCAGGTTTCACCTTTCTATCGTTTTAGCAAAAGTATTTATCACAAAATAGCCTTATACATTACTCCTTATTTTACCGTATAATAAAGTTACATGAAACTAAGATATTTATTTTTAAAAAGTGTTAGGGTATAATATGTCAGTATTCATTATGGGACATAATGTGATTTCAAAGGAATGACTAATTGCACGCTAATTAGTTTGGATACATAGATTAAAAAGTTCAAACAAGAGGGGGACAACTTAAATGGCTCAAAATCAAGCTAAAATTCCTCGTGCAACATTGAAACGATTACCGTTATATTATAGATTCGTTAACACCTTGAAGACAAAAGGAATTGATCGAGTTAATTCAAAAACTATCAGTGAAGCGCTAAATATTGAATCAGCCACTATTAGAAGGGATTTTTCTTACTTTGGTGAGTTAGGGAAAAAGGGTTATGGCTACAATATTGATAGTTTATTAGAATTTTTTAAATCTGAACTTAGCGATAGTGACGACATTCATATTGCTATAGTCGGAGTAGGTAACCTAGGAAGAGCGCTATTAACATACAACTTTTCAATTCATGATGAAATGACGATTACTGAAGCGTTCGATATTGATAAAGAAATAGTGGGGCAACAAGTTGGTGAAGTTAAAGTGCATCACATGAATGACTTACAACAAGTACTTGAAACACAAGATATCAACGTTGTTATTCTTACTACACCTGAAAAGGTAGCCCAAAAAGTAACAGATCAACTAGTAGAGGCTGACGTTAAAGGTATATTGTACTTCACGCCTGCTAGAGTAGAAGTGCCAAAATCTGTGCAAGTACACCATATCGATTTAGGTATTGAATTACAATCACTTTTATTTTTCATGAAAAACTATTCGAATTAGATAGTATTTGTATACAGTCTCAATCATTCTTTCGAGAGGAAGAATGATTTTTTATTATTTTAATAAAATTAAATCCAAACAAATGTTATTGATAATTAATGGGTAATCTATTATAATACCTTAGTAAATCAATCGGGAAAGGATGCATTTGACTTTGGTTTGGATGATTATTAGTGGCCTAATCGTTGGGATTTTATTAGGCTTTGTCATGCAACGTACACGCTTCTGCTTAGCAGGTGGTTTTAGAGATATGTACGTGCAAAAAAATAATAAAATGTTTTATGCTTTATTAGTAGCAATTACTGTCCAAAGTATTGGACTTGTTATATTAACAGGATTAGGAGTAATCGCTATTCCTGATAGTACATTTCCTGTTATAGGAACGGTTATTGGTGCCTTCATTTTCGGAATAGGAATAGTTCTAGCAGGTGGATGTGCGACTGGAACGTGGTACCGAGCTGGAGAAGGGTTAATAGGTAGTTGGGTTGCCCTTATCATGTACGCAGTTACTGCAGCAGTAACTAAAACAGGCGTCTTACTTCCAGTCATGAATTGGATTAATAAACCTACGAATGTGAATACAAGTATGGCTCAAACTACAGGTATTCCAATGTGGATATTTACGATTATTTTAACTGGTATTACATTATTCGTCGTAGTGAAAACGTTACGTAAGCCTAAACCTAAAGTGGCTGTTCCAAAACTTAAACAAAAGTATACAGGTATTAGACACTATTTATTTGAAAAACGTTACCATCCGTTTGTAGCAGGTATTGCGGTCGGCCTTATAGCTCTTATTGCATGGCCTATGAGTATGTCAACTGGACGTGATTATGGTTTAGGTATTACAACACCTTCTGCTAATTTAATTACATTCTTAATCACAGGTGATACTAAATTAGTAGATTGGGGCGTTTTATTAATATTAGGAATCTTCTTAGGATCATATATTGCAGCAAGAGGTTCACATGAATTTAAATGGCGTTTACCGGATAAACGTACTATTAGAAACAGTGCAATTGGCGGTATTTGTATGGGATTTGGTGCCTCAGTTGCAGGCGGTTGCTCAATCGGTAACGGCTTAGTAGAAACTGCAATTATGTCTTGGAAAGGTTGGATAGCATTAGTATCTATGATCTTTGGTGTATGGTTTATGAGTTATTTTATCTTTGTAAGACCAATGAAAAAATTACAGCAACAAACTGCACCAAAAGAAGCGAACACAGCATCTACTTCTAAACAACCTCAAACAACGTAAACAGATAGGAGGAGTAATAATAATGTTATATGAATTAGGTACAGTTGGTATGGTGTGTCCATTCCCATTAATTGAAGCGCAAAAGAAAATGCAAACACTTGAAAACGATGATGAATTAAAAATCGATTTCGACTGTACTCAAGCGACAGAAGCTATTCCAAACTGGGCAGCAGAACAAGGTTATCCAGTAACAAACTATGAACAATTGGATGACGCTTCTTGGACAATTACAGTACAAAAAGCATAAGCGAATTTTGAGGAAAACATTCTATTTAAAGTAAATATAAAAACTTGCAATGTTATATTTTGTAACATATTGTGTCATTTTATCTTACGAATTTTTGCCATATTGAAAAACTATCATTATGATGTTTTCAAAGGAAGTGGTAATTATGAAGATGGATGACACAATTTTTTTATTTCTTTGTACTTTACTCGTGTGGTTAATGACACCGGGATTAAGTTTATTCTACGGTGGTCTCGTACAATCTAAGAACGTGCTGAACACAGTAATGCAAAGTATGGCAGCGATGATTATCGTTACTTTCACATGGATTACATTTGGATTTACATTAAGTTTTGGAACTGGAAATGACTTAATAGGAAACTTTGACTTTTTGGGGTTACAACATGTAGGTTTTGCGATTAATCAAGATTTGAGTCCGCATGTTCCGTTTGCCTTATTTATGTTATTTCAAATGATGTTTTGTACTATTGCGGTCTCAATTTTATCTGGTTCTATTGCAGAACGTATGAGATTTATTCCGTTTACAATTTTCATCATTATATGGGTTATCGTGATTTATAGTCCAGTAGCACACTGGGTTTGGGGTGGCGGTTGGATAGGTAAGTTAGGCGCCTTAGATTACGCCGGAGGAACCGTTGTACATATTACTTCAGGGGTATCAGGACTTATCTTAGCCATTATGATTGGTAATGGTAAAAAAATCGAAAAAATTCAGCCCCATAATTTATTAATCACATTAATTGGTGGTATTCTCGTTTGGATGGGATGGTACGGATTTAATACAGGTAGTGCCTACTCATTAAATGATGTTGCCTTAGCTTCATTTGTAAATACAGTGATTGCTGCTAGTGGTGGTGCATTTAGTTGGTTAGTACTTGAATACATAATAACTAAGAAGCTTAGCCTTCTTGGTTTATTATCAGGGGTACTTGCAGGTTTAGTAGCCATTACGCCTGCAGCAGGATATGTAAGTTATTTAAATGCATATATCATCTCAATTTGTGGTGGTATCGCATGCTATTTTGTTATTAACATTATTAAAGAGAAATTCAAATATAATGACACATTAGATGCTTTTGGTATTCATGGTGTAGGCGGTGTAGTTGGTGCAGTGCTTACCGGTGTCTTCCAATCGCACGCAGTTAATGGGGATATTGATAATGGTCTTGTTTATACTGGTAATATTCATGCAGTGCTAGTACAACTTATAGCAGTGGTAGTCATTTATACTATTCTTTTAACTTGGGTTATTGGAAAAGTTTTACAAAAACTGATGCCATTAGCAACTACTGAAGAAGAAGACGAAACAGGATTAGATGAAATCGTTCACGGTGAGAAAGCGTATTTTTATGGTGAGCTTAATAAATTAAATAAAAGATGCTAATATATTTTTAAAACAGCCTATAACTAAGTTGAAAATTAGTATTTTAAGCGATTACAATTGTGATAAAATATATCGTAAATGGCTACTAATTTTAGGTGATTATTATAATGAAAAATATATCAGATATCGCAAAATTAGCGGGAGTCTCAAAAAGTACGGTCTCCCGCTTTTTAAATAATGGATCTGTAAGTCCAAAAACAAAAGATAAATTAAGTCGTATCATTGCTGAACATGATTATCAACCTAATCAATTCGCGCAAAGTTTACGTGCGAAACATACGAATATTATTGGCGCAATTATTCCACGTATGAATTCTCATGCAGTAGATGAAACCGTTAAAGGCATTGTCAGTATATGTCAGCAACACCACTATCAATTACTGTTAAATTATACAGGGTTAGATATCAAAGCTGAGATTGCAGCTCTTGAAACCTTTTCAAGAAGCAAAGTAGATGGCATTATACTCATGGCTACAACGTTAACTGCACAACATCTTGAAGTCATTCAAAAAATTGATGTGCCTATTATTCTTGTAGGACAATCGCATGATAATATGCACAGTATTGTTCATGATGATTACCAAGCAGGGTACTTAGTGGGTAAAATGATTGGTCAACAGCACCTTCAAAACCTTTGTTTCTTTGGTGTTACGGAAGATGATATTGCTGTTGGAATAGAACGTAAACAGGGCTTAATTGAGGCGCTTCAGCAATATAATATTCATCCGCAAGTATTTGAAACATCATTTAAGTATGAAGAAGCGAAACGTGATGTAGCAGAATTACTTCAAACTATGCCTAAATTGGACGCGATTATCGGGGCAACTGATTCGATTGCTTTAGCAATACATAATTATTGTGTCCGAACGGATTATGCTAAACAAATGCCGTTTATCTATGGATTTGGCGGTGATCCAATGACACAGTTAGTATCACCAGAAATCATCACGGTCAAATTTAATTATTTTGAAGCGGGTACACAAGCTATGAAGCAGTTACATGATTTAATTTTCTCGGAAAAGGAAGCATCAAAAACACTCATTTCTGTTGAATTATAAAATAATTGTTTAATTGTGGGACCGATACCAATAGAAATGATAAAATGAAATAAATAATAATCTCTATCGTTGGAGGGGTAACATGGCTGAATGGTCAAGAGAAGAACGCTATCGTCGTTTAGAAGACGTTGAATCAACACAATTAGAAGACTTAAAACATCAAGTCGCATCATCTAAATATCGTCAAACATATCATATTCAACCTGAAACGGGGTTACTTAACGATCCAAACGGTTTAATTTATTTTGATGGTAAATATTATGTATCTCATCAATGGTTCCCTTTAGGTGCTGTGCATGGTTTGAAATATTGGTTTAATTATACTAGTGATGACCTAGTCACATTTAACCCCCAAGGTCCGATACTTAAGCCTGATACGGCATATGATAGCCATGGTGTTTATAGTGGAAGTGCCTTTGAACATGAGGGGCATTTATATTATATGTATACTGGCAATCATCGCGATGACAATTGGGAGCGCTATGCTAGTCAAATGATAGCCAAAGTAGAGAAGGATGGAACAATTCATAAATTTAATCAGCCCGTCATTGCTCACCAACCTGACGGCTATACAAGCCATTTTAGAGACCCGAAAGTATTTGAATATGAGGGTGAGTTCTACGCTATTATTGGCGCTCAAAATAACAATGAATTAGGTCGCTTTTTATTTTATAAAACAGTAGAGCGTCAACTCGATAAATGGGAATTTGTAGGTGAGTTGCACACTAATTTAGAAGATTTCGGCTATATGTGGGAATGCCCTGATTACTTCAAATTAGACGGGGAAGATGTGATTTTATTTAGTCCTCAAGGTCTTGAAGCCAAAGGTGATAAATTTAGAAATATTTATCAATCAGGTTATATAATCGGTGAATTAGATTTTGATTCTTTGACGTTCGAACATAATGAATTTATCGAATTAGATAATGGATTTGATTTTTATGCACCTCAAACATTTGTGGATGAACATGGTAAACGCATATTAATTGGATGGATGGGATTACCAGAAATTAATTATCCAACTGATGAAGAAGGATGGGCGCATTGTTTAACCATTCCTCGTGAATTATCGGTTGAAGATGGTAAGTTGCGCCAACGTCCTCTTAAAGCGCTTGAGAAGTTACGTACGAATAAAGAAACAGCGTTAGGTTATGCCGATAAATTTTCCCGAATGCTGTATCCTTATGAAGGCACGCAATATGAATTGAATATTGAAATTTTGGAAAATGAAGCATCAGAAATTTATTTTGAATTACGTGCTTCCAAAAAATGTTCAACTCTTATTACATATAATACGAGAGAACAAAAAATTACGTTAGACCGTACAGAGAGCGGCTTATTACCAGATAATGTAACAGATATGACGCGTAGCACTATTTTAGATACGCCACTTACGCATTTACAAATTTTTGTAGATACATCAAGCATAGAAGTATTCTGTAACGATGGCGAACGTGTGCTTACATCACGCATTTTTCCAGATGAAGCAGCAACAGGAATTAAAACATCTACCATGTCAGGACAAGTATATTTACAATTTACGAAATATGAACTTAAAGGTGAGAGTTAAATGAGAAAATTATATGCACTAGGCGAAGCATTAATTGATTTTATTCCTAATGTAACGAATTCTGAATTAAAAGACGTCACACAATTTAGTCGTCAAGTAGGAGGTGCACCCGCGAATGTTGCGAGTGTGGCTCAAAAACTAGGCGCTAACGCTGAAATGGTTACACAACTAGGTCACGATGCATTTGGCGATATCATTGTTGAAACGCTTAATCAATTAGGCGTAGGTACACAATATATTAGAAGAACTAACGAGGCTAATACGGCGCTTGCATTTGTAAGTTTAAAAGAAGATGGTCAACGTGATTTTTCATTTTATCGTAAGCCATCTGCAGATATGTTATATCAACCTTCATATTTAGACGAAATTACAATATCTGAACATGATATCTTACATTTTTGTTCAGTCGATTTAGTAGAAAGTGAGATGAAAGCGTCTCATAAAGTAATGATTGAGAAATTCGAAGCTGCCAATGGTATTATCGTTTTTGATCCGAACGTGAGATTGCCACTATGGGATAGTGCAGAGGCGTGTAAAGCAGCGATTCAAGAATTTATTCCTAAAGCACACGTGGTTAAAGTCTCTGATGAAGAAATTGAGTTCATTACTGGTAAAGCAGATGAAACAGAAGCCATTCAATCACTATTTACAGGCAATGTTGAAGCGGTCATCTATACTCAAGGTCCTAAAGGGGCTACCATTTTCTTAAAAAATGGAGAAAGCATTCATCACGAAGGTTACAAAGTGAAAGCAATTGATACAACTGGAGCAGGGGACGCCTTTATTGGAGCAGTAATTAGCAGAATGTTAAATAGTTCAATCACTGATATTACTTCACTCTTTGAAAATGAAGGCCACGACATACTGAAATTCAGCAACTTAGTAGCAGCCAAAGTGACTACTAAATATGGCGCGATTGAGAGTATCCCAACATTAGAAGAAGTAAAGAAAGACTTAAAATAGGATAAAATACAAGCCCCAACTGAGATGAATGTCATCAGTTGGGGCTTTAGAGTGTCTATATTTTTTTCACGTTTCGAACGGAAGCGTAACAATGTTCGCCATTTTTAAAGTTAACAATACGTTCTTTTGAATCAATTGAATCGATATTATGGCGATTAACGACAAAACTGTTATGACATCTAAAGAAGCGGTCATCTAACTGAGCAAGTTCTTTAAGATTGCCATAAAATTCAATTTGACGATTATCTAAGTGAGCAATTAAACGATGTGACTTCGTTGATGATTCAAAAAACATCACATCATCATACTGTACATAAATAGAATTGCTACCACGTTTTAATTCGATAGTTTCCACATTACTTTCCTTAGAAAGTAACTTTAAGCGTGTATGCGCAGTTTCCAAACAATCAATAATTCTTGTCTTCAACTGACTAGGATCATCTTTAAAAATAAAATCCATTGCAGACACTTTGTAGACAAACGTTAAATAAGTTAATTCGCTATGACTCGTCACAAATATAATGTTGCCAATCGGGTCATATTTACGGATTTCACTACCTAATTTAATACCGTTCATATCGGCTTCTAATTGAATATCTAAGAAATAACAACCTACGTCGTTCATTTCTTTAGATTGCTCAATAACCTCATAAGGATCATCTGTAGCTAACGCAATTTCCATTGGTTTTTCCTCAATCATTATGTAATTGTTAATAATTGAAACCATATTTTCACGCTGTTTTACATCGTCTTCACAAATGAATATTTTCATCGTTACACATCCTTATGACATATTATTTATAATTTCTACTTTTTGAACGAAATAGCCATTTTCAATAGTTGTATCAAGTAACACATTTTCAGTAGAATCCGTAATTTCTTTCAGTGTCGTTAAACCTAAACCACGATTCTCTCCTTTAGTTGAAAAGCGTTCTTGGAACAACTCATGAATACGAGGCATATCCTCTTTACATTTATTCATCACAATAAACATAACCGAAGATTCAGTATTTATGAAAGCAATTCTAATTAAAGCATCTTCTAAATCCTCAGAAGCTTCAATGGCATTATCAATAATAATTCCAATAATTCGACTTAAATCAATCGTATTCATTTCAATATGTTCTACTAATTCTGGCACTTCAATACTAATAGGGATATTCTTCTCTTGAGCTTGAAGAATTTTAGTAGTTACCAAGCCTTTAATAGCACGAACCTTTAAGTTTTCTGTGCCATTAATCTTAATCGATTTCATTTGAAGATTATCTTTCATAGAAACAATATTTTCATTAAAATATTCTCTTAGGCCAGCCATATCATCTTCTCTTATATATTCAGACATAGTAGTTAAGATATTAACATAATCATGCCTAAATTTACGCATTTCATTATTAATAGATTCAATTTGAAGTGTATACTCATAATACGTTTCAATTTCTTCTTTGTTACGTTTATAACGTAGTTCGCGTAAGGCAGTTAAAGAAACTATTATAATTAATACAGTAAAGAAGAGAATAATCCCAATAAAAATTAATCCATACATTTTTAAAGACGTATTATTTGTATCAGGCGTCTGAGAATAGATGTATAAAATTATAAGCGATAAAACTAGTACTATTGAAATAATATTTAAATATGTTTTATTAATAGATAAATATGATTGCTTTAATTTTTTTAATAAAAATCTCACTGAATAAGCTAATATTAATGAAATAATAAAAAATATAAATACATAGGAAAATGAAATTATTATCAAATTATCAGTATAATCTTCAATTGATACTACTAGTAAAAACCCTATGAAATTACTTAAAAACATTAAAATGGCACTACTGAATACAGCTATTAATGAGTAGAGTTTAACTTTAAAATATAAGATTAAGCCACAACCTATTAATAGATATAATATAGAAATAC
>NZ_PPRC01000028.1 GCF_002902565.1 Staphylococcus petrasii | reverse complement strand
TTTTAACACTTTAATATGCCAAACGTATATAACTATACTAATTTTTAAAAATTAACTTTATTATAAATGATAATGATTATCAATTATATAGTCAAATAAAAGTACCCTTGAAAGTAAACATGTTACTTTTACTTTCAAGGATACTTAATTTATTTATATTTATCGTTTTTGAGTTTTTCGTTTTTAGTTGGAACATCTTTTGGATCATCATATGTTTCTTCATCATCTGTATGACCTTTAGCCATGTCTAAGTTCTTGTCTAAATTTTTCTTTTTCTCTTTTTTAGAACGTTTATCATAGGCACGTTCTTCAAATATTGAACCCCATATTAATCCAAAAATAACGCCAATCGTTACAAGGATAATTAAGATTAATATAATCCATTTAATAATATCAAATGCCATGTTAACTCACCTTCCTTCAACATTGGACAATCATATATTTTGTATTGTTATACTTCTTATTATATATGTTTCCCGTTCTGTTTCGGCTTCAATCATAAAGTGAGAAAACATGCCTTGGCCTTTTCCAAAAATAAAAGAAAACCACGATGCCATATTGTAAGGAATCGTGGTTAAGGTTATTTCAAATTATGAAATATAGTTGTATGAACCTGCTTGGCTAGCTGGGATTGTACGTGTTGAAACGACACCAGGTCCGCCGTTGTAGTTCATTTCTGAAACGTTAACTGAGCCGTCATTATTTACGTTCTCAACGTATGCAACGTGGCCATAAGCGCCTTGAGTTGTTTGCATAACTGCACCTGCTTTAGGTGTGTTGTTTACTGTGTAACCGCTTTGTGCTGCTGCGTTTGCCCAGTTATTTGCGTTGCCCCATGTGCTACCTACTGAGCCGCCTACTTTATCGTATACGTAGTAAGTACATTGGCCAGCTGTGTAAAGGTTAGCGCCTGAGCTTGATTGACCTGCGAATGCTTTACTGCTTGAGTTGTTTGATGATTGTGTTGTTGGTGCTTTTTGAGTTGTTACTTGAACGTTGCGGTTTGATGTTGAATAATTTGAACCTAAGCCGCCACCGTTATTGTTGTTCGCAGTATATGATTGAGTGTTGTTGTTTGTAGTTTGGTTTTGAGTGTAGCCATTATTGTTGTTATAGCTATAGTTATAATTGTAGTTTTGAGTTTGGTTGTTTGCAGTTTGTTGACCGCCTTGTTGTGCTTGTTCTGGGCTCCAGTTACCTTGCCAGTTGTAGTGATAGTTACCTTGTTGGTCAATTGTATAAGTGTAGCTATATGAATAAGGATCGTTAGGGTTATATCCATTATTGTTTTCCGCTGCATCTGCATCGTGATTTGCTAGTCCGAAAGTTGCGATACCTGCTGTTGCGATTGTAGCTGTAGCGATTTTTTTCATAATTAAATATCCTCCTAGATTTGTTTGAAAATGATTTTTTCTCGTGGCTACTTACAATTTACATTTATTTACATTTCTAAGTAATGCTTAAGAATTTTTTCTCGTTAATTAACGACAAGACACACTCTAACAGACATACAAGGGTTTGTGTGCAATGTTAAAGCTTTGTAAATGAATCATAATAATGTAACGACGTTTGTAAAAAAAGTTAGAGTTTATTACAACTTCTATAATCTTTCCATGCCAGTGGTTTTGTGACTTTTTTCAACAGTGTCTCTCACGACTTTGTAATTTATCTGATTATTTTAAAGATGTTTTGTTTCATAAAAATAGGATAAAGCAATGCTTTATCCTATTAATAATCATTAAATTAAATTGTTACTGTGCCAATCAACATTGCGATAATGAGCAAGACTATCGCAAAGCCCCATATCCAGAAGAAAGCATATTTAATGTAAGTACCCATATTTGCTTCAGCAAGTCCAATCGCTAACCAAAGTGCTGGTGAGAACGGACTTACAAATGTACCTACGATATTACCAATAACCATTGAATATGCTGTAGAAACTGGATTAACTCCAAATTGACTTGCCGTTTGTTCTACTATAGGAAGTAATGCGAAATAATAAGCATCTGTACTTGTTAGTAAATCAAGAGGCACGCCGAAGATACCTACAATTATATGTAAATATGGACCTACAGCGTCTGGAATGATTTTAATAAGGTTTGTGGCGATGGCTTTTAACATTCCCGTTTCATTTAACACACCTAAAAACATCCCTGCCGCAATGATAACAGCTGCCATCATTAAAGCGTTAGGCGCATGTGCTTTTAAGCGATTCATCTGATCGTCTACATTTGGGAAGTTAATAATTAATGCCACTGCTACACCAATCATAAATGCAAATTCTGGTGGCGCGATATTCGTTAACATCATTAAGATAACTAAGAAAGTCAGCAACATATTAACCCAAATGACCCAACCGTGTTTTACTGCTCGACCTCTTACTGGGAATTTAATATCTTGATCACGTTCATAATTTCTCACAAGTTTATGGATATCAATGTCAATAGTCGGCTCTAGTTCTCCTTTGTCGATAGCCTTCTTAATTCTTTTTTGCTCTCTAAAGCCTAAATACGTTGCGAAAATGAGGACTAAAATGAAACCGATAATTTGTACTGGTATTAAGCCATACCATAATTCATTGACACTTTTAGCTTTTAATACTGACGCAACACGTGCCATTGGACCGCCCCAAGGTACCATATTCATAATTGCTGCACTAATTGCGAGTAATAAAATTAATAAATACTTATTCATATTTAACGCTTTATATAATGGCAATAATGCTGGAATTGAGAGTAAAAAAGTAACAGCACCTGCACCATCTAACTGCGCAAACATCCCAATAACTGCAGTAATAATACTTACAATCACCACATTACCTCTTGTCATTAAAATCAAGCGCTTAACAATTGGTTTAAATAAACCACTATCTGTCATTAAGCCGAAGAAAATAATAGCGAAGATAAACATAATAACTACATTTATTACAGATTCTAAACCACTATTAAAAAACTTTACTAAATCTCCTATGCCATATCCTAAAATCAATGCCCCAACACTTGGAATTAAAATCATACCTACGACTGGACTGATTTTCTTCGCAATTAACAGCCCCACAATTGAACCTATGATTAAAATCCCCATAATTGTTAACCACATACTATTATCATGCATGAAATCCCCCCCAATTGATTCAGTTGCATTCTCCCAATATTCCCACTTATCAAAAGAAAGCGTTTACATAATTATACCAAATCTATTCTTTTTAGATATTAAGTTTTATTTATAAAGTAAAATAAGTTATGTATATATAAAAAAACGCATTATCAACATAATTAAATGTCGATAATGCGCTTTAATAATCTATTTAAATATATTGTTTTTCTTTTAAGTAGTTAAGAATCACTTCTACAGATTCTTCTACGCTTTGTTGTTCTGTATTAATAGTAATTTCTGGTTGTTTTGGTGCTTCGTATGGTGCGCTAATGCCAGTGAATTCTTTGATTTCACCTGAACGTGCTTTTTGGTAAAGTCCTTTAGGGTCTCTTTTCTCACATTCTTCCACACTGCATTCTGTATAAACTTCGATAAATTCTCCATCTTCTAAGATAGCGCGTACGTCATCACGGTCTGCTCTATATGGAGAGATAAACGCTGTAATAGCAATTGTGCCAGCATCTACTAATAATTTACTTACTTCGCCAATACGACGAATGTTTTCTTTACGATCTTCAGGACTGAAACCTAAATTCTTATTTAATCCATGACGCACATTATCGCCGTCTAAACGATAGGCATGTTTCCCTTGTTCAAATAATGCTTGTTCAAGTGCAACTGAAACGGTTGATTTACCTGAACCTGATAGGCCTGTAAACCAAATCACTACACTCTTATGACCATTCTGTTGTTGTCTATCTGCTTTCGTTACTTCAGAATCGTGCCATGTAATATTACTTGATTGACTCATGCTTTTACCTCCACTTATTTTTGTTTCAAACCTCTAATTAACACTTCTGCTACTTCTGGTCTTGAGAATTTAGTTGGTAATGTTTCACCATTGCGTAATTTTTCTCTTACTTTTGTACCACTTAAATGAACATGTTCTGATGCATCGTGTGGGCATGTTTTTGCTGTAGCCATGTTGCCACATTTTTCACAATAAAAAGCATGTTCAAATTTCAAGATTTGAATATCTAATTCATCTTCAAATTGAGAAATAAGTTCTTGAGCTTCATACGTACCGTAGTAATCACCTACACCTGCATGGTCACGGCCGACGATGAAATGTGTACAACCATAGTTTTTGCGGACTGTCGCATGTAAGATTGCTTCACGTGGTCCTGCATAACGCATTGCTGCGGGATAGATGACTAAACGTGCTCTATTTTTCGGGAAGTAGTTTTTAAGAATTGCTTGATAACTTTCCATACGTACATCTACTGGAATATCGTCTGCTTTTGTTTCACCTACTAATGGATTGAGTAGTAAGCCATCCACAATTTCTAACGCTGATTTTTGAATATATTCATGTGCGCGGTGAACAGGGTTACGTGTTTGGAACCCTACAACTGTTTTCCAACCAAGATCATGGAATAATTGACGTGTTTCAGCTGGATCTAAATGATAATCTGAGAATTCATCATGTTTTGGACGATTCACTAATTGGATAGGACCAGCTAAGTAAACATTACCTTTTTCATAAACCTTTTTAACTCCTGGGTGTGCTTCTTCAGTAGTACCATAGACATTTTGTGCTTCTTTTTCTTTGTCATACGTATATTTTTCTTCAATTTTTAATGTACCGTATAATTCGCCATCTTCCCCGTAAAGCGCCACGTCATCGCCAACTTCTAATTTAGCTGCTTCGTCTTCAGTTACTGGCAATGTGATTGGAATACTCCACACTAAACCATTTTCAAGATGCGTGTTTTCAACAACTTTAGTGTAATCCGCTTCACCCATGAAACCAGTTAATGGACTAAATCCACCAATAGCGATTAACTCTAAATCAGAAATTGCCCATGGATTTAACGTAATCTTCTTAAATGATTTCGCAACTTCGATTAAAGTTTCTCTTTCTTCACCTTCAACTACGCGATTAATTAATTCGCCACCATGTGGTTTAATTGTGTAATTATTAATTGTTTCATTTGTTGCCATAACTTCATAACCCCCTTTTCTAATTAAATTGATTAGTTTACTCGGTTTTACTTGTAAGAAAAAGACAATTTTTTGTTGCGAATAAGCGTGATAATCACTAAAATCACAATCGCACAAATAATTGCGAATCTAATAATATTAGTTATTGTGGCATCGCTACCAAAGTATTTCAGCAATGCGTTACTATTTGTGAAAATGATTAACCCACCGACACAAATAGCTAAAATATTAATTGGTAAGATTTTAGTAAGATAAGCAGAAATAGGTGCTGCTACCATACCGCCAACACTTAACGCGATGACAAACCACCAATTAATTTGTGTGATACCTAAAAAGAGAATAAAACTTATTGATGTTGATAGAGTGACGAAAAACTCACTCGCTGATACTGTACCAATCGCATAACGCGGTTGAATCTTATGACTTGCCAATAACAAAGGTGTATTGACCGGTCCCCATCCACCGCCACCAATGGCATCTAAGAAACCTGCGATAGCACCTTGTGGCACAAGTTTCGCACTACTTAACTTTCCAACATGCGTGTGAAGTTCTTTATGTCGTTTAAATAGGAATTGATATAAAATATAAATTCCCATTGAAAGTAAGAACAGAGCGATATATGGCTTAATATAGTCTCCATGTATTTGCGTCAATAATGCTGCGCCAATGAACCCACTGATTGCACCAGGAATCGCTAGCTTTAACATGGTCGGTTTATGTACATTTTCAAATTTCCAATGTGACGTTCCTGAAGCTGCCGTTGTAGCTATTTCGGAAAAGTGCACAGTGGCGGATACAATCGCAGGTGCAATGCCATACGTTAACAAAATAGATGATGATGAGGCCCCGAAACCCATTCCGAGTGATCCATCAACAAGTTGGGCTAAAAATCCAGCTAATGCAAATATAAATAATTTCCTCATATATCACACGCCCCTTCATATTAAACTTGTGATTGGAGCCATCGCATGAATTCTCGTTGCTTATCTTCATTCAAGTAAGTTTCAGATAAAATCTGTTGTAATAAATTTTGCTTTTCAGATGGCTCTATTGGTAATGCTTTAATGCGCTGTCTGCTTTGATACAAAAATTCTATATAAGTGTCATAACGTTCATCGTACATATCACTTAATGTAGAGATGATTTGCGCGCCTAGTTTAGGACTGGCGCCATTCGTTGAAACACTCATCGTTAATCGTCCACGTTGTAAAATACTAGGAAATGTGACGTCTCCTGCCTGTGCGTCTGCTGCGTGATTAAGTAAGACTCCTTTAGGTAAACTTTCTTTCACTTGCGTGTTCACTTCAGGCTCATTTGTCGCAACTACTACAAGATAAGCTCCTTCTAAATCACTTGGTTCAAAGGCTTTTTCACTCCATGTAATGCGACCTTCAGTCACTAATGTGTGTAAGGCTGGTGTGAGTGAAGGACTCACAATATGAACATTGGGACAATACGTTATTAATGTAGTGGCCCGTCTTGTTGCTACTTGTCCACCACCAACAATGACAATATGTTTATCAGTTAAATCAATCATAAGTGGCATACTATTCATACTGTTTCCCCCATTCACTTCGCCTCTATGCCGATTTATTTACCTACATTATAACTAAGGTAAGGTCATTTCTAAATCAGCAACTTGTTCTTTAAACCAGCTAATCTTCTGTCTCATTTGCACTACATCGCCAATCACAATCATCGCTGGATTCTTAATCTCAGATGCTTGTTCGACAATTGTGCCTAATGTGCCGGTAACAGTCTTCTGGGAAGCAGTTGTTCCTAAATGTACTAACGCCACAGGTGTATCTATCGATTTACCATGACGGATAAGCAATTCACAAATTTCAGGCAAGCGCTTCACACCCATGTATACACACAATGTTTCTGGTCCATGTGCAAGATGTTCCCAGTATGCGTCTTTCGACATGCCAGGTTTATTCACTGCTGTAACAAACGCAACGGAAGAACTATAATCTCTATGCGTCACTGGAATGCCCGCATAAGCTGGTGCTGCAATACCTGAAGTAATACCAGGGACGATTTCAAATGGGATTTGGTGTTGTGCTAAGATTTCAGCTTCTTCACCGCCACGACCGAAGACAAACGGGTCGCCCCCTTTTAGACGCGTAATCGTATGCCCCTTCTTCGCTAAACTGACCAACATTCGATTCGTTTCCTCCTGCGGTAAAGAGTATTTATTCGGATCTTTACCACAATAGAAGAATTTCGTTGATGGTTTCGCAAATTCTAAGATTTCTTTATTCACTAAACGATCATACAGAATAACGTCTGCCGCTTGAATCGCCTTCATACCTTTAATCGTTAATAAATCAGGATCACCAGGCCCTGCGCCTACTAGATAAACTTTTCCCATCCTGTCACCCCCCGTTTTTTATTTTTCTGAAAATTAACTATGGAAATCTTGGCCACCGTGAACTTTAGCTACTACACCAGAGCGAATAACAAAGTCACCGAAATGTTCACCTTCAAGACGTTCTTTACCATAATCCATAAGAATAGGACGTAAGCTTTCAAGAATTTCTTCTTCGCCAATATTCTCTTTATACAATTTATTTAAGCGATCACCGTTAAAGCCACCACCTAAATACATATTGTATTTACCAGGCGCTTTACCGATAAATGCAATTTCAGCAAGTGCTGGTCTTGCACAACCATTTGGACAACCTGTCATACGAATCGTAATTTCTTCATCGTTCAGACCCGCTTCATCTAATAAATCTTCTATCTTAGAAACTAAAGATGGTAGATAACGTTCTGATTCTGCCATAGCCAAGCCACATGTTGGAAAGGCTACACAAGCCATTGAATTACGACGTAAACCTGTATAATTCTTACCGTCTGTTAAACCATATTGGTCAATAAGACTTTGAATTTCTTCTTTTTTCTCAGGAGTTACATTAGCAATAATTAAGTTTTGGTTTGGAGATAATCTGAAGTCGCCCGTATGTGTTTCTGCGATTTTTCGCAATGCCGTTTTTAATTGATAATCTTCTGTATCTTTCACGCGTCCATTTTGAATAAACAATGTATAATTCCAAACGCCTTCTTCGCCTTCAATCCAACCTAAACGGTCGCCGTTATGTTCAAATTCGAAGTCACGTGCTTCTTCAATTTCCCATCCTAAGCGTGAATTAAGTTCTTCAACTACTTTGTCCACACCTAAGCGGTCCACTGTATATTTGAAACGTGCATTTTTACGATTCTCACGATTGCCGTAGTCGCGTTGAATCGTTAGTAATGCTTCACAAACGTCAACGGCTTTATCTTTAGGAATAAATCCAGCTAAACGTCCTACTTGAGGATACGTATCCGGGTTACCATGTGTCATACCCATACCGCCACCGATTGTGACATTAAATCCGATGAGTTCTTCATTCTCAACAATAGCGATAAGGCCAATATCTTGAGAGTAGACATCAATGTCATTTGAAGGTGGAACCGCGATACCAATTTTAAATTTACGTGGTAAATATCTCTTACCGTACATTGGTTCCACTTCTTCAGCTGAATCTAAAACTTTCTCTCCATCTAACCAAATTTCATGATACGCATTTGTTTTAGGTAATAAATGATCACTAATTGCTTTAGCATAATCATTAATTTCTTTATGGATACTTGATTGATATGGGTTAGGGTTACACATCGTATTACGATTGACATCCCCACATGCTGCAATCGTATCAAGTACTGCTTCGTTAATCTTTTGCATTGAAGATTTTAGATTGCGTTTTAAAATGCCATGGAATTGGAACGTTTGACGTGTCGTTAATTTCATCGTTTGGTTACCATAACGTTCTGAAATATCATCCATTGCTAACCATTGTTCTGGCGTCGCTTTACCTCCTGGTAGACGAACACGAATCATGAAGCTGTATGCCGGTTCAAGCTTCTGTTTACGACGTTCATCACGTATATCTCTATCATCTTGTTGATAGCTACCATGGAACTTTAATAATTTCGTATCATCGTCAGAAATAGCACCAGTTAAAGGATCTGCTAAACCTTGTTCAATCGTTCCACGTAAATAATTACTATCGTCTTTGAGATATTCTAAGGCATCAAGCTTTTGGTTTAATTCATCAGATATTTGCTTATTTGTTTTAGCCATTAAATACCACCCCTTCTTTAGTACACATCACGTTGATAACGTTTATCTTTTTTCATTTGTTTAAGATATGCTTCAGCATCTTCTTCAGATAAGTTTTGTTCTTTAATTAAGACGTTGCGAATCGCTTGATGTACGTCTTTAGCCATGTTCTTTTCATCGCCACAAATATAGATTGAAGCGCCATTTTGTAGCCATTCATTAAACTGTGCACTATGTTCTGAAATACGATGTTGTACATACACTTTTTCATCTGTATCGCGTGAGAATGCGACATCCATTTTGCCTAATGTACCGTCTTTCAACCATTCTTGCCATTCAGTTTGATATAAGAAGTCGGTTGTAAAGTGTTGATCACCAAAGAATAACCAAGTGTTACCTTTGAATCCACGTTCTTCACGCTCTTGCATATACGCTCTAAATGGCGCGATACCTGTACCAGGACCAATCATAATCACTGGTGTGTCACCATCTGTCGGGAACTTGAAGTTTGGATTACGTTTTAAATAAATTGGTACTGTATCGCCTGGTTGAATACGTTCAGCAAATTGTACAGAACATACACCTGAGCGATCACGGCCATGCGCATTATATCTTACTGCACCTACTGTAATATGCACTTCATCTGGTAAAGCTTTGTAACTGCTTGAAATTGAATATTCTCTTGGTGGTAATTTTCTAAGTAATTGATATAAATTTTCCGGTTGTAATTCTGTTGTATCGAAATCATTTAATAAGTCGATTAAGTCACGACCTTCGATATAACTTTGAATCCATTCGTTATCTTCGACATTTTCATTGAGCTCATCATTATCAAATAATGAAGCTGCATTGATAAGCAATGGTTTAGTTAATTTTGTGATTTCAAAATGTGTTGTTAAGGCATCTTCAAGTGATAAAGTATCGCCTTCATCCGAAATTTGAACTTGCTCTTCTGGGTCCCAGCCTAATGTACTGATGAGTAAATCAACTAGTGCTGGATCATTTTGTGGTAAAACGACTAAACAATCGCCTACTTCATATTCTTCACCAAAGTTATCTAATAAGAATTCAATATGACGTGTTTCTTTATTAGAACCTCGACCATTTAAGTTAATGTTTTCTAACACTTCCGCTTGATACGGATTTGATTTTGAGAATTTCTTCTCTTTTGCCGATTTAATAGATTCACTGACAACTTGTTCATTTTGTGTGCCTTCTGGCGCTGTATCAATAGCATTAATAACGTTTGCCATCCACTTTTCAGCGGCTTCTTCATAATCAACATCGCAATCTACGCGATCATAAATTCTTTCAGCACCTAACTCGCCAAGCTTTCTATCAAAGTCACGACCTGTTTGACAGAAGAACTCATAAGTTTGGTCACCAAGCGCTAATACAGAGAAGCGCACGCCTTCAAGTTTCGGCGCTTTACGTCCATGAAGAAACTCATGAAGTTCAGCTGCGTTATCTGGTGGATCCCCTTCACCTTGTGTAGATGTAATGATGAATAAGTCTTCAACGTTTTTAAGATTCTTAGGTTTAAATTCATCCATCGCTTTTAAAGTAACGTTATGACCAATGTTTGATAAACGTTCTTCAAAGATTTCCGCTAAACCTTGCGCATTACCTGTTTCAGAACCATAAAGTAATGTGATACTACGTTTCTCAGGTGTAATGGCAGGTTCTTTATCTTGCAACATTGCTTCTGTGTTGGCAGATAGTTCGCCTTGAGCTGTCGCTTGATTTGATGTCCCAGTTTGAGATTGAGCTGGTGCACCATTGGCTGTAAATTGTTGATTTGCAACTAAGTAACCACTTAACCATACCTTTTGCTCTGGTGTAAGCGTCTGTAGTAATTCATTAATTTGTGTGGCTTGGCCTTCTGTAAAAGGACTATTTGTGACACTTAAATTCAATGTTATCCACCTCTTATTCCGTAAAAATACAATTTTATTTTATTCAAATACTATCTTTATTATGTAAGAAATATATCCGGATTTACAATAAAATTCGGATATATTTTTATTTTTAAAAACCTATCAGAATACTAGGCTTTATATTTAAAAATTTTTCACCTTAGCTATTAAGGTTTATCTGCAACGTGGAGACCACATTCAGTCTTTTCAAAATTTGACCAACGACCTGCACGAGAATCTTCAGAGTCAAAAACAGGTGCAGTACATGGAATACATCCAATACTTGGATAATGTTGATCATGTAACTCATTGTATGGTAAATCGTGCGCTTTGATATAATCCCAAACTTCATCTTCAGTCCAATAAATTAATGGACAAACTTTAATCGATTTAAAACGTTCATCTTTATTGATGAAATTAGTGTGTGCACGTGTTGGAGATTGGTCACGACGTAAACCTGAAATCCAAGCGACTGCGCCACCTAATACCTCTTCTAACGGCTTAATCTTTCTAATATAACAACATTGGTTAGGATTATTCTTCCAAAGTGCTGGATTATATTTCTCCGCTTGTTCTTCAAGCGTTAAGTCAGGTTGCTTCATTTCAATGCGAAGTTGTGGAAAGCGTTCTTTCACTCTATCAATTAAGTCATATGTTTCTTGAAAATGTAAATTCGTATCTAGAAATACGATTTGAGCGTCTGGTTTAATTTGTGAAATCAAATTAATTAGCACCATACTCTCTGCTCCGAAACTACATGAATAAACGATAGAGTCACCATATGTGCGGTATGCCCATTCTAAAATTTCGTAAGCGCCCTTTGTAGCGTCATCTGTGGAAATAGAGTCTATAAATGGATCTCCATTAAAAGTCTCATACGTAATCTTCGGTACTGACATAAACTTATGGTCCCCCCTCAGTGTTCACAAATTTATTTATCTAATACCTATCGGAATTGTCAGAATAATATGTTAATACTTTATCGAGTTTTGCTTAGAAAGTCAAGTGAATTTGAAGAGTATCTTTGAGAAAAGAAAGAGCAATAAGATAAACAAAAACCACTCTAGCCTTAATCTAAAGTGGTTTCTAAATATAATTATTCTGCAACAATAATACCGCTATCTCCAGGAGCACAATCTATTAATACAACTTTGCCATTTTTTATTCGAACAATAATACTGTAACCATTATGTTTATCGCTATCATAAACAATATCTCCAGATCCTGCACGGTGGTCATATGCAAAATATCTATTTAAAAATTTTTCTTCAGTTACGTTATCAGGCACTACAGCAATCCCCCATACTGTATTATCTTGGGTACGAGGATTGTAGATAATTGCTAAATTACCATATCTTATAAAATCATTATCCATTCCTTCAATATGAGGAAGCGGTTCGCCTTTACCATACATTTTTTCTACTTCTTCTTTTTTCATACCTTTTCGAACACCCATGTATTCATTTACAGTATTTTTATGCATAAATGATTCTTCAAAATTTTTGCTAAGAACATCAATTTTTGGTGGTTGTGGAGCATTTTCTTTATCTGTTTTCTCTTCTTTTTCTTCTTCTGCTCTTTGTTTTTCAGCTTTTTTAGGGTCGTTTGAAATTTTATGTTCCCCTTGTTTCTCTTCCTCTTTGGCAACATGCTGAGTAGTGGTCGGTTTACTTTGTGCTTGTTCATTCCCTTTTAAGAAAAAGTGATAATACGCGAAACAACTGCTTACAATAACCGCAATAACGAATATAGCGACAACTACAAATGGCCAAATACGACGTTTCCGCTTCGGTTCTTGTGGAAAATAGTTATTTTCTTGGGTATAGCCATATTTAAAATTTTGAATATCACAACCACATCGATTACAAAAATGTTGATTTTCTTTTAAAGGGCTACCACATTGAGGACAATATTTCATATATTCATCTACCTTTCACTTTTCATGATTTAAGGACTGTGTTGTTTGTGAAATTTGGATATTAGTAAATAAAAAATGATACGTTACATTTTATTCAGCAAGACATTGGATTTTAGCAATATATCCGTGATCAATATCTACGGCAACTAAATAACCATTGCCTTTAAAGTTGTTATAAACAATTTCTGAACCGCTGTAATCATCATACGCGGGATAACGTTCAAGAAATTCACTCGTTGAGACATGGTCTGGTGATACACCGACTGCTATGACTTTACCGTCCTCGCCTTTACTATCATAATCCACTGTTAAATTGCCGTATTTAGTAGACTCCCATTTAAAGCCATCTACTTTTAAAGTACCGGTAGATTTTCCTACAAGTTTTTCAACTTCTGAACGTGTCATACCTTTACGCACGCCCATGTATCCACCTAGATTATTGCTTTGCATATAGGTTCTCTCGAAATCTTCACTCATGACATCAATTTTTGGAGATTTAACTTTGTTCTCTTTTTCTTTTTCAGTTTCATGTTTTTCAGATTTTTTAGCGTCATTGGATGCTTTATGTTCATCTTTTTGTTTTTCAGCTTTTGAAGTTTGTTGGGTAGTGGTAGTTTCGTTTGACGTATGTTGTTCGTCTTTAATAAAGAAGAAATAATATGTAAGACAGCTTGCTATGATAATAGCAATGATAAGCACACCTATAACAACCCATGGCCAAACTTTGCGCTTTGGTTGAGGTGGTTCTGGCGTTTGAGGTTGGAAATAAATCCCGCTATCTCGATACTGTTCAAATGCTTTTAAATCATGACCGCATTTGTTACAGAAACGTTGGTTAGCGTTAATTTGACTTCCACATTGAGGACAATATTTCATAAATGACCTTCCTTTCACTTCTTGATGAGAGTTATAACAATGTTGAGTGTGAAATAAGGTTTTTCTATTTTTAATGTATACACACGTAGTATTTACGCTTAATTTTAAATGACTTTTTTGAAATTATCTATATTTATTTTCCCGGAAAAATAATTAAAAAAATAAAGCCAATCGAAGTAATCATACTTCCACTGGCTTTGGTAAACTCTTAATCCTATTTAACTATCATTGATTTCTATCGTTATAACGCATTTGTTGTCTATAGCCATACGTACTTTCTTTAATGAGTTGATCGTTTAATAAACCAGCGCCAATTGCACCTGCAACGGTAGAAATTGAAGCAGCGAACCATGGAATGCTGAGATATAAATCTATACCTGCTGGTCCTTTCAGTCCTACTTGCTGTCCTAAGAAATTGGCTGGTAATAGCACGATTTCTGCGATTAAGAATAATAAATACAAGATAATGTAATAAATAATAATAGCAATAAATAACGTCATAACGGTCGTTAAATTGTATAACCACGTGATGCGTTTGTTCTTACTTTGCTTTACAGGTTCCCATAAATCATGGGATAACATAATCCATATCAACATGCCTAGTACCGCAATGACGGATATGCCAAAGAGGCGCCACATGGAGAATTCCATACTCATCTGCCACATGGTAGTGAAGATTAAACCAAAGGCACCTGTAGTAAACGCAATCGCGACGATATTACTAAGACTTGCCATCATATTTAATGGATTATTCGCGAAGGTCATACCGCTGACTAGACGCATCATGCCTGCAGAACGTGAGTTAGATAAATAACGAATATGTTTCGTTTCTGTTTCCTCTAAATAAATTTCTGTTTTTTTAATTCTTGAGAAAGGAAATTGCTTACTCATTAAATATTTGACGCTATTATCATTATCATATTCTTCATGCTGTTCTTCTGAACGATGTACTTCATTAATAATCCCTACAATAGCATTCTTGAAACGGTTTTTAACCGGTCGCCATCCAAATGCAGGATATGAAAAAATGGCTGCCCCATTCTTTTTGTTAATGTCTAAAGCTAGAACATGTTGCTGATAAAACATCGGTAAATCGGTAATCGCTACTACGTAATCCCATTGTCTTTCATCATGGTAATCTTGCGTTTTCTTGAAGATTTCTTCTACAGATTCTGCAAAACCAGTCAGAGGATCAACCACGAGATCAATCTTCCAATCGGTTTGATTGTTAGGTTGCTTCGATAAAATGTCTGGTAAATCATCAATCAAACTTTCGCCTAGGGTTTCAGTAACACCTGGCGCGACAACTAATCCGATTACTTTTTCCTCATTGTTACTCATGATTCATCCTCCTCTCTATGGTCTTGTTTCTTGCCTTCATGCTGTTCTTCATCATTATCTTCTTTACTTGAAGCAGATTGTTCAACTTCTTGTTGTGACTCATCTTGAGATGCAGATTGTTGTTTGTCTTCCTCTTCTTCTTGCTCTTGTTCCGCTTCTTTATAACGATGGTACTGGCGATATGAATACGTAATGCGTCGAATCTTTTCTTCGTCCTCTACTGTAGATCCCATTGCGCCAGCGAGTAAACCTAATGACGCGACGAACCATAGTAGTTTTAAATAATTTTGAAAAGTGAAATCCGGGTTCGCACTCGTCCAATTATTAAATAAACTCACAGGTACAAATAATGAAATACTGATAGATAATAAGACATATAAGATTGCATAGTTCATCAATGTAATTAAAATTAATGTGAGCATCGTCGTAGCGTTATACGTATAACGATAGACACGTTGTGACTTCGACGTTTTACGTTCAAATAGTTGATGTGCATAGAGTAGCCAACCTGCCATGCCCACAATCGCAATAATCATTAATATGATAAAACGATAAATAGAATATTGAACACTTAATTCCCATGGCATTGAAAAGATAGATACATACGTCCCTGTCGCAAATGCCACAGATATGATTTTTTTAAAGTTAAAGATATTCTTCCACGGTTCATTCGCCCGTGTTAATCCTAATATAAGTTGAATCCACCCAAGTACTAGGAAAGGATTGATATAACGTTGTTTTGTACTATTATCCTCACTTGGTTCCACTCCTTTCGGACGAATCAACATAGAAATTTTGGGATGTGGGTTAGGTTTGTCATAGTACAATTGTTCAATTAATGACGTAATACTGTTAACTAATTTGTGTTTTAAATTGAACCAGCCTAATGATGGCATGGATACCATTGCGACTTGTTGTTCATTATCAAAGTCACTAATAACGACTTTTTTGCCTGAGATACTTGGTAAATCGGTAATGCAAACGACAAAATCCCATTCGTGTTTCTTTTTTAACTCAGCTGCTTTGTCTATACTTTCGTGCACATCTTCCGCTGAGCCGATTAATAAGTCGACTTTGATGTCGAACTTCCACTCAGTATTACTATCAATACGTTGTTGCAGTAAGTCTTGTATCTTGGGTATCGCACGGTCGACATGTTTACGTGCCACACCAGGCGAAGGTACGAGTCCAATCGTGTACATCAGGTTTACTCCCTCCTTTTTCCAAAAATAAGCAAAAAGTGTACGTTTAAATGTTAATTACCACTTTAAACGTACACGTTATACATTATTTAGCCAGTACTAATGGTGAGAAGATGATGTAAATAATCACGACTAAAGCAAGAATAATCGTGCCTGCGATATAGCGATATTTCCAAGGTGTGATGTCCACTTTAGCTTTATTTGTATTTAAATCAAATTCGTTAGATGGTTTCAATTTATTGAAGATAATTATAATGATTAAATCAATAAAGAAGATGACGCTAAATGTATAAAGATAATTAATTTGTGGGAACGCCAAGCTTACAATGACATATAAAATAATATGTGTAAACAGTGCTACTTTAGCGCCTAACTTAGAGGTACGTCTAGAGAAGAATGCCACAAGTACTAATGCAAGAACTGGCATACTATAAACGCCGTTAAATTGTTGTACAATCGCATATAAACCGCTTGGGAATAATGAGATGAATGGTGAAAGACCGACACAGATAGCACCAATTACGACTGTCGCAATATGTCCTACGCGGGCGATGTGTTTATCTGATGCTTTCTTACCGAAGATGGGTTTATAGAAATCGTAAGTGAATAATGTTGTTGTACTGTTTAATGAACCGACAAATGAGCTCAAGATCGCACCAAAGATAACAGCCCCAAAGAGTCCTAATGACCAATCTGGTAGAATGCTTTGGATTAATGCTGGATACGCATTGTCATTTTTATCGATGCCACCATTGAAATAATTATATGCAATGATACCAGGAATTACTGTGAAGATAGGGCCAAATATTTTAAAGATACTTAAGTAAATGGCACCTTTTTGTGATTCTTGTAAATTTTTAGCGGCTAGTGCTTTTTGAACGATCATTTGGTTCGCACACCAGAAGAATAAGTTATTGAAAAACATACCAAAGAATAATGTTGGCCATGGGACGATATCTGAATCTACTTCGCCGAATGCATTAAGTTTCTCTGGCGTGTGTTGAACGATATGGTCGAAACCTTTAACGAAACCACCATCACCTACATGGTGTAGACCAATTAACGTTACAATTAAGCCACCGACAATTAGCCCAATCCCGTAAATAGAGTCACTGAATGCGCTTATAGATAAACCACCTACGAAGAGGTAAAGCACACCAATAATACCAATTGTTAGTGAAATAATAATAGTGGCTGTCGTGTCACTTACGCCTAAATAATCTCCCACGTGGAACATTTTATTAAATACTAAAGAACCTGAATATAAAACGACTGGCATAAATGATACAACGTACGTAAAGATAAATAGGATGGATACAAAGCGTTTCGTAAATGTATCGTATCTCATCTCTAAGAATTCAGAAATGGTAGAAACACCATAACGTAAATACTTAGGAAGGAAGACCCATGCTAGTAAGACTACCGCTACGGCAGCAGTAATCTCCCATGCCATAACTTCCATACCTTTACCATAACTTTGACCATTCTGACCTACTAACTGTTCCGTCGATAGGTTGGTCATGATAATCGTTGAAGCAATTGTGAAACCTGTTAAGGTATTGCCTCCCATAAAATAGCCGTCTGCGCTATCGGTTTGTACCTTTTTCGAGCGCCAATACGCATAAACACTAATACCGATAACTACGCCTAAGAATAATAAGATCGCTATCCAATTCATACTTCTTTCGCTCTCCTTATAAAGATTTTGTGAATTGCAATTGTGTTTCTTAGCAACAAAAAAACGTTAAACTCGCATTTAACGTTCCTATCCCCTTTGGCAGATTGAAAATTTTATGAAACTATCTATATGATACCCATTTACATTAAAATAATTTTTAATACTTTTCCAATCAGAAAACTTGTGCGTTTCTCATTTTAATGATTTTCAATAAATTTTACAACTCAATTTTTAATTAATTTAGATTAATTATCTTATGAATTTTATAATAAATCGTCACCCTTTCCGGCAAAAAATTGCAAGATGGCGCACAGTGGCCTACTATGGTCTACTGTCTGCAATTGTCTTGACTTCTAATTTTAAAAATTATACATTGTAAATATAGTATTAATATATGCACTAGGGGTGTTTTTTAACTGAGATGAGGCGCGTCCTCGAACCCTTTGAACCTGAACTAGTTCATACTAGCGTAGGAAAGTGTGGGATAAATTTTAGATGCTGATAGAGATGACACGTGTGTCAATCTCTTGCTTATATATACATATCTATTATTTACGCAACTTTCCTAGCGAAGGTTGCGTATTTTTTACTGTAAATGAAAGTGATGGAGGCTCGTGCAATGGCAAGAACAGTATTAGTAACAGGCGGCGGCCGTGGTTTAGGCGCAGTCATCGCAAGAACATTAGTGTCACAAGGATTTCAAGTTGTCATTAATTACAATAAGAGTAAAGAAGCTGCTGAGCAGTTAGCAACTGAATTAGGCGACAACACAATCGCCCTACAAGCAGACGTGACACAACGTGAAGAAGTAGACCGTTTAGTTAAAGAAGCAACAGCTCATTTCGGACAAATCGACGTAGTAGTCAATAACGCGTTGGTTAACTTCAAGTTCGATCCCGTCGCTCAAAAAGCTTTTAAAGACTTAAGCTGGGAAGATTACCAGCAACAAATCGATGGTACTTTAAAAGCGGCATTTAACGTCGCTCAAAGTGTCGTTCCTCAATTCATTGAACGTAACGCTGGTAGCATCATTAGTATTGGTACGAACTTATTCCAAAACCCTGTTGTGCCATATCATGAATATACGACTGCTAAAGCAGGTTTAATCGGTTTCACACGTAATATTGCCGCTGAATTAGGTCAATATGGCATTACAGCTAATATGGTTTCTGGTGGTTTATTGAAAACAACTGACGCCAGTGCCGTAACAACACCAGAAGTGTTTGATTTAATCGCTCAAACAACACCATTACGTAAAGTGACAACACCTCAAGATGTGGCAAATATGGTCGCGTACTTAAGTTCTGAAGCCGCAAATGGCGTTACAGGACAAAACATTACTGTTGATGGCGGTTTAACAATGAACTAAAACGCTTAGAGTTAAACGTGGCGTACTCAATGCGCGCGTTCTTCTCTATTCAATCAAAATCCCAACAACAAACTGGAGTGTTAGTGATTCATTATGACGAAAGAGAAACAACAATTACACATTGGCATTTTAATTTATGGTTGCGGGCATCATCAAGCAGCTTGGCAACAACCTGATTCAAGTGTTGAACGTCTTGGTGATATCACGTATTATCAAGAACTAGCTCAACTTTCTGAGGAAGGGCTATTCGACGTCGTATTCTTTGCAGATAATCAGGCTTTCAATCCAGGTTTCACCACGATGCCGAGTTTCTGGTTTGACCCGCTTATTAACTTAACGGCTATTTCCCAGGTTACACATCATGTTGGTTTGGTACCCACTATCTCGAGTACATTTTCAAATCCATTCACGGCAGCGCGTCAGTTATTAAGTTTAGACCACATCACTGGCGGACGCGTCGGTTGGAATTTAGTGACTTCTATGACAGATGTGGAGGCTCAGAACCACAGTATGGAAGCTTTGCCTGAGCATGCGACTCGTTATGAAAAGGCGGACGAATTCGCCCGCGTCGTTAATGGGTTGTTTGAGTCATGGACTACTGAAGACTTTCAACCTAATCGTGAAGCAGGTACGTTGATGGATACGACAACGATACAACCGCTTCACCATAAAGGTAAATATTTCCAAGTGCGTGGCCCACTCACTACGCCACAAAGTCCACAAGGAAAGCCAGTGGCTATGCAAGCTGGCGCGTCTAACCAAGGTATTGCGTTAGCTACGAAATATGCTGATGCCGTCTATTCAGTATCATGGAATATTAAACAAGCGAAACGCTATCGCGAAAGACTTGATACTCAAATGCAACAAAATACAGATAACCCAAGATATATTAAAGTCTTCCCAGGATTAGTCACATACGTTGGACGTACGCGTGAAGAAGCGGAAGCTAAAAAAGCAGAATTAGATGCTTTACTTCCTGTCGAAACTGCTCTAAAACAGTTAAGTTTCTTTGTCCAACAAGATTGCAGTCAATGGGAACTAGATCAACCCGTCCCTGAATTACCCCCACTTGAAGAATTTAGTGGACCAAAGGGTCGTTATGAAACCATCCTTGAAATCATTAATGACAAACAACCGACTGTTCGTGAATTACTTGGCTATTTAAATGCTGGAGGCGGTCATTTAACTTTAGTCGGCACACCTGAAGAAATCGTGGACGAAATGGAGCATTGGTTCAACGAAGGTGTCGCAGATGGCTTTAATTTAATGCCACCTTCCCTCCCACATAGCTTGAAAGACTTTGTAGATTTAATCGTTCCTGAATTACAACGACGCGGTTTATATCGCACAACGTACACAGGACATACCCTGAGAGATCACTTAGGGTTAAATTAGCAATAAATAGACATTCATTATTATCCAAATTATCCAATTCAAAATTCATTTATATCCAATATCCAATTTATTAATCCATATAATAGAAATTAACGTGAAGGCGATGATGCTAACTTAGGAGCACCATCGCCTTATTTTTATTTTTGTCCATAATAAAAGCGAGCCATGTTTCAGGCTCGCTCTATTTTCAACAACGCTTAATATTTATAAGGGTCATTGTCTTTCTTATCTTGTAATTTTTTGGCTTCATCTTTTAAGAAATTATCATCATGTTGTTCCTTTTCAAGATCTTTATTTAAGCCAATAGAATCATTATTATTGTTGTGATTATATCTATCACTACGACGATAGTTGTCATCGTTATCATGACGGTTATTATCGCGTTTATAATCTTCATCGTTAGTCAATGTTCTACCGATATTGTTGTTATCATCGTTTCCTTTATTTGCTGACCAATCTACATCATTTCGACGGTTGAAGTCATCATCAGAACGATTTAAATCATCACGGTGATTTGATGAGCGATACTCATGACGGTCTGTGTCATGGTTGTAATTACGGTCATCTTCGCGACGGTAACCATTGTCATCATATAAATGGTCACGATTTTGACGGTCATTGTCATTGCTATGACGAGAATTATCATGACTGCCATCATGTATATCATCGTTTGAATAATGTTCTTTAATATAATCTTGTTCTTTCGCTTTATCTTCTTCATCTAAAATGAAGGCATTGTTACTAGCATTCACATCTTTACGATCTCTATCGTGGTTATCTCTATCATAACGGTTATCATTTCTATCATTATGATAATCATTGCCACGTTGACCTTGGTTTGTCACGTTAGCATAACCATTTCTATCGTCATTATCGTTACGACGGTTGTCATAATTATTATCATGACGATTATTGTAATCATCTCTATTATGACCTTGGTTAGTTACATTCGCATAACCGTTATTTCCGTTATGATTATCGTAGCTGTTGTTACGGTTATCGTAGTCATTGCCACGATGATTATCATAATCACCGTTACCATAATAATGATTGTCATAGTCATTATGTTTTTTAGCTTTTCTAACTAATAACATAATACCTGCGATAATCCATAAAATAGCACTAATCCAGTTAGTTGCTAGAGCTAAGATACCTGCGATAAGGATTAAAACACCCGCAGCTTTATGTTTTTTACTAATTAAAAAGCCACCAATAATTGCTAAGATTAAAGGAATAATTGAACCCCAAGTAAGGAAATCAATAAATTTACTTAAAGCACCAACGCCTTCATTAATTTCACTTGTTGATACTTGGTTACCTTGTCTTTGTGTTTCAGTTACAACTTGTTCTCGGAAATCAGAATTACCTACGAAAGGTCGGATTAATAGGAATAGAATTGCAAGTAACGCTTGTATAGCTACACCGACCCAAGTTAGTATGTGTTCACCAACTCGGCTCACTTTATTGTGTTCATGTCCGTTCTTTGTTGAATAATCATATGTTTGATTTGCCATAATTACGCCTCCTTTTTTGTCCTATACCCTGATGACAATGACGTTACTCTTATTTTTGAAAAGTAAAACAAATTTCCTTTTCAAAAAAATTAAAAATAACGATGGACAATTAAGTAATAAATGCGAGATGTAATCCAATACATCAAGGCGTAAATAGCAATGACCGTGATAATTACGCCAATATAACTTGTCGCGAAAATGCCTATATTCGTAATGCTTAGCACACCTAATAGATTGAAAATATATTTAAACGCCAC
Source organism: Staphylococcus petrasii (assembly GCF_002902565.1). Classification (GTDB taxonomy): domain Bacteria; phylum Bacillota; class Bacilli; order Staphylococcales; family Staphylococcaceae; genus Staphylococcus; species Staphylococcus petrasii. The sequence continues at coordinate 13,112 of NZ_PPRC01000028.1, read as the reverse complement.
AATGACATGAATCATAGCTACTAAAATTGGTAAAGTAAAAATCCAAATAATCTGATGATTAATGGTCGATTTAATACGTTCGTCCTCAATCCCTACTTTCGCCATAATTTGATAATTACGACGATCTTCATAACCTTCTGCAATATTTTTATAGTACATCATTAAGAACGTGCCAAGTAGCAAGACGATAGACACAACTACACCAATAAATATCAATCCACCATTAAATTGATATAATAAGGAACCCATTTCTTCTCTAGTTTGAATCATAACTTTATATTTCTTTTCTAAATGATGTTTCATCTTATTAAAGTGAGACGCATCTTTGGTCATAATATTAAAATTAATAAAAGTGGTTTCATAAGTTTTCATATCACGACTAGGTGAATAAAGACCGTTGATATAATAACGTGCCAATTGATTGTAACGTTTGGCATCAGGCGTTATCACCATTAGCCCTTCTGGTATTTGATAACTATAACTTAGATTATCAACTTGTTTCGCTTTAAATTGAGTATTCATTAAATGAATTGTTTTAAATTTTCTAAATATCTGACTATCACTAGCAAGCCCTACTTCATCTTTCTTTAAGTTCACTTTATGTGTAGCTACTTTATTATAATCCTCTTGCGTCATCATCATTAAATAAGGACTATTAAGGTGCAATGATTTTGAGTTATCTTTTTCTCTCTTAAATGTATTAGGAGGTTGATATGCAGTTGCAATTAAAGCGGTTGGCACCTCTTTAAAGAAATCTATCTTCGCATTCTTCTCAATATCATGTTCTAGGTTATGTACTTTACGTTGAACGTCCTTATCCGTTTTCATATTACCTTCAACTGAAATCTTATATTGATCAGGCATCAATTTGTCGATACGTTTGTCTATACCGCGATACGTTGTAATCGTCATGCCCAAAGTTACAATCAAAAATGTACATAGTATAGAAATACTGGCGAGCCCAATGGCATTCGTATTGATGCGAGATCTTAAACCAGAAATAATGAAAAAGTATCTCGGATGATAGTACAGTTTCGGAATTTTTTGTAGCCACTCAAGTAATAAAACGCCTAAAGACATAAATAAACAATACGTCCCTAACATCACTAGAAAGACAACATTAAATAGTTGAAATAAGGATTCCGTTAATAAAGCATCACTTAATGCAATGTTGTAACTGGTTGCTATGGAGATAACACCAATGACTAATAATATGTAGAGGATAGGCTTAGGTAACCGCTTCTCTGTTATTTGATGCTGTTGAATTAATTTAATAGGACTTTGAAACAATAGCTTAATGTTATTCATTATAAATAAGAACAACATCAGCACTGCTAACATTAATAACGTAAACAGCATCGCCGTCATATCAAATGGATAATCTATTAATGACATGCCTGTTTGATGCATCAATTTATTTAACAACATAAAGATTAAAGCACCGAATAAATAACCACCTGAAATACTAAGCAACGCTACAACGATATATTGATAAAGCATTTCTACCAACATTATGAGTTGGAAATGTTTCTTCTCCATTCCTAATATCATATACATCGCTAATTCCTGTTGACGTCGCTTCATCATGAAGCGATTCGCATATAAAATAAAGATAAAACCTAAGACGCTCATGAAGAAATTACCTATCCCTATAAATGCCGGTAATGTTTCACTACGTTTTTGAACGTACTCATTCATGTTTAGAGATAGCAATATAAATTCAATGCCAAATATCATACTCAAAGCTAGAATAAACGGTATCATCACATGTCGCTGTGTTTTGAAGTTCTGGCCAATCATCGTCCAAAGCATACGAAATGGCATCTTAGTCACCTCTTTCATTCAGAATGGCTAAACTATCCGCTATACGTTTCTGGAAATCTTGTTGCGATTCCTCTCCACGATAAATCTCATGATACAAACGCCCATCTTTAATAAACAACACACGCTTTGCATAAGATGCATCCACTGCAGAATGCGTCACCATTAAGATGGTTTGTTGGTGATGATTTATTTTTTTGAAAAGGTCCATAATATTCTTCGAGGTTTTTGAATCAAGTGCACCCGTTGGTTCATCTGCAAGTAATAAATTCGGTTCATTAATAAGCGCACGTCCAATAGCAATACGTTGTTGTTCCCCACCAGAAATTTGATATGGATATTTATCTAGTAATGTCTCAATACCTAGTTCAGTGCTGAGTCGATCTAAACGCTGTTGCATGATTTTATGTGAGCGATTTGCTAAGACGAGTGGCATGAGTATATTGTCTTTATTGGTCATGGTTGGTAGAACGTTGAAGTCTTGGAAGACGAAGCCTAGGTTATCACGACGGAAATGTGCGATTTGTTTGTTGCGTAATTTGCGAATGTCTTGGTTATTGATGGTAATGGTGCCTTCTGTGGCTTTGTCGAATGTGGCGATGAGGTTGAGGAGTGTGGATTTGCCTGAGCCAGATTCGCCCATGATTGCGACGAATTCGCCATTGTCTATGGTTAGGGAAATGCCATTCAGGGCTGTGGTTGTGTTTAAGCCTCTGCCGAATGTTTTCTTTACATTTCTCACATCTAATAGCATGTCTTCATTCTTCCTTTCTTTGAAATGGTTTTTAATATGTATAGATAACTATCACTCATTCTGTTGTGACGCTTTCTTGCGGGAAAGGCTCAAGCCTGTAGTCTTGAGGCTCTTTCTTTTCCGCCAAGAGTCGCGCAACGCCATTCATTATCCATCTTTAGAGCTACTTACCTAAGTGCTATTGCACTTAGGTTCATTAACAGCACTGCTCCCCTAGGAGTCTCGCAACTACGTTTCGTTATCTATCTTAGAACTACTTACTTAAAGATCTAAATATTTACATTTATTATCCTTAGTACAAATGCTATTCGTTGTCTATATCTAAAATTACTCATTTAATCTTTGTATTAACTCAACATGATGCCTTCTCAACTATGTTTCATTATCTATTTCATAATGAATCCATCCAATCTAGTCTTTCACTATTTTCTTTATATTAAATAAAACTAGAACTAGTATATTTTCGTGTTAATTCTATGATAAAACAAAAAAGAGCCAACAACATTGATATTTTCTTACAAATGTTGTTGGCTAGCTTACAATTTTGAAAGTTTAGTTTGATTGTGGGAAGTGGATATGGAAGGTTGTGCCTGTTCCAAGTTCTGAGTCGACATCGACCTTATGATGAAGATGTCGTGAAATATGTTTTACGATGAATAGGCCAATACCACTTGATTGGTCGTTAAGGCGACCATTATAACCTGAATAACCTTTATCGAATATTTTCGGCAGGTCGGCTTGGCTAATTCCAACGCCATTATCACGAATTGATAGCACTTTCGTGTCATTATTAAACTCAATCCAAATGTCTTTTCCTCGAGCATATTTCAAGGCATTATTTAAAATTTGTTCAATCATAATGCTACACCACTGAACGTCGGTTAACACTTCATCTTCACAACGTTCATAGTGAATTTTAGTTTTTTGATCAATAAACTGAATTGAATATTTCATAATTAACGGACGCACAAGTTCATTAATCTTCACTTTGGAAAAGGACATGTCCGTCTCTTCATTCATTAATTTTAAATAACTTAGCGCGAGACTCGTATAGTTATCAATTTGAATAATCTCTTGGCGTACACGGTTGACCACATTATCTTCATTGCGTTCAAGTAACAACTTCGAAGCGGTAATCGGCGTCTTGATTTGATGGACCCATGTTAAAAAGTAGTTCTCTACATTGGCTTGATATTCAGTTTGATTACTCTTAACTTGTTGCAATTCTTCTTCAAGTTGGGTGATGGTTTCTTTCATATTTTCTTGTTCTTTAAAGCCGCTTAATTGAATAAGCCAATAAATAATCATGACAAATAAAATAATCGCCGTACCTAATAAAAATGCACTCAACGGTAAGCTAAATAAAAAGAAGATTAATAAAAACAATAATATGACGGCAATCACGATAATGATTTCATTTAATATCGATTTCATAAATGCTTTAAACATAGCCACTACACCTTATATCCGACATTTTTCTTCGTCTCTATTAAATCTTTCACCCCAATGGATTGTAACTTCTTACGCAAACGTGTCATATTCACGGCAAGTGTATTGTCATCAATGAAATTTTCAGATTCCCAACATTTTTCGATTAAAGCAGTACGGCTGACATATTTGCCTTCATTGCGAAACAGCATATGCAAAATTTGAAGTTCTGTGAAGGATAATTGCACAGATTCATCATTATGGTAAAGTGTCGCTTCATCAATAATTAGCTTACAGTCGTGTACAATAATTTCATTATTGGAGACTGCTAAATCATACGTACGACGTAACAACGCTTGAATCTTCGCTACGGTTAAAGATAGGTTAAACGGCTTTTCAATGAAGTCATCGCCACCCATTTGAATCGCCATAATCTGATCCATATTATCCGTTCGTGAACTAATGAAGATAATCGGTACATTTGATGTCTTACGAATTTCTTGGCACCAATGATAACCATTGAATGTTGGTAAATTAATATCTAACAATACGAGTTGCGGTTGATGGGTATTAAATAAATCAAGAATATTATCAAATTGTTTTGCTACAACCACTTCGTAATTCCACTTAAATAGCTCATGTTCTAAACTCTCAGCGATTACAAAGTCATCTTCCACAATCAGAACTTTCATATTGCTCACCTTTCATAACTGAATTTCTTAGATTTAGTAAATTACTCTTTATCTTCCTCATCATAATCTGGATTTGAGATTTTGTTTTTCTCTTTTTCCATTTCTGCTTTTTTCTCTTGTTCTTTTTTACTGCGCTTTCTTTCTTCTCTGATAGATAACGCGATAAATCCAATAATTAGCAATGGAGATAACATAATTAATATCACAGGTGTTCACCTCTATTTTTCAAATGATATTTTCGAATTTCTTAGCCTTTATTTTACATCTTTTTCTTGAAAATGAATACGTATACACTGCGAGACATATTAAAAACCCCATCATAGTGTAAGTATGATGAGGTTTTGAACCAATTACTTCCTATTTAATATATACTTTCTAATATCCTCTACTGTGATACTTTCAAAGATTTTACGTTTAACTTCGTTTCGCATGCCTACTTTCATCATACCGCCACTATAACTTCTTGGTGAGTAGTTCTCCCAGTAGTCTAATTGTTTAAATAATTCTTGCAATGTCTCCATATGTTTACCACCTTTTCAAAAAATTGGGTAAATAAAATAGCCCTCCTTCAATAAGAAGCGCTTCCAGACATCTTCTCATCTCTCAGGAATTCCTGTTGGATTTAGCACCTCACGATGAACGCAGTTGCTGGAGCTTCATAGGGCCAAGTCCCTCCACTCACTCTTAATAAGACGAACTATTTTATTTAAATTCATTATAACCCACTTCCTAATTTCTGAAAAGGATTATGAAATTAATTCAAATAGAAAATATTATTAATTCTACAAATTAATAATTGTTTACAATACCTTTACTTAAAAATAACTTTATAATCATCTTAAATCAAATAAAGTTTCTTAATATAAATGTGTAACAACTACTATATACATATTAGGGGGCTTTTTTAAAATGAGTTTCATCAACAAATTTGGTAAAACAACTGTTGCAGGTTCAATCTTAGCTGCTTCTTTATTGGGAACATCACAAATTTCATTCGCATCTAGTCCAGGTGCAGGTCCAGAAGAGCAACAACAGGACAATGGCGCTATCGCATTTGGTAACACTGAGAATCCTAAAAACGTTATCTTCATGGTTGGAGATGGCATGGGACCTTCATTTAACACTGCTTACCGTTATTACAAAAACCAACAAGGTGCTAAAACTTTAACACCTACTGCATTTGATGCTTATTTAAAAGGTACAAACCGTACTTACCCTAACGATCCTAAACAAAATGTAACTGACTCAGCTGCAGGTGGTACTGCTTTCGCAACTGGTCACAAAACATATAACGGTGCTATTTCAGTAGACACTGATAAAAAACCTGTTAAATCTGTATTAGAACAAGCTAAAGAAGACGGTAAATCAACAGGTGTCGTTACTACTGCTGAAGTAACTGACGCAACACCAGCTGTATATGCAGCTCACGTTGATAGCCGTGATAAAAAAGACGAAATCGCACAACAATTCTATAATGACAAAATCAATGGTCAACACAAAGTCGACGTATTATTAGGCGGCGGTTCTAAATACTTCGGTAAAGAGAACGGCGACTTAAATAAAAAATTCCAACAAGATGGTTATGACTACGTTACAAATAAAGACGAGTTAGCTAACTCTCAAAACGACCATGTATTAGGTTTATTCTCTGAAAAAGATATGCCATTACAAATCGATGCACCTCAACAAAATCCATTATTAGTAGACATGGAAAACAGTGCATTATCTAAATTAGAAAAAAATGATAAAGGCTTCTTCTTAATGGTTGAAGGTGCTTCAATCGATAAAGCGGCTCACCCTAACGACATCACTGGTGTAATGTCTGAAATGGGCGGTTTCGAAAAAGCTTTCCAAAACGCAATCGACTACGCAAATACACATAAAGACACTTTAGTAGTGGCTACAGCTGACCATTCAACTGGTGGATTATCAGTCGCAAAAGGTAAAGACTACGAATGGAATACAGAACCAATTCACGCAATGAAACATTCTGGTAGCTACATGACAAAACAAATTGTTGACGGAAAAGGCCCTGAACAAGTGATCAACGAAGGTTATGGCATTAAAGTTTCTGAAGACGATATGAAACAAATTAAAGAAAATGCTAAAAAAGTTCAAGACGTTAAAAAAGAAGTAAAAGATGAAAAAGACCCTAAATTAGCAGAAGCTACAACTAACTTACAAAACGCAATCCAAAAACCAATCAACGATGCTTCTAACACTGGTTGGACTACAAATGGTCACACTGGCGTAGACGTTAATACTTACGCTTACGGTCCTGGCGCAGACAAATTTGCAGGCAACATGGAAAACACACAAAGCGCGAAAAACATCTTCGACTTCTTCGCAAACGACGTAGCAAGCCAACAAAATCAATAATAGTATATAATATTGGAACAGGCGCACTCTTAAATGAGAGCGCCTGTTTTTTTGGGTTTATATAAAAAAAGTGCTTTATCCGATAGTGGATAAAGCACTTTTTGATGTTTAGTTAATTTCTAAATTATCATTTAATTTCTTTTTAACATTATTTAAACTATTTTTGTCAGGATAGAAGTAATATAATCCATCGTCACCAACTTTATTTTGACCATCGATTGTTAAACGTTCAACATTATCTTGAGCTTTATCATAGTCAGATTTGAAACTATTTAACTGTACGAAGCTTAAATCAGTTTTCAAATTATCTTGAGCCGCTTTGAAGATACCGTTTAATTTAGTAATAGAATTAATTGAGAATGCTTCTTTAGCAACTGCAGTAATGACTTGTTGTTGACGTAATTGACGGCCTTCGTCTCCTCCAGCCCCTTCGTCTTTACGACTTCTCATATATGCAAGTGCTTCTTCTCCATCCATTTTATATTCTTTACCTTGTTCAAACTTATAATCTTTTTTTGAATCCGTGGTATTAAATGTTGCATTACTTGCTACAGAAACTCCACCTATTTCATCTACTACGGTTTTAACACCATCCATATTGATTGAAATATAATGATCTACTGGCACTCCCATTAATTTTTCTAATGAATTAACAGCCATTTTAGGTCCACCGTAAGCATAAGCATGATTAATTTTTTCAGTTGTATTTTTACCAACTATTTCAGCTCGAGTATCCCTTGGTACACTTACCATTACTGTTTTTTTATCTTTAGGATTAATAGACATTAATACAATGGAATCGCTACGTTGTCCAAGATTTTCTTTTTCTCTTTGAGCATCATCATCAATACCGTATAAAACTACTGTCATAGGATCACCCTCTTTAGCTGGCTTATCTCTTAGTTCTGACTTATTTCTATCTAGAGGATTAGTAATGTTATCACTTAATGAATGTATTTTCGTAAAAATATATATTCCTGCTAAAACAGCTAATACAATTAAAATGATGATAATCGTTAAAAGAATTTTAAAAATTTTAGATTTTCTTTTTTTCATTCTCTCTTCTCCTATCATATTTAAAATGCATCTCAACTAAAGTTGATTTAAATTCAACTATTGAGATGCAAGATGAATAATTAATTATTATATTTAAATGATTCAGGTTTTGCTTCTCTTATACCAAAGTAGTATTCTATATTTTCACAAATCCTTTTTGAAGCTTCGCCATCTCCGTATGGATTACTAGCTTTACTCATTTTAATGTACTCGTCGTTATTATCTAATAATTTTTTAGTCTCATTTAAGACAGAATCATACGTTGTTCCTATTACTTTTAAAGTTCCAGCACTTACTCCTTCTGGACGTTCAGTTGTATCTCTTAATACCAACACTGGTTTTCCCAATGATGGAGCTTCTTCTTGAACACCACCTGAATCAGTAAGAATTAAATGCGATTCGTTAGCAAAGTTATGGAAGTCAATAACATCTAATGGTTCAATAAGTTCAATTCTTGAATTATCTTTTAAGTATTGACTTGCTATATCTCTAACTTTTGGATTTTTATGCATTGGATAAATAACTACGACATCTTCGTATTCTTCAACGATTTGTTTCACTGCTTTAAAAATATTGTGCATCGGTTCTCCAATATTTTCTCTTCTGTGAGCTGTTAATAAAATAATTTTTTTATCTTTGTGTTTTTCAAGAATATCTGAATGGTAGTCATTTTTGATAGTAGTTTTCATAGCATCAATAGCTGTATTACCTGTAACCACTATGCTTTCTTCAGGCTTATTTTCATTTTTTAAATTTTCAGCTGCTTTATCAGTTGGGGCAAAGTTTAAGTCTGCCATATTACCTACCATGACTCTATTCATTTCTTCAGGAAACGGAGAATACTTATTCCAAGTTCTTAAACCCGCTTCTACGTGTCCAATTGGTGTTTGGTTATAAAAAGCAGTTAACCCGCCGACAAATGTAGAAGTTGTGTCACCGTGAACAAGCACCATATCTGGTTCTTCTTCTTTAATAACAGCGTCTAATTTAGTTGTAATTCTTGACGTGAGTTCAGCTAATGTTTGATTAGCTTTCATAATATTTAAATCATGATCAGGTTTTACATCAAAAATATTCAAGACGCTATCTAACATTTCTCTATGTTGTGCAGTAATTACTACCACTGGCTCTAGGTTTTCATTCTTTTGTAATTCTTTAACTAAAGGCGCCATTTTAATCGCTTCAGGACGAGTACCAAAAATAGTCATTATTTTTTTCATTTTTTTATACCCCTTATTAATTGAATATTATAAATGCAATCTCTATTTTAGTTTTTTAACTCGATATCTCTTGTTTTATATAGGTTACCATAGTTAAAGTATGAAACTTCATTAAAGTTTGTTTTAACGACATTTTTAGTATCTAAAATTACTTTATTTTTCATATTTTTAAAATCATCATCACTTAAATTTTTAAATTCTGAATGATCAGTTAAGATTAATACTAATGATGCATCTGTAGTTGCTTTTGTGATATCTTTTTCAACAAAATCTAACTCTACGTGTGGATCGTAAGCTACTACTTCTAAATTTTCTTCTTGTAGTAATTTATAAATATCAAAAGCTGGAGATTCTCTAATATCATCTACATCGCCTTTATAAGTTAAACCAAATACTGCCACTTTAGCTTTATCAACGTCTGATAAAATGTGTTTTACATTTTCTACTACATATTCAGGCATTGAACGGTTAATTTTTCTACCAGTTTGAATCAATGGTGAATGTTCAGGGTCTTTAGCAATGATGAAGTAAGGATCAACTGCTAAACAATGACCACCTACACCTGGACCTGGTAAATGAATATTTACACGTGGATGTTTATTAGCCATTTCAATAACATCAAGTACGTTAATATCTAAATTATTACTTATTTTTGTAAGTTCATTTGCTAATGCAATGTTTAAATCACGGTAAGTGTTTTCCATTAACTTACTCATTTCAGCAGTACGAGCATTAGTTTCGATCATTTCCCCTTGAACAAATGTACTATAAACGCGTTTACCAGCTTCTACACAATTAGGCGTCACACCGCCAATAATACGGTTATTATATACTAACTCTTCTAAAATCTTGCCTGGTAAAACACGTTCTGGACAGTGGACTAAGTAAATATCTTCACCAATAGTAAATCCTTCATTTTCAATAACGGGTTTAACATGGTCGTCCATTGTACGTGGCGCGATAGTTGATTCAACTATTATAGTATCTCCTTTTTTCAGATAAGGTAAAATACTGTTTACCGCACTTAAAACGATAGAAATATCACAAGATTCATATTCATCATCATTATTAGGAGTTGGTACAGAGATAATAAAAGCGTCAGCTTCAGCTGGCTTTGTAGAAACTTTTAATTTCCCTTTTTCTAAAACTTCTTCAAAAACTTCTTGTAAGCCTGGTTCCTCAATATTTACTTTGCCACTTTGTAAACTTTCAATTGTCTTTTCGTTAATATCAACACCAAGCACATCTACATCATGCTTAGCAAACATAATAGATGTTGGTAACCCTATATATCCTAATCCCACTACTGTTAATTTCAAAATAATACCCTCCATTATAAATAATATTTTTTATATGCTACTTTCATTAAAGTAATTAAAAAGGATTAATTTTCATTCATGATGTCTCGAATTATAGTTTCAAAATTTTGTTCTTCGATTTGCATTCTTTTTTCGTATAAATATAAATCATTGCCATATATTAAGTTTCCATATAACTTAGATACTAATTTGACCTTATTCAAAATAGGATAAACAAATTTTGGTATTGGAACTAAAATTGTTTTTTTATTTTTAACTTTACGTATTTCTTTAATTACTTTTGTAGTATTAAAATCAAATTGATCTTTCGGATGATATGTACCTGCTACATTTTTCTCAATAATAGCTTTGATAAAATCAACTAAATGATTGATGTATAATGCACTTCTCTTATTGTTAATATTTGGTATTATAGGTAAAATTTCTGCGACTTTTTTTAACCTAGAAAAATTGCCTGGAGAATTTGCCCCATATATCATTGGAGGCCTAACTATTACCACTTTAAAACTATCTGAAGATAAAGATAATAATTTGTTTTCAGCTTTCGATTTTGAAATACCATAATCAGTGACTGGATTAATATCAAACGGATCATTTATTTCTTTTACACTACCTATTTCACCGTCTTCTCCAAAAACTGCCATTGTACTCATAAATATAAACTGAGATACTCCATCCTCTTTAGCTTTAATAGCTAAATCATATGGTAATTGCATATTAACCCGAAAATAATCTTCTAATATAGCATCAGGATTATTATTATGAACTAATGCAGCTGTATGAATAATCACATCATAATCTTTAAAAGATTGGTTTTTCCATAGTGAATTTCTAACGCTAAGCCTTTTAATGCTATTGTCGGAATGCTCTAAAGCAGTTGCTAAATGACTACCAATATATCCACTCGTTCCAGTGATTAAAATAGATTTATTCATTAGTGAGAAACACCTTCTGAAGAAATCGTATTAATAACTGTTTTATAGATGATATACATATCAAGAATAAATGATTGATGTTCTAAATAATATTTATCATACATTACTTTTTGATCGTCTGTATTATTATCTCTACCCATTACTTGAGCTAACCCTGTTACACCAGGTCTTATAGTATGAATATTTTCTTTTGTTCTTTTCTCGATCAACTCATATTGATTGTAAAGTGCTGGTCTCGGACCAACAATTGACATATCCCCTTTTAATACATTTACTAATTGAGGTAATTCATCTATTGATGTCTTTCTAATAAACTTACCAGTTTTAGTTATAAAATCGGCAGGATCCATTAAATCTGTCGCTACATTTGGGGTATCAATTTTCATTGATCTAAACTTATAAATATTGAAGAGTTTGTTATTTAATGTTGGTCTCTTTTGTTTGAAAATAGCCGGACCTGGTGATTCTAATCTTATTAATAATGCGACAATTAGAAGAAAAGGTCCTACTACAATCAAGCCATATATTGCGCAAAAAATATCAAAAACTCTTTTCATATTAATTACCTCCATTCAATAAGTTATAGTATTTATTTGTATTATGTTCTCTTGTATACTCATCTTTAAATAATCTGTAAGCATTTTGTCCTAATTCATTTAACTTTTCACGTGAATGGTTATCTACAAATTTTTGTATTTCTTCCGCATTACCATTATCAACTTGTATACCTGCGTTATATTCTTCAATGTGTTTAACTATATCTGATTGTTTATCCATGATTAAGATTAACGGCTTTTTATTAGCTAAGTACCCATAATTTTTACTTGGAACACCTAATCCAACACCTTCTTTAACTAAAGAAGCGAAACAAGCGTCTGCAATTTTTAAAACATCAGAATAATCCGTTCCTGTTAAAAATTCATAAATTTTAACATTTTTTATGTTATTATTTTCAACGGTTTTTTTAACATCTTGGAATTTTTTTCCGTGACCGCATAATATTGTTAATGTTTTATTATTATGTTGGTTCAGTCTAAGGAACTCCATTATAGTATCCATATCTTGAAGTTGACCCATATTACCAGAATATAATAGTATCTTGTCATAGTTATTTCTTAATTTTTGAAATTCCTTATTATGGATTTTATTATCATTTGTTTCTGTATACCAATTAGGAATCACATGTATATTGCCTGGATTGCCCGAGATATTATTTTGTAGTAAATAATTTTTCATCTCTGTACCAAGAACAATTACATTTCTTGCATTTTTATAAACATGTTTATTAATATATTTCATTAATCGATCTATTAAACTTCCGGGTCTTGTAGCCCCTGTCTTTAACGCGTTATCAGGAGCTATATCGTAAACTACGAACGAATATTGTTTTTTAAATAATCGATGTAGCACATCCGGAATCAAAGGTAAAATAGGAGGGTTAGAATAAACTAATATTTCGTCATATTTCATCATCTTAGGAGCTTTAAAGATAAACATTATAAATAATG
>NZ_PPRC01000027.1 GCF_002902565.1 Staphylococcus petrasii | reverse complement strand
AATAATATTCTTAGTAAGAACTTTGATAATCATTTTTCGCATATCTATAAATAAGAATATATATTTTAAAGAAAGTAAGTTAAAATAAATTAAATCGTCAACTGGGGGCATTGCTATGAGGAACTTAAAGAACTGGATAATATGGTTGCTAATTACTCCCATTTTATCTGTGATACTGTGGCTTATTTTTACTAATCATTCATTTATTTCATATATCAATACATTGTTTTACATATCTCTTATTATATTTATCATCATATTTCTCATTTTGCTTGTTCAAGAAGGTATTTTTGATGCAACGAGTTATGGATTTAGAAGAATTCGTTATCAACTTTCTTCACGTGCTAAAAAGAAAACAATGGAACATGATGATTTTTTCAATCCTCAACAAGCTAAAAAAGAGACCTACTTTGTTTCTACGTGGGTAGGACCTGCTTTAATAAGTAATGTTGCTTACTTTATTCTTACAATTATTATTTCCTTAACTTTATAAATATCTTTCCACACAACATAAAAAAGCCCATGAACACTCATCGAGTCGTTCATGGGCTTTCATTTTCAAAAATAAATTATTTAAGCTTCGAATTTCTTAAATACTAATACGGCATTGTGTCCGCCAAAGCCAAGACTATTACTCATAGCGTAAGTAATATCTAAATCTTGTGCTTCATTAGGAACGATGTCTAAGTCACATTCTGGATCTGGTGTATTAGCATGAATAGTTGGCGCAACTTTAGAATCACGGATAGATAATGCTGAGAAGATTGCTTCAAGTCCGCCTGTAGCACCTAATAAGTGGCCAGTCATAGACTTAGTTGAACTTACTTTCAAGTCTTTCGCAGCATCGCCAAATGTGTTCTTAATCGCTTGAATTTCATACTTATCGCCTACTGGTGTACTTGTACCATGGGCATTTAAATATTGAACGTCTTTCGCTTCAATACCTGCATCATCTAACGCAGCTTGCATTGCGCGAGAACCGCCTTCACCTTCTGGCGCTGGTGCAGTGATATGGTAAGCATCACCTGTTGAACCATAACCTACAATTTCAGCGTAAATTTCTGCACCACGAGCTTGTGCTGATTCTAATGATTCAATAACTAAGATACCAGCACCTTCACCCATTATGAAACCGTCACGGCCTTCTTGGAAAGGACGGCAAGCTGTTTCTTTATCATCATTTGTTGATAAAGCACGACTCGCACTGAATCCAGCTAATGCCATGTGTGTAATAGGCGCTTCTGTACCACCTGTTACCATTGCATCTGCATCGCCACGTTGGATAATTTTAAATGCTTCACCAATTGAGTTCGTACCTGTTGCACATGCAGTGACAGTAGAACCATTTGGCCCTTTTGCACCTAAATCAATTGAAACTTGGCCAGTTGCCATATCAGGAATAAGCATTGGTACGAAGAAAGGACTTACTCTTCTTGGACCTTTCTTTTGTAAAGTCGTATGGGCAACTTCAAATGTTTCCATACCACCGATACCTGAACCAATCCAAACACCAATACGATCCGCATTGTCATCATTGATTGTTAACTTCGCATCTTCCACTGCTTGACGCGCAGCTACTACTGCATATTGTGTAAAACGATCCATACGGCGTGCTTCTTTCTTCTCCATATGGTCTTCAATATTAAAGTCTTTAAGTTCACCTGCTAAATGAACATTATAATCTTCAGTGTCAACGCGTGTAATTGTATCAATACCGTTCACACCTTTTAAAGCATTCTCCCAACTTGAATGGGAATCGTTTCCGATAGGTGATAAGGCACCCATGCCTGTAATTACAACTCTTTTATTCTCAGTCATACATTATATCCTCCTATTTACCCCATTTGATAACCATAGCGCCCCAAGTCAGGCCACCACCGAAACCTACTAATACTAAAGTATCGTCGTCTTTAATTCTTCCATTTTCTAATTCTTGTTGAATACTTAAAGGTATTGAAGCTGCAGAAGTGTTACCAAATCGATTAACAGAAACACTCATCTTTTCTCTTTCTATACCCAATCTTTCACGTGCTGATTCCATAATTCTGATGTTCGCTTGATGTGGAACAAACATATCAATATCTTCAGATTGTAAACCAGCTTTTTCTACTACACGTGTAGACGCATTACCCATAATTCTAACTGCAAATTTGAAGACTTCGCGTCCGTTCATTACTAGTTTACCAGTATCTTTGTCTAAGTATAAGTATTTTCCACCTGTACCATCAGAGCCCATTTCATAGCTAATGATACCGCGTCCTTCAGAAACTTCGCCAATGACTACTGCACCTGCGCCATCACCGAATAATACCGCTGTAGAGCGGTCAGTTAAATCAGTGATTTTAGATAATTTATCTGCACCTACAACCAAGATATTTTTGTAGTCTCCTGATTGAATGTATTGTTTAGCAGTAATCATTGAATACATAAAGCCTGAACATGCAGCTAATTGATCCATTGTTGGCACTTTGCCTGTTCCTAATTTCTCTTGTAACATGTTTGCCACTGATGGGAATGGCATATCTCCAGTTGCAGTCGCAACAATAATCATATCTATATCAGATGGTTCAATACCTGCATCCGCAATCGCTTTTTTACTCGCTTCAAACGCTAAGTCAGACGTATCTTGGTCTTCGCTCGCCCAACGTCTTTCTTTGATGCCTGTCATTTTTGAAATCCACTCATCTGATGTATCTAGAAATCCTTCGAAATAGGCGTTATCTACTACTTTATCAGGTGCATAAGCACCGAAACCTTTTATACCTACGTTCATGAACGTACACCTTCTTACTTCATTTTTTAATACCAGGTATTAATTTAACACATTTTTTCTTCTCAACTCAAGTAGTTACACTTTTTTAGTCTTTCTTTTCTTTTTAGGAAAATTAATAAAAAATACAGCACGCCATAAATTTTAGAACAAATTCTAACACTTACCCTACTACCACTATACAAACAATTCGCTTTACATTAAAATAAAAGTATATAAATTTTGGAGGTCATTTGTATGAAACACCTCATCACATTTATCTGGGCATTAATCTTAATGCAAATGGTTAACTTCGTGTTAAACAGTTTAAACGGCGGAGGCTCTTTAAGCTTTATTGCACCAGTCATTATAGCAGTATTCATTACAATTATGATTGCTATCTTAGGCGCTATGATTAAACCAAACGATTATGCCCGTAAAGGTAACAGACATATTTAATAACACTTATTAAATAGTTCAAAAATACGGTTGATGAAACATTTAACGTTCCATCAACCGTATTTTTTGTATTAAATATATGAATAAATATCATACCCTTTCTAACCATTGGCTTAAGCTATGCCTAGGGCAAGCAAACCCAGCAATATGCAGAAATAAATACGCCCTATAAAATAAAAACCTAGAAAGTGCTCATCACACTCCCTAGGTTTCCCCTCATAAATCATTATTCATTTTCAGGTTTTTTCACATCAAAAGTTAATTCTTGATTGTCATCTAAACCAACATTTACCACAGTACCTTCTGGTAAACTTTCTCTAATCATCATACGTGCTAATGGTGTTTCAATTTGACGTTGTACAAAACGTTTCAATGGTCTTGCACCAAATTGTGGTTCGTATGCTTCTTCACCCAACCATTTTTTCGCATCATCAGATACTTCAATAGAAAGACGTTGATCCATTAAGCGAATATTTAGTTGAGTTAAAATTTTATCAACAATCATACTCATATCGTTAATAGATAATGGTTTGAATAATACGATATCATCCATACGGTTTAAGATTTCAGGTTTAAAGAAGGCATGTAAGCTATCCATTACAGCTTTTTCAGTGTCTTCAGTAATTTCACCACTATCTTTAACGTTTTCAAGTAACACTTGTGAACCAATGTTACTAGTCATAATAATGATAGTGTTTTTAAAGTCAACGCTACGTCCTTTAGAGTCAGTTAAGCGACCTTCGTCTAAGATTTGAAGTAACACGTTGAATACATCACTATGAGCTTTTTCAACTTCATCAAGCAAGATAACTGAATATGGATTACGTCTAACCGCTTCAGTTAATTGACCGCCTTCATCATGACCTACATAGCCTGGAGGGGCACCAATTAATCTAGAAACAGAGTGTTTCTCCATGTACTCACTCATATCAATTCTGATCATATGTTTTTCAGAATCGAATAATGAAGCAGCAAGTGATTTAGCTAATTCAGTTTTACCTACACCAGTTGGTCCTAAGAATAGGAAACTACCAATTGGTCTATTAGGGTCTTTAATACCAGCACGTGCTCTAACTACCGCGTCAGATACTAAATCTACAGCTTTATCTTGACCTACTACACGTTCGTGTAAGATATCGCTTAAACTTAATAATTTTTCTCTTTCAGTTTCAACTAATTTAGAAACTGGAATACCAGTCCATTGACTAACAATATCGCCAATTTCTTCGTCAGAAACGACTTCACGAATCATGCGTTCGCTGTCGCCTTGTTCATCTTGATATGCTTCTTCAAATTCTTTTAACTCTTTTTCTAATTGAGGAATTGTACCGTATTGTAATTCAGCTGCTTTTTCATAGTTGCTTTCAGTTTGTGCATCTTCTAAAGCTTGACGGCTACGGTCTAATTCAGCACGTTTTTCTTGTACTTTCGCGATTTTTTCTTTTTCTTGTTCCACACGAGATTGTAAAGCAGCTTGTTTTTCTTTTTCATTAGAAAGTTCTTCTTGTAACTCTTCTAAACGAAGTTTACTTGCATTGTCAGATTCATTTTTCAAAGCACTTTCTTCAATTTCTAATTGCATTACACGACGGTTAACTTGGTCTAATTCAGTTGGATTAGAACCCATTTCAGTACGGATTGTCGCACAAGCTTGGTCGACTAAGTCGATGGCTTTGTCAGGTAAGAATCTATCAGTAATATAACGATCTGATAATTCAGCTGCTGCTACTAATGCACGGTCTTGAATTCGTACACCATGATATACTTCGTAACGTTCTTTCAAACCACGTAAGATTGAAATAGTATCTTCAACATCTGGTTCGCTTACGCCTACTTTTTGGAAACGACGTTCTAATGCAGAGTCTTTTTCAATATATTCTCTGTATTCATTTAAAGTAGTAGCACCGATACAATGTAATTCACCACGTGCTAACATTGGTTTCAACATGTTGCCAGCATCCATTGCGCCGTCTGTTTTACCAGCGCCAACTAACATGTGGATTTCATCGATGAATAAGATGATACGTCCATCAGATTCTTTCACTTCTTTAAGCACTGCTTTAAGACGTTCTTCGAATTCACCTCTGAATTTCGCACCAGCAACTAAAGCACTTAAGTCTAATTCAAAGATTGTTTTATCTAATAAAGATTCAGGCACATCTTTACGTACAATACGTTGCGCTAAACCTTCAACAATGGCAGTTTTACCTACCCCTGGTTCACCAATTAATACAGGGTTATTTTTTGTTTTACGGCTTAAGATTCGAATTGTGTTACGAATTTCTTCATCTCTACCAATAACAGGGTCCATTTTACCTTGACGTACTTCTTCTACTAAGTCACGACCATATTTCTCTAAAGCTTCATAATTTACTTCTGGATTTTGTGAAGTCACATGATTTCCCCCTCTTACTTTAGTAATAATTTCTTTTACAACTTCTTCTTTATTACCTACAAATTGTTTTGTAATATCGTCAATATCCATTGCAGCACGTAAGATGTGTTCCATTGAGATATATTCATCTTCGTATTCTTTCATATATGATTCAGCTTTATTTAATAATTCATTAGCTTTTGAACCGATATATTGTCCGTATTGAATATTATCTCCTTGCACTGAAGGATAATTTTTTAATTTATTTGTATACGCTTGATTTAATTCATCAGTATCTATATTTGCGCGTTCTAATATGCTTTTAAATAAGCTATCAGTTTCTTCTAAAGTTCCTTTTAATATAGCTTCAATTTCAATATTTTGTAATTCATTTTCTTTACTCAATTCAACCGCTTTTTGTAATGCGCCTTGAATTGCATATGTCATTTGATTAATATCCAAATTTATTCACCCCTACTTATTTAATAAGAGCAAGATCAAATACTTCTTTTTTGACTTTGACTTTCTTTGACCTTAATTACATTATAGACCTTCTTTGACTATTAAGCAACATTTATACTCAGCTTTTTTTATTTTTTGAAAATGCACGCCACTACTGGTCTCACACGTTTTCATTAATACCTTTCACACCATGTTTTATCACATAATGCTCATAGATAAACATCAAATTTCTTAACTTCATAGTTTAAAAGTCAAACTTTGATTTATCAAATGTAAACAAAAAACAGACCAGTTCAATGAGTCGTCTCACTAAACTGGTCTGTCATCATTATTAATTTTTAGTATTTTTCTTAATTTCTTTAAGTATTTCATCAGATAATGCTTCGACACCACTATTTTCTAAGTGAACGCCGTCTGAAGCAAAGTATTCTGAATAACCTTCAGAACGTTTATACCAATCGACTAATGTAACATTTTTATGTGTTTTAGCTGCGTCAGCTAATTGTTTGTTAACATTATCTTGCCAATCTCTTGGCACGCGTGTATTAACTAAATAAATTTGCGCTTTACCAAATTTACTAATCAATTGATCTAACTCTTCTTTTGAAAAGTCACCATTTGTACCAAGTTCTAAAACAACTTGATCTGAAGGTTTATTATAATTGGTATAATTATCAGCCACAGATAATGCCTCTTGTAAATGGCGTCCAACTTTACCATCAATCGTAGCTTTTGGAACTTGAGATTTGAATGTTTCTCCAATATCTACCATTACAGAGTCCCCAATTAATAATGGGCTAATATTTGTATAAACTTGATCTTTTTTCTTACTCTTAGTTGATGAACCATCAAGTTTAATATTTTCTCCTGGCATCATTCTCACTAAATATTTGTCCGTTTCATTCGTATTAAATGAATTTGCTTTATCCGCTATTTCATCTTTTCCAAAACGGTCAAATGCGCCAGCAAATATTAATAATAACGGAATCGTTAAAATCGCTGTAACGATGGTTCTAATAAATTTAGGTCGTCGTAAACGATTGAATGAGAAAGCTTTAAGCCCTTCTTTTCTAAACGGCGTTTCTACATAACGATAAGACAATTCAGCAAATAAAACAGTTAAGATAATATCAATAATATAGACATAAGCTGGAATTTGCCCATCCGTATAATGAATATGGACGAAACTGATAACCGCAAAGTGCCATAAATATAAACTATAAGAGCGTTTACCAATGTAGACAAGCACAGGATGACTAAGTACCTTTGCTAATATCGTAGTCGGATGAACCACGCTAGCAATAATCAATAATGTCATGCCTGAAATGAGGTAGAACCCTCCATTATATATCCATGAACTGTTATCACTTACCGTAAAGAATAATATGATTAACATGACCAAACCGGCGATACCAACACCATCAATCGTTCGTTGTAGAACAGCTGGTGGGTTCGCTTTTAATTTAAAAGGTGGCCACATAAACGCTAATATCACACCAAGTAACAAGGTTTGTAAACGCGTATCTGTACCAAAGTAAACGCGAGAATAGCCTACGTTTGGTTGTGAAATTATTACCATTGCTAATAATGAAATTAGCGATACAATCCAAAATATCAATGTAACATTTCTATACTTTTTAATCGTCAATAATAAAATGACTAACACAAATGGGAAAAATAAATAAAATTGTTCTTCAATAGCTAGAGACCATAGGTGTTTAAGTGGCATAAATGAAAATTGTTCGAAGTAGTTTACATCTTTCGCAATATACCACCAGTTTGAAACATAAAATAGTGCAGCTAACATATCATGTTTCACGCGAACAATTTGTTGCGGTTCAAATATTAATGTGGCTAACCCAACCACAAGTAAAAGTGCTAAAACAGCTGGAAGTAAACGTTTAATGCGTCGCATCCAAAACTGTTTTAGGTTAATGATGCCAGTTTCTTCGTATTCTTTTAATAGTAAACTCGTTATTAAGTAACCAGAAATTACAAAGAATGTATCTACACCTAAAAAGCCACCTTTCAGCCATTGTCGATTAAGATGGTAAATAATGATGCCAATAACAGCTATTGCTCTTAAACCATCTAACCCAGGCATGTAGCGCATTTTAGTCTTACGATGCTTACTTTTGTTTAACTCTAGTTTCATTGTTCACATTCTTTCCCTATAAAATAATAAATTTCATATAAATTCATTACATTTAAAAGCACTGCAAATTAGGATAAAACGTAAGCCGATGATCATCAACATAAGTAAATATGAGTTACTCTACACTTTCGAATATTAATGTGTATGATTGTCGTGTTTTATACTGAGGTGCCTGAACTTTAATGCACGATATAATACTGTATGTCCTTTAATTCAATTTCTCGACTAGCTTGTTACATAATAAATATGTGTCTTTTAAAAAATTACTAAATATAACTTTCCCTATGTATCACTTATGATATAAGTCCTATGTATTGTAGTATAACCTATAAACAAATTCAATTTATATTACAATAATGTCATTTCGTTGATTTTGTTTCTTTTTGAAACCGATATTTATTTTATTCATTTGTCTGCTATTTGGTACTGCCTTTTCAAAGAAAATAAAAAACAATAGTACAACGATGATGTGTACTATTGCTTCTTCACCAAGTCTAGCCTACGCCTAAGGCAATCTTAGCGTATCTAGACATCATATCTTTATTCCATGGTGGATTCCAAACGATATTCACTTCTGTATCTTGAATTTCAGGAATTTCAGCTAATACAGTTTTAATTTGTTCTATAATTTGTGGTCCGAGTGGACAACCCATTGATGTTAATGTCATTTCGACTGTGCATAGACCGTCATCATCAACATTCACTTTGTATACTAAACCTAAATTAACGATATCAATACCTAATTCAGGGTCAATTACCATTTCTAGTGCACCAAGGATACTATCTTTTAATGCTTCTTCCATTAGTATCACCTCTCAATATTATCTTTCCCTTAATATATCAAATATCCGACAAAACGCCAATAAAATGCTATGATACTACTAAACAGAAAATTTGATGATATGTTACTCAAGGAGAAATTTATGGAACCTTATTTAATTTGTTTAGACTTAGATGGAACATTATTAAATGATAATAAAGAAATTAGTTCATATACAAAACAAGTTTTGACAACATTGAAGAAGCAAGGACACCGTATCATGATTGCGACTGGCCGTCCTTATCGTGCGAGTCAAATTTACTATCATGAACTTAATATGGATACGCCTATTGTTAATTTCAACGGTGCCTATGTTCACCATCCTAAAGCAGATGATTTTGAAACGACACATGAAGTACTAGATGTAGATTTATCTCGTAGTATGATTGAAGCGCTTCAAAAAGCGAATGTGACGAACATTATCGCTGAAGTTCGAGATCATGTATTCATTAATAATCCTGATCCACGTTTGTTTGAAGGCTTTTCAATGGGAAATCCTAAAATTCAAACGGGTAATTTACTAGAAGAATTAGATGAAGCCCCTACTTCTATTCTGGTTGAGGCGGAAGAAGTCAATATTCCTCGTATCAAACAAATGCTGACTCGCTTCTATGCTGAGAATATTGAACACCGTCGTTGGGGCGCACCATTTCCTGTTATCGAAATCGTGAAACGTGGTATAAGTAAAGCACGTGGTATCGATCATGTGAAAGATTATTTAAATATCGACCCATCTCATATTATCGCTTTCGGTGATGAAGATAATGATATAGAAATGATTAAATATGCTAAATATGGAATCGCTATGGATAACGGTTTGGACGAATTAAAACATATCGCCAACCATATTACGCATTCCAATAATGAAGATGGTATTGGACGTTATCTCAACGATTTCTTTGAACTAAATATTCCTTATAAAGGATAGTCGTTATTTGAGAGTGAGGTCGGGACAAAAGCGTTTAGGATTTGAGCAGAACCGAACAATGAGCAAAATTGTTTCTCAAATTTTGTCGAGTTGTGAGAGATTCTGCCGAAAATCCTGCTTTTGGGACGCCGTTAATCGGTTTCCCAGAGCATAAATTCTTTATGTCTCAACCTCACTATTTTTATGACATAGATAATGGAGGATTATATATGACTAAGATTATTGTTGTCGGCGCTGTAGCTGGAGGTGCAACGTGTGCTAGCCAGATTCGTCGACTAGATGAAGACAGTGACATTATTATTTTTGAAAAGGACCGCGACATGAGTTTCGCAAATTGTGGCCTGCCTTACTACATCGGTAACGTTATAACTGAACGCGGGGATGTCTTACCTCTTACACCTGAAAAGTTTAAAGACAAGAAAAATATTACTGTGAAAACGTATCACGAAGTAGTTAGTGTAGATGATAAAGCGCAAACAGTAAGTGTATTAAATCATCAAACTGGCGAAACATTTGAAGAATCATATGACAAATTAATTTTAAGTCCTGGTGCGAGCGCAAATCGATTAGGATTCGACAGTGACATGATATTCACGTTGCGCAATATGGAAGATACTGATGCCATTGATGACTATATTGAACAACACCAAGCTAAGAAAGCCCTAGTTGTTGGTGCAGGTTATATTTCCTTAGAAGTTGTAGAGAATTTGCATCATCGTGGATTAAATGTGACATTGATTCATCGCTCTGAAAAGGTAAACAAATTAATGGATCAAGATATGAACCAACCTATTTTTGATGAACTTGAAGCAAACGGTATTACTTACCGCTTAAATGAAGAAATTGAAACAATTGAAGGACAAACAGTAACGTTTAAATCTGGTAAAAAAGAAGATTATGATTTAATTATCGAAGGCGTGGGCACTCATCCTAATACTAAATTCTTGAACTCATCAAATATCGAGTTAGATGATAAAGGATTTATTCCAGTGAATGATAAATTTGAAACGAATATTTCTAATATTTATGCGCTAGGCGATGCAATCACATCCCATTATCGTCACGTAGATTTATCAGCACAAGTGCCTTTAGCTTGGGGCGCACATCGTGGCGCAAGTATTATTGCAGAACAACTTGCTGGTAATCACGAAGTAACGTTTAAAGGTTATCTTGGCTCAAATATTGTGAAATTCTTTGACTATACTTTCGCTAGTGTTGGAGTAAAACCTTCAGAATTAGATAACTTTAACTATGAAATGGTGGAATTAAAAAGTGGCGCTCATGCTGGTTATTACCCAGGGAATAGCGAATTGCACTTACGCGTCTATTTTAATAAAGAGAATAGACAATTATTACGTGCAGCTGCCGTAGGTAAAAAAGGTGCAGATAAACGTATAGATGTATTATCTATGGCAATGATGACAGGCGTTACTGTAGATGAACTTACTGAATTTGAAGTGGCTTATGCCCCACCATATAGCCATCCTAAAGATTTAATCAATATGATTGGTTATCAAGCTCGCGACATTAAATAAAAACAAAAACTCGAAGCCATGAGATAGCACTCCTAATAAGACTATCAAGTGACTTCGAGTTTTTATATTATTAATTTTAAAATTTATCCTAAACCAAACATTTTAGTTAAAGGCCCCCATGGTAAAATGATGCCTAAAGCCATTGTAATAATGATTAGCACGATTGTTGACCAGAATAATCCATGACTTGCTTCGCCTTTTTTTCTTTTAGCAATCGAAACTTCCATTAAAGCTACGACGCCAAGACCACAAAGCATTTTTAACGTTAGCAACATATGATTGCCGCCACCGCCATGACTCGCTGCCATGAACTCTTGAATTAAAAGCCAGAAGCCTGAGAACAATGTTAATAACATAAATACTCTTAATGCCATTTGTATTGGTTTAAACATTGGTGTAGGGCCTTGCTTTTTAGAAATATGTAAAAATGCAATAACATATAACACAATTGTTAGAACCCAACTTAAAATATGCATATGTAACAAGACAAATTCCTCCCCCATACTTATTATTACTTTCACCTTAATATCATAACATATATAGTTAAAATTCTTATAATTAAAAAAGGTCGCCATAACGGCGACCTTTCATAATTTATAAAATAATATATTATTCGCTATCTTTAGCAATATAAGTTGTTAAAGTACCGATGTTATCGATTGTAACTTTAACTTCATCTCCAGGTTGTAAGAATTGAGGTGGTTGTAAACCTGCACCTACACCAGCTGGCGTACCAGTAGCGATAATATCACCTGGATGTAAAGCAACATATTTAGAAATTTCTTCAATTAAATCATCAATTTTATTGATCATTTGGCTTGTATTACCATCTTGACGAATTTCATTGTTAACTTTAGTAACGATGTTAACATTTTCTGGTGTTGGAAGTTCATCTTTAGTGACGATGTAAGGTCCCATTGGGCAACCGCCAGTTAAACTTTTAGATAAGAATGCTTGGTCTTGTGCTTGTTGTGCAGTACGGTCAGTAATGTCATTAATGATTGTATAACCGTAAATGTAATCAAGTGCTAAAGCTTTTGGAATTTTCTCTCCGGCTTTACCAATAACAATACCAAGTTCTCCTTCGTAGTCTAATTGGTCTGTGATATCTTTATGATTTGGAATTGTTGCTTCGTCACCAGTTAATGATGAAGCGGCTTTCGTAAATACATATAAGCGCTCTACTTCATGATTTAATTCACTTGCATGATCTTGATAGTTACGTCCAAACGCAATTACATTGTTTGGAGGTGTAACTGGAGGTAAGAATTCAATATCGTTAAACGCAATTTTGTAATCATCTGCTTTGCCACTTTCTTCAGCAGCAACAACAGCTTTACGTACTTGCTCTTGGAAATCTAACGTTTGGTTTTGTTGTAAACCTTCTAATAATGTTTTCGGATGGAAGTCACCTTCACCAAATTCAGCGAAAACTTGTTTTAAATCCCAAACTGCGTCTTCACGCTTAACTTTAACGCCATATGATTCAGCGTCATTATACTTGAATGATAAGAATTTCATTCATTATCAACTCCTCATCTATATCTTAGTTCATATTATAACTTTAAACATAATTAAATCACAAATATATCTGTCTGAAATTTTAGAAATTTAGTATATTTAATTCAATTTTAAAAGTAACATGAACAAATTCAACCAATTTAGATATATATTTCAGTGCACATAAAAACATTTAACATTTAGCTTTTTATTCATCTTCATTTACGCTTATTTCTTCATATTGGAAGAAATAAAGTGAACCTGAGACCTTCGCACCAAGTATCGTTTCTAAAGTATTTTGATAATATTTCATTTGAATTTTATATTTCTCACGTAGCTGCTGACCTATTTCCGCTTCCGTCATACCTCTACGTTTATTAAATGCATCTGTTTTATAATCAACGAAATAATATTGGCCATCTTTTAAATAAATTAAGTCAATCATACCTTGAATAATAGAGACGTCTTCATCATTCTCTGGCATTTCATCTACTTTAGCTTGGTTCACTACGAAAGGTAATTCTCTAAATACTTTATCTGCTTGAGCAATCTTCATATATAAGTCGCTTCTTACAAATCTCATAATTTCTTCGTATTGAATGTCTTGCTTCGCATCTGCTTCGATAATATGTTTATCAATTAGACCATTAATGTACTCATCTAATTCAGTTTCTGTTAAACGGTCCTCTTTAAACGGTAAATGTTGCATGACTGTATGCATTAATGTACCTATTTCATTTGCTTTACGCTTTTTATTCTGTCTCAAGAAATGAGGACGCTCATAAGTTGCTACTCCAATACGGTATTGTCTAACTCTTTCATAACTTGTACCACTTTCCTCTGTTTCAAGTTGACGTTTCAACTCAGAAACGGATTGTTTCGATGGCTTTTTCGTATCATTAATATAAGAATACTTAAATGATAACTGCTCATTGATTTGTTGTTTTAAACCATCATCATTTGAGCCACTTGTTTCAATATCCTCTACCGTTCTATGTTCATTTTTTTGATTTTCTTCATCAAAAGTAAGATCATCGAAATAAACAGTTTTAATATCTACTGAAGGATATAAACTTTCATCTAAATTATCGATAGATGTTTCAAATTGTAGTTCAGGTACTAATGATGTTGATTTGTGTTTCGCTAAAATGCCGTAAATTAAATCGAACGGTCTAGTAGCAGACAAACGTTCATGTAGCGCAATGTGATTTTTAGCGATTGGTAAACGTTCAAATTTAGCTAACGTTTCTTCTTTATCTACGGTTCCAATTAATATCAATTGCTCTTTTGCACGTGTTAACGCTACGTAAATCAAACGCATTTCTTCAGAAATTAATTCTTTCTCAATCATGGATTTAATCACTACTGAAGATAAAGATGGAAACGCAATATTTTCTTCTAAATCATAGTAATCCATACCTAAACCAAACTTTTGGTTAAGTACTAGAGGGTGACGTATATCGCCTTTATTGAATTGTTTTGATAGACCTGAATAAATGACAAATGGGAATTCTAATCCTTTACTACTATGTACTGTCATCATTCTTACAACATTATCATTAGGTCCAATTACATTTTCCTCACCAAAGTCTTTATTACGCTCAATAAGTTCATCAATAAATCGAATAAATTGATATAATCCTCTGAAACTTGAATTTTCAAATTCAATCGCTTTATTAAATAAACCGTATAAGTTTGCGCGTCTGCCTTTTCCACCTACTAAACCACTGAAGTATTGGATAACATAATGGTCGTTATAAAATTTATCGATGAGTTGATACACAGGATGTTCTTGGCTATAGTCTTGATATTGCGCTAAATCGTCGAGGAAGCGTTGCAATTTCTCTTTCAATGCTGGTTGTGCATTGTCATCTTGAAGATAATGCATAATAGATTGATAGAAATAGTCATCGTGAGGACTTACAACACGAATTTGTGCTAGCTCGTCTTCTGTAAATTGATAAATTACTGAACGCATTAAGCCCACTAAATAGATATCTTGTAGAGGATTATCTACCGTTCTTAAAAATGATAGAACGAGACGCACTTCTGTTTGTTCAAAATAACCTTCTTTGCTTTTAACGTGAAATGGAATATTGTGATCTTTAAACGCTTGTTGCAGGTTACGTGCATTACTTAACCCACGCTCTAGAATGACGATATCTTTGAATGTAGCTTGGCGATATGATTCTGTTTTTATATCATAGACAAGTTTGTTCTCAATAATATCTTCTACTTGTTTTACAATGTATTGCGCTTCTTGTTCTACTTTTTCTAAATCATTGTCTTCACTACTAGACTGAATAAGGGCATGTAATTCGAGTGGCATCGACTTATCTGAATACTTTGTAGCACCAAAATATAATCGTGCATCAGCGTCATAATTAATTTCACCGACTTCTTCATCCATCATATGGTCAAATAAATAGTTCGTTGTTGATAAGACTTCTTTACGCGAACGGAAATTCTTGGATAAATCGATACGTAAACCTGTTTGCTCGCCTACTTTGTCAAAACGATTATATTTATTCATAAATAATGTAGGATCTGCCTGTCTAAATTTATAAATAGATTGTTTAACGTCCCCTACCATAAATAGATTACCGTTTGATTCGTCGCCACGTTTAATAGTTGAAATAATCGCTTCTTGAACTTGGTTCGTATCTTGATATTCATCTATTAAAATTTCTTCAAATTGTTGGCGGTAATCTTTAGCAACATTTGACGGGTTTCCTTGTTCATCAGTTAATATTTGCAATGCAAAGTGTTCATAATCAGCAAAGTCTAAGACATTACGACTTCGTTTCTTTTCAGCAAAATCACTAATAATATCTTTAACTATTTGAATTAAATAATGAATACGAGGCCCTAGCTTATTCATATCTGCTTTTAATTCTTCTACAGAACGCATTAAATATTCATTTTTAACTTTATCGAGTATTTTTTTATACTCATCATAAAATCCTTTAGCGTCTACTAAAGTTTGAGGGTCAATACCTTCATCTTCATTTTCAGTTTTAAGTTTTTTAGAAATTTGAGGCAACTTCTCAGGTGTATAGTTGATAATCATCTCACGATTAACTACACTACCTTCCATCATTTTAGCGCATTTGGCTTTTTCTAATTTCATTACATCAAGATGTTTTTCTGTTCCAATACTATTAGAAAAATTATTATCCGCTTCTAATAATGAGTCATAAGCTGCTTTAATATAAATCAATGCTAATCTATTAAGTTCTGCAATATACTCTTGTTGTAATTCTTCATTGTCATATAAATCCGTTAATGAATCTAACCATGCAAAAGGCGATGGATTTGCAATACTGAAATTATAAAATCGTTTTAATATACCTCTAAATTGCTCATCATTACGGTCATTAGACAATTGTTCAACTAACGTAAGAAATGCTATATCTGGGTCTTCATAATGTTTTTCTAACACTTCATCAATAGATTGTTCTAATAGTAGAACATTTTCAACATCACTAATCGTTCTAAAGTTAGGATCTAAATCGATAACATCATAATGTTGTTGAATAATCTTTAAACAAAAACTATGCAGTGTTGAAATTTGGGCTTGATGAATCTTAATGCGTTGATTTTTAAGATGTTCGTTATCAGGTTCTTGTAAAGACGCTTGTTGAATACGTTGTTCAACTCGATGTTTCATCTCTCTCGCACTTAAATTAGTAAAAGTTACGACAAGCAATTTATCAACATCTATGCCATCTCTAAGAATCTTTTGAATGATACGTTCAACTAATACTGCAGTTTTACCTGAACCGGCAGCAGCTGCTACTAAAATATCTTGCCCGCTAGCATAAATACTTTCCCACTGTGCATCTGTCCACTGTGCATCTTGTGGCTTAACAGGTATATTATTCATCATTATCCCCACTTTCTAACTCCACTTCTTGAATCGCTTGTATTGGATCAATAGATTCATCAACGTGACGATAGTGTTTACTATCAATAATGCTATCGACATGACAAACTGATTGAAAACTACAAAATTGACACGGTAATTGATTATCAAATTTTAATGGTGCCACCTCAGTATGCCCATCCATAATGTTTGAAGCAGTTTCAATAAAGTTATCCTTGTTGTGTTTGATGAATTTATGGATCGTTGTTTCATCTGCTACACTGCTTCCTTTAGCATTAAAACCGCCATCTTTTTTCAGTGTAATCGGTACAATGTCAGATTTAGGTGTTGTATCTAAGCGAATATCCATAGCATCTACAACATCTGCATCACTGTTAACTAAGCCTCGTAATTTATATTCTTGAAGAAATGCTTTGTCTAATGCTTCTTCTTTTAAAGCATCATCAACCATTTCACCCCAGTGCTTAAATTTAAGACGTTCATCGTGAACATGGAAGTACAACAATCCGCCAGGCTTAACTTCTTCACTCAAACCTAAACGTTGCGCATTTTGTAAGGCAATATCCATATAAGTCATCATCTGCATTTGCTTACCATAGTATACTTTCTTCAAATTCAAGTTAGCACTATAATTAGAAGATTTATAATCTATAATATTGATGAAACTTTTATTATTTGTCGTATACGTATCAATACGGTCGATTTGGCCTCGAATATTCACAGGAATACCTTGTTTCGTGATTAGAGGTTGAGCTATTAATTCTTCTTCATCACGTGGCGTTTTTCTAAATCCTGTTTCAAAACGTTGAGGTCTAAATTTCGTATGTTCATTTTGATAACGCAATGCTTTTAACGTACTTTCTACAATCACACCGATACGTTTAGAGACATAACGATAATATGCATTAGAATCCATTAAATTGAACTGGATGTTTGGTAATACATTTTCTAAAGCTTCAAGCGTTAACGCATGAATTCTTTGATTATCGAGATGTTTAAAATCGCCATTAATTTTATCCGAAATATATTTTAAAGCGGTATGGAAGATGTTACCTAAATCAAACGTTTCTAATTTATATTTCGTACGTTCATTTAGACGTAATCCATAATTAGCATAGTGTTGGAATGGACAATCGTTATAGCCTTCGAAACGAGATACACTAGCGTTAATCGCCTTACCATATAATGATGTCGCTAAATCTTCATCTAATTGCACGGTTTTATTATCATAAGTTAATGCAGTTAATAAATAATTTAGTCCATCGTTTAGCTCGTCATTATCACGCATAACTTGATATGCATCTAACCATACCTCTGCTACCATTTCATCTTCTAACCATGCTTTAAGCGCTTCGAATAACGTGATTTTAGTTTGATGAGGGTGTTCCATAAGCGTTAATGGATGTGCGTTATGTTCATAATGAATGTTAGTTACTTCAAGCCCATTAAATAATGCTTGAATTTGATTTAAGAACGGACTTTTTTCTTTTTCGTCTCCTTGCACGCCCATTAAACTATATGAAAATGTCACCTGTTCACAAGCACGTGTCATGGCAATATAACAAACAAAGGCCTCGTCCATTTGTAAAATATCAGAAGTAGGACTTAATTCCACTCGTGTTTGTTCCTCAAATACTTTCTTTTCCTCATCTGTAATTAAACTAGAAGAAGAAACTGGTTGAGGCATCGCACCATCGTTCATGCCTACCATATAGATGTGTTTTTTATTATCAACTTTAGCTAAATCCATCGTACCAATACTCACTTGGTCCAATGTTTGAGGAATCATTAAAAATTCTAACTGCTCTAAACCGATGTCGAATACTTCTAAGAAGCGGTTTAATGTCATTTCTTCCTCATCAAAGACAATGACTAAATCATCTAATATTTGAATTAAACCATTCCAAATCTGGTCGATTTCCTCAGCCGCTTCATGATCACCATCTACATCCAATTGATCTCGGTGAGCCATCAAATATTTAGGTATATCGAATGACTCCATCGTTTCATAGAAAGCTGTCGCAAACCCTTTAACATGATTTGCGTCATTCATTGCTTGTTCAAAACGCATTATTTTATCAATCATGTCATTTTTTAGTTGAACCACTTGTTCAAATGTTGCTCGCTCTTCTTCTGTTAATTTATGTTCTTTACGGCCCATTTTTGTAAAATTATCAATGCTAAATAACTTTTCATCTAACCAGCGTTTCCCATAGATGCCACGTTCTACAACAAAATTTTCCAGTAAATCAATTAAATAATCACTATTTTTAAAATGATTAGATAAAATATTTGTCTTAAACAAACGCATCATTGGACTTATATTCCAATTGGTTTGAATAACTTCGAGTAATGAGCGCACCATTTCCATAATTGGATGATGTGTCATGGATTTCTTAACATCAATATTAAATGGAATGTCGTACTGAGGTAATACGGAATCAAATAAATACGCATAGGCTTCATCACGGTATAATATAGCAATATCTTGATATCTGAATTGTTTATCACGTGTATCTTTGATAATTTGTCGTGCTATTTCATTAACCTCTTCACGCATACTAGAAGACTCTAGAATATTGATATGACCTTGGTGAGCAATTGGGTTAATTTGTAACGCATCAAATTGCTGTTCAAGTTGAAGTAAGTCTTGATTATTAAAGCGATATTGTTTTTTAAAATAAACTTCGTTTAACTCAATATGTAAATCATTGGCAATTTCTTTTAAATGCGTTAAAACTTCGGATGGCTTTCTAAATAAGCTAAACGGATCTTCATTGCCATCAGTTGTAAGAAGGACTGTCACTTTTTTAGCATTTTGTACGAGTGCCTTAATAATTTGGTACTCAAGTGTTGAGAAGTTATAGAAGCCATCAATATATATTTCAGCACGCTTAAGCCACTCTGATTGAGGCATAATTTGAATAAAATGATTCAAACTATCTTCAGAAGTAATAAATTCACCTTGTAAACGTTCCTCAAAATAATGATATATGAGCGCAATATCTTCTAATTTATGACGTGTTCTTGTTTGAAGTTCATTCTCTTGTAGGAATAAATCCAAATGTTCAGGTGTGACTGAATATTTTTTAAAATCTTGGATTTGTTCACTCAATTTCTCACTAAATCCATAATAATTCACTTGTGATTTATATAATTTAAGCTCTGATTTATGTTGTTGAACAAGGTTATAAATCATCATCTCTGTGCCAGCTTGAGTTAAACGTTCCTCAGTTAAGCCCCCAACTTCTTGAAAAATTCTATAACTCAATCGTTCAAAGTGTAAAACTTCTGTTCTTAAACTTCCATTTAGTTCTTTATCGTTAACAAATGATTGTTCTAATTGAAACGTACTTTGTGTAGGTGCGATTAAAATAATTGGATCACCTAGCGGATCTTGTTTCATTTGACTTTTAATATTATTAATCATTTGATGTGATTTACCAGTACCTGCTCTGCCAAGGTAAGCATTCAATTCCATTATTCCCCACTCCTTTAATGTTATTTTAACATAGAACATACGTTCCCTAAAACTATTTATAACTTCATTTATAAAAAATAAAAGTGGGATGGAATTCAATGTGCTGAATTCTACCCCACTTAAAATTTACTTATTATTATCTGGATTGAAATTAAATTTAAAATCGTTTAAAGGCCAGAATCTAAATGAAACTTTACCGACAATTTGATTCTTGTCTATTAAACCAAATGCACGACTATCTTTACTTACTTCTCGATTATCTCCAAGTACTAAGTATTTATCTTTAGGAATAACATTAGAATTTGGATTCGCATTTGTTAAATCTTTTGTTTCGAATGATCCTGTAATATATTCGCCTTGTTTACGTTTTTCATTATAATCTAAATATGGTTCATCCACTTTTTTACCATTGATATAAAGTTTGTCATTTTTATACGTAACGTTATCTCCAGGAACACCAATGACACGTTTTACATAATCATCTTTTTTATTGGCATGAAAGACAATGACATTCCCTTTTTTCACGTCTCCAACTTTATATCCAAGAATATTCACCATTACGTGTTGACCATCTTTTAGAGTTGGATCCATTGAGTCGCCTTTTATAGTATATGATTTAGCGACAAAGTTGACCATTACCCATACAAGTAATAGACCTACCGCTATAGCGACAATCCATTCGATTATTTCTTTTTTCAAATATAACACCTCATCTACTTGTTAAACTGATAGGTAAATTCTTTAAATGGATAATACTTCAAACTTACATCGCCAACAATATCTTTGTCCTTGATTAAGCCATAAGTTCTTGAATCGCTTTTTTTATCACCGTTATCGTTTAATACAACATACGAATTAGGTGGAATGATATCTCCATTAGAATTATTCAAATCGCGTAATGCTAAATTATTAATATCTCTATTTTTAGCATAATTTTTATTCACTTGTCTATCGTCTCGATATAATTTACCATCTCTTACTTCGATTGATTCGCCCGCTTTTCCGATAATGCGACTAAAATGAAGTTGATGATTCTGACGGTACATAATGATATCACCATCATCTAATAAATTAAATATCACTTTGATTTTATTAACGATAAGACGATCGTTTTTATTAAGTGTCGGTGCCATTTCATCATTGGTTACTACTGCCCCTCTAACAATAAAGGTTTGAATAAACAATACAAATATGATGGCAAATATTAACGGCACAATCCATTTCATTATCTTTCGCACATCGTCACTCCTCGTCAGCACCCATAAAATGTTTTTCTACTCTTTTCCCAATAAACCATAGTGCCACGGTGACTAAAATTAGAGCAATCGCACGTATTGGATGTGTTAAAAATGTTGTAACTTCTTTTCCCATCACTGCTAAAAAAGTAATAGATATTAATTTAGAAATAAGTAATATCAGAAAGTAATATTTTGCTTTAATATGTGATAAGCTTGCTACGAAATTGACAAGCGTATTGGGCGTAAACGGAAAACACATTAAAATAAAAATAGGTACAATACCTTGTCTATCAATGAAATGGGTTAATTTCTTTACTGATTTTCTTTCTCTAATTTTTTGCATAAAATGAGCGTTAACAAATTTCCTACAAATATAAAAAACGGTGTAAGTACCTGAAACAATACCTAGCCAACTAATCCCCGTTCCTATGAGAAAACCGTACGCATGAACATTCATAATAACGTATAATGTTAACGGAAGTACAGGTACAATAGCTCTCAAAAAGAGTATGATGAAGCCTGCGAAATAACCTAATTCTTGTAGTACGTTAAACCATTGCTCAATTTGATGGAACACTATCGCATCGAATCCTTCCTTAAAGTTAATAGCACTCTTTAACGCTATTATACATGAAATATTTTACACACATTAAGTTAGAAATCTACCTTTATTACAATAAATCAGTCACAGGTAGTAGCATCAACTCATCCCTTAGATTTAAATATAATAGTATAGAAGAAAGGGCGCAGGACAGAAATTAAAATAATTTCGTCGTCCTGCCCCGGCAAGGGTGACTAGGTTTGAAAAAAGCTTAATTTAAGTGCATTTTCAAATCAGTCAGCTACTGCCAATATGTTAACAAAGGCTGAGACATTTTATTATTGTCCCAGCCTCTTAACTTCATTATAGATATTAAATTGTAGTTGAACTTAATTTCTATAAACGTTCTTCTAATTCTTTTTTCTTATCTTCATATCCAGGTTTACCAAGTAAAGCAAACATATTTTGTTTATATGCTTCTACGCCTGGTTGGTTAAATGGATTTACGCCTAATTGGTAACCACTCATAGCACATGCTAATTCGAAGAAGTATACTACATAACCAAATGTTTCTTCATCTAATTGAGGAATATTAACCACTACATTTGGCACGCCTCCGTCAGTGTGTGCTAATAAAGTACCTTCAAACGCTTTAGTATTCACTTCGTCAATTGTTTTACCAGCTAAGTAGTTTAAGCCATCTAAATCTTCACTATCTTCTTCAATAGTAATATCGTGTTTAGGATGGTTCACTTTCACAACTGTTTCAAATAAGAAACGACGACCTTCTTGTACATATTGACCTAAAGAATGTAAGTCAGTTGTGTAATTTGCACTTGATGGATAGATACCTTTGAAATCTTTACCTTCAGATTCACCGTATAATTGTTTCCACCATTCATTGAAATATTGCATAGAAGGCTCATAGTTAATTAACATTTCAGTAGTATAGCCTTTGCTATAAAGAATGTTACGGATTGTCGCATATTGATAAGCAATATTTTCATCTAAATTATCAGATGATAATTCTTTACGTGCTTTGTTAGCACCAATCATAATTGATTCGATATTGATACCAGCCGCTGCGATTGGTAATAAACCTACAGCAGTTAATACAGAATAACGGCCACCTACGTCATCAGGTACAACAAATGTTTCATATCCTTCATTGTCTGCTAATTGTTTTAAAGCACCTTTCGCTTTGTCAGTTGTAGCGAAGATACGTTGTTTCGCTTCTTCTTTACCATATTTATCTTCAACTAATTTTTTAAATAATCTAAACGCTACTGCTGGTTCAGTTGTAGTACCAGATTTAGAAATAACATTAACTGAGAAGTCTTTATTAGCTAAATAGTCTACTAATTCTTGAGTATAACTTGAAGATAGGTGATTACCTACAAAGACAATTTCTGGGAATTCCGTATTATTACGGAAAGCTGGAGTTAACATTTCAATTGCCGCACGTGCACCTAAATATGAACCTCCAATACCAATCACTACTAATACATCTGAATTTGATTTAATACGTTTAGCAGCTTCTACGATTCTTGAAAATTCTTTTTTATCATAATCTTCAGGTAAATTTACCCAACCTAAGAAATCATTACCAGCGCCAGTTCCTTCATGGATAGTTTTATGAATCGTTTTCACGATATCTTTTTGT
The DNA here is from genome assembly GCF_002902565.1 of Staphylococcus petrasii. GTDB lineage: Bacteria > Bacillota > Bacilli > Staphylococcales > Staphylococcaceae > Staphylococcus > Staphylococcus petrasii. The sequence continues at coordinate 53,889 of NZ_PPRC01000027.1, read as the reverse complement.
TGATCTAATTCATGTTGTCCGAAAAATTCTAAAGTTTTACCATAGTCTAATTGAATATGAGTCATTTAAAAAAGCCTCCTGATTTCCTTATTAATTTAATTCTACTAACTTTAAGTCCCCTATTCAATTAACAAGTCTGTCAATTCACAAATATCTGTCATATTGGTCAATATTTAGTCACTTTTCGTGAAAATCAAATGAATATTCTTTATTTATTATTATTTTAAAAAAATACTCAAAATCCCTTTATTTAAAAGGTTTGAACATACTCAAAATTCTATACTTAATCCATTATTATGTATAATTATGTAAAAAAATGGTTTTATTTTCATTATACTTCTGTTAGTATGAAGTTATATTAATTTTCAGAAAAATTATGAGGTGAGTATATGAAGGATAAAATTGTATTAGCATATTCAGGTGGTTTAGATACAAGCGTGGCAGTCAAATGGCTAATAGATAAAGGCTATGATGTAGTAGCCGTTTGTTTAGATGTCGGTGAAGGTAAAGACTTAGACTTAGTACATTCAAAAGCTTTAGACATGGGTGCTGTTGAATGTCACATTATTGATGCAACAAAAGAATTTAGTGATGACTTTGTAAGTTATGCAATTAAAGGAAACTTAATGTATGAAAATAGTTACCCACTCGTTTCTGCATTATCTCGTCCACTCATCGCTAAAAAATTAGTTGAAATTGCTGAACAAACACAATCAATCGGTATTGCGCATGGTTGTACAGGTAAAGGAAATGACCAAGTGCGTTTTGAAGTAGCAATTAAGGCATTAAATCCAAATCTTAAATCATTCGCACCAGTAAGAGAATGGGGTTGGAGCCGTGAAGAAGAAATCGATTATGCGATTAAACATGGTATCCCAGTTAGCATTAATCATGATTCACCTTATTCAATCGACCAAAACTTATGGGGTCGCGCCAATGAATGTGGTATTTTAGAAGATCCTTATGCAGCACCTCCTAAGGATGCCTATGATTTAACGGCTGAATTAGAAGATACACCTGACACACCTGAAGAAATTATTCTTTCATTTAAAAATGGTATTCCAGTACAACTTAACCATCAAGACTATGACTTAGACCAATTAATTCTTAAATTAAACGACATTGCTGGCAAACATGGTATTGGACGTATCGATCATGTGGAAAATCGTTTAGTAGGTATTAAATCTCGTGAAGTATATGAAACTCCAGGTGCTGAAGTTATTTTAAAAGCGCACAAAGCACTTGAAACACTTACCTTAACTAAAGATGTCGCTCACTTCAAACCTGTCATTGAAAAACAATTTGCAGAACAAACATATAACGGATTATGGTTCTCACCTTTAACTGATAGTTTAAAATTATTTATTGATAGCACTCAAAAATACGTTGAAGGTGACGTAAGAGTGAAGTTATTTAAAGGTAATGCGATTGTTAACGGAAGAAAATCTCCGTACACTTTATATAATGAAAAATTAGCAACTTATACAAAAGAAGATGCCTTTAATCAATCTGCAGCGGTAGGATTTATTGATATTTATGGCTTACCTACTCAAGTAAATGCTTACTTACATGGAGGTTATAGTAATGAGTAATAAAGCGTGGGGCGGACGTTTTCAACAGCAACCTGAAGAATGGGTTGATGAATTTAACGCTTCAATAGACTTTGACCAAGCACTATTAGATGAAGATATACAAGGTAGTATTGCTCATGCAACAATGTTAGCTAATCAACATATTATCTCTAATGAAGATAAAGAAGCCATCATCAAAGGCTTAAAAGATATTCAGCAAGACTTCCATCATCATAAATTAGAATTTAAGCAGTCACTTGAAGATATACACTTAAACATCGAACATGAATTGATTCAAAGAATTGGTGATGCTGGCGGAAGATTGCACACAGGTCGTAGCAGAAATGACCAAGTAGCTACTGACTTGCATTTATACGTTAAAAAAGAGGTTCAAGAAATCCAAGCGCTTATTCGTTCATTCCAATCATCAATTCTAACACTTGCCCAATCACATGTAGATACGATTATGCCAGGCTATACACACTTGCAACGTGCGCAACCTATTTCATTTGCGCACCATATTATGACTTATTTCTGGATGCTTGAACGTGATGATTCACGTTTCACTGACAGTATGAAGCGTATTGATATTTCACCATTAGGAGCAGCCGCTTTAAGTGGAACTACCCACCCTATTGATAGACATGAAACGCAAAAGTTGCTTGGCTTTGAATATATTTATGAAAATAGTTTAGATGCTGTAAGTGATCGTGATTATATAGTAGAAACATTGCATAATATTTCATTAACTATGGTACATTTATCACGTTTTGCGGAAGAAATTATTTTCTGGTCTACCGATGAAGCGAAATTCATTACATTAGCAGATGCGTTTTCTACTGGGTCATCTATTATGCCTCAGAAAAAGAATCCAGATATGGCTGAACTAATTCGTGGTAAAGTTGGACGAACTACCGGGCATTTAATGAGTATGCTTGTTACATTAAAAGGGTTACCACTTGCTTACAACAAAGACTTACAAGAAGATAAAGAAGGTTTATTCGATTCAGTGCGTACAGTCAAAGGATCACTACGTATCTTTGAAGGTATGCTTAATACATTAACAGTCAATACTGATCGTTTAAATGAAACAGTACATCAAGATTTCTCTAATGCGACAGAACTTGCTGACTATTTAGTAGAGAAACAAGTACCATTTAGAAAAGCACATGAAATTGTAGGTAAAATTGTCTTCGAATGTATTCAACAAGGTATTTACTTACTCGATGTACCACTTGAACGTTATAAAGAATTGAATGAGGCTATCGATACTGACGTTTATGATTATTTAAAACCAGAACGTTGTCTCAATCGTAGAAAAAGCTATGGTTCTACCGGCCAAGAGGCGGTACGTCAGCAATTAAAAGTAGCAGAAGATATTTTAAAAGCGAAATAATTTAAACCAGTCTCCCCCTACCATACGCTAATACGTATGTATAGGGGGATTTTTCTATATTTTACGTTAATTATATTGAGTAATTTTTAAAATTTTAAGAGTTACGATAAGCTTTCGCTAAGAGACTTCCTTTCAAAATATAGCTTTGCTAAATTTGAGATGTACTTTAAATTTGAAAGGATGGATTTTTTTGAAAGCAACAAATAAAGCAATAATCTCAAGTTTAACTGTCGCTAGTTTAGGACTCACTATTTTACATACTCCAGTTAAAGCAAGTGGCGCAGGTACAGGCCCTATCCCTTCAACAACATCTTCAGACAATACTCAAGCAAGCCAAGACAATCAAACGCAACAAGTTCCTGTTAATACGCACTATCGCACAGATAATCCTAAATGGACTACAAATTTAACAGGTGAACGATTTAGTACTATAGCTCATCGAGGTGCAAGTGGCTATGCACCAGAACATACATTTTATTCTTATGATAAAAGTCATAACCAATTAGGTGCCTCTTACATTGAAATTGATTTACAACGTACTAAAGATGGCCATTTGGTAGCTATGCATGATGAAACGGTAGACCGCACGACTAATGGAACTGGTCGAGTTGAAGACTATACGTTAGCTCAATTAAAAGAACTTGATGCTGGTTCTTGGTTTAATCAAGCAAATCCTCAATATGCAAATGCTGAATATAGCAATGCTAAAGTGCCTACATTAGATGAAATATTATCACGTTATGGTACTAGTGCGAATTATTATATCGAAACTAAGACACCAGATGTCTATCCTGGAATGGAAGAACAATTACTCGATACTTTAAAACGTCATAATATGTTAACTTCAGATTCTTTAAATAATGGTCATGTGTTAGTACAGTCATTTTCAGAAGAAAGCTTACAAAAAATGCATAATTTAGCACCTAGCGTTCCGTTAATTCGATTATTAGATAAAAACGAATTAACTCAACAAAGTGAAGCGGATTTACAACGCATCCGTTCATACGCAATCGGTGTTGGTCCTGAATATAGTGATTTAACTGCACAAAACACGGCTCATCTAAAAGACTTAGGCTTCATTATCCATCCTTTCACAGTGAATGAAGTTGCTGATATGCAACGACTTAATCAATATGGTGTAGACGGCGTATTCACTAACTATGCCGACCAATATAAAGCTGTTTCAGCTCAATAATAAAATTTAATTCAGTTTGAAGATTATAAAATCAAAACACTAGTTATCATAACTACATTTAATCAGTAGTAATATAACTAGTGTTTTATTTTGAAAGACAGTATGATTTTAACTCATTACTATTTTGGGAATTTCACATAAACTTTTTGTTCTGGAATAGTTAGCATATTCGTTATTGAAAACATGAATAGCATCAGAAAATAGCATAAATATAAAAGAATATTTCTTACATGATAGTCGATTAATAAATCAACACTTGCGAAAGTAAAAAATCCACACATTAAATACCACAATATCATAACTAGTTGAAATTTAATCCTAGGAATTATTATTATTTTATTAGTACTATTAGCAAAATTAATGTGTTTAATTTTCTTTTTATTATATATGTAAATGTGAAAAATAATTACTAATATCGCATAAACGAGACAAATAATAATATTAAAAAAATCACTAATATTGGTATCGAAATAATGTTCAATAGATCTTACAAAAGAACTAAGAAGGACGCCAGTTCCCACAGTACTCCATATTGCGCCTCCATTATTTTTACCTCTATATAATCCTAATTCATCAATTTCTTCGTCAGTGAGTTCTCTACACTTTTTAGGAATATACCAGTTAAGCATAGGCAAAACATAGGTTAACCAGTTATTAGTTAAATCTACTAAGTAATTTTTACCGTTACAATTGATTATTCTGTATTTGAGTCTTTTATGTAGACCCATTCCTCTTGCTTCAAGCAAATTATCAGCTCCATAACATAAAACAACGCTATAACTTGTTCCTGTTTCATAAACAAGCTATAGCGTTTGTAATTTATTTCAGTATAAAATTATGCCCAACCGCGGTAGCGTGCTGCTTCTGCAGTACGTTTAATACCTACGATGTAAGCTGCTAATCTCATATCAATTTTTCTGTTTTGAGCTAATTCATAAATTGTATCGAAAGCAGTTACTAATTTTTCACGTAATTTTTCATTAACTTCTTCTTCTGTCCAATAGTAACCTTGGTTATTTTGTACCCATTCGAAGTAAGATACTGTTACACCACCAGCACTTGCTAATACGTCTGGTACTAATAAGATGCCACGTTCAGTTAAAATACGTGTAGCTTCAGGTGTAGTTGGACCATTTGCTGCTTCAACTACGATATCTGCTTTAATATCATGTGCATTTTCTTCAGTAATTTGGTTAGAAATCGCTGCTGGTACTAAGATATCACAATCTAATTCAAATAATTCTTTATTAGAAATTGTGTTATCGAATAAGTTTGTAACTGTACCAAAGCTATCACGACGATCTAGTAAGTAATCAATATCTAAACCTTCTGGATCATGTAATGCACCGTATGCATCAGAAATACCTACAACTTTTGCTCCCATATCATATAAGAACTTAGCTAAGAAACTACCTGCGTTACCGAAACCTTGGATAACTACGCGTGCATCTTTAACATCAATACCTCTACGTTTAGCGGCTTGTTCAATTGCGATTACAACACCTAATGCAGTTGAACGGTCACGACCTTGTGAACCACCTAATACGATTGGTTTACCTGTGATGAAACCAGGAGAGTTAAATTTATCTAATGCACTATATTCATCCATCATCCAAGCCATAATTTGAGAGTTAGTAAATACGTCTGGTGCTGGAATATCTTTTGTTGGACCTACGAATTGAGAAATTGCACGTACATAACCACGTGATAAACGTTCAACTTCATGAATACTCATTTGACGTGGGTCACAGACGATACCGCCTTTACCACCGCCGTAAGGTAAATTAACGATACCACATTTTAAAGTCATCCACATTGATAATGCTTTTACATCATCTTCGTCTACGTCTGGGTGGAAACGTACCCCACCTTTTGTAGGACCTACTGCATCGTTATGTTGCGCACGGTAACCTGTAAATGTTTTAACTGTACCATCATCCATACGCACTGGGATGCGAACTTGTAAGAATCGTAATGGTTCTTTGATTAGTTCGTACATACCATCGTCAAATCCCAATTTGTGTAATGCTTCCTTAATAATACTTTGTGTAGAAGTCACTAAATTATTATTCTCAGTCATGTTCACTTTCGCCTCTTTTTTAACAAATGATTTCGCTTTCATACATATTGTAACATATGTGATTGCTTTTTAAAGGGTTTTCAAAATGAATGTTACAACTTTTTGAACTTATTCAAAAACGCTTCTAATTCTGTCTAATGCGTCATCTAATTCTTCTTTAGAAATTACTAATGGTGGCGCAAATCGAATCACTGTATCGTGTGTTTCTTTACATAGTAAACCTTTTTCTTTTAATGCTTCACAGAAAGGTCTAGCGCTCTCATGTAATTCAACACCAATAAAGAGACCACGTCCACGAACTTCTTTAATTGCTGGGTGTTCAATTTTTTGTAATTCTGATTTGAAGTATTCGCCTAATTCATTTGAACGACCAGGTAAATCTTCGTCGATAATAACATCTAACGCTGCAATTGATACGGCACATGCTAATGGGTTACCACCAAATGTTGAACCATGTGAACCTGGTGTGAACACATCTAACACTTCTTTGTCAGCTAATACAACTGAAATTGGTAACACGCCACCGCCAAGTGCTTTTCCTAAGATATAAACATCAGGTTTAACATTATCCCAATCTGTTGCGAATAATTTACCTGAACGGCCTAATCCAGCTTGAATTTCATCAGCGATAAATAAGATGTTATGTTCATCACATAAATCTCTAATTTCTTTAAGATAACCTTCTGGCGGAATATTGATTCCCGCTTCCCCTTGAATAGGCTCTACTAAGATAGCTGCTGTGTTATCATTAATCGCTTCTTTTAGTTGATTAACATCCCCGAAATCAACTTTGCGGAAACCATCTAATAGTGGACCATAGCCACGTTGATATTCTGCTTCAGAAGATAATGATACTGGCGCCATAGTACGACCATGGAAGTTACCATTAAAGGCAATAATTTCAGCTTTATTTGGTTCGATACCTTTCACATCATAAGCCCAACGACGTGCAGCTTTTAATGCCGTTTCAACCGCTTCTGCACCTGTATTCATTGGTAATGCTTTATCTTTACCAGCTAATTTACAAATCTTTTCATACCATGCACCTAAATTATCACTGTGGAACGCACGAGATACTAAAGTTACTCTATCTGCTTGATCTTTTAATGCTTGGATAATTTTAGGATGACGATGTCCTTGGTTAACAGCTGAATATGCTGATAACATATCCATATATTTATTACCTTCTGGATCAGTTACCCAAATGCCTTCTGCTTCTGCTACAACGATTGGTAGAGGCACGTAGTTATGTGCTCCATAGTGGTTTGTTAATTCAATGATTTGTTCTGACTTAGTCATAATATCTCCCCTTTGCTTAAATTATATTAAAACTAATGGCCATACGAGAGCGGCTTTCATGATTAATACATAGGTATACTTCTCTTTTTTGAAAATGAAAATAGAATTAGTCCACTTTTTTAAAGAGGTATACATGTTGTGAAAGCCCTTACAGATATAATGACATATTACATTGTATTTTTACAAGTAAAATAATAAAAATTTTCGGATAACTTTAATGTTAAAATTTTTATAACTATAGTATGAAAAAAAGCTTGCACTACATTGCGTAGTACAAGCTTTCCTAATTTATTATTTATCTTTACGAGGTAATGGATAGAATCCTTCGTTAAATTGTTTCCATAAGTTTGGTGTTAATTCATGATTATCTTCACGTTCAGGATCGAAGTAAGAAATAATTTCGTCTTCTTTTCCTTCTTTAATTTTCTCAATGAAATTATAATCTAATAGAATTTCACGACCAAGTGCGACTAATTCCACGCCTGTTGATTCAATCGCATCTAATGCATCGTCTGCAGTAAATACTGAGCCGATACCAATCACTGGCATGCGACCATCTACCCATTTATGGATTAATTTCAAGCGTTCTTGACCAGCATATTTACCTTCACGTGTTTCAGAGTGGATATCTCCAATTGAAATATGCACGTAGTCAATTGCTTTCTCTGTAATTGTCTTAATTAATTGTTCAGTTAACTCCATTGAAATACCTGGAGATTCTGCTTCTTCAGGAGATAAACGGTAACCAACGATAAAGTCTTTATTAGCGTGTTGTTCTTTCACTTTAAGTACTTCATCTATCACAGCTGTAGGGAACTTCATGTGGTCGCCCCACTCATCATTTCTTCTATTATAATATGGAGAAACGAATTGATGGATTAAGTAATGATTGGCACCGTGAATTTCAACACCATCGAAACCTGCTTCAATCACACGACGTGTCGCTTCACCGAAATCTTTAATTGTTTGTTCAATTTCTTCAGGTGTGATTTCTCTCGCATCGTGTTCTTGTTCTTGACCGAAACTTTTAAGTGAAATAGGACTTGGCGCTACGACATCGCCATTAGGAGTTAAGTTTGGTAGAGCTTGCGCACCACCATGGTGAATTTGTACTAACGCTTTCGCGCCATTTTTCTTCATAGCTTGTGCTAAGCGTTTTAAACCTTCAATATCTGAATCATGTGCAACGGATGGTTGTCCTGGGAAAGCTTTACCAATATCATTCACATTACTAGCGGCATTAAGTGCTAAGCCTACATCTTTAGAACGTTTTTCAATATATGGAATTTCAACGTCTGAAATCGTACCATCATCATTTGATGAAATGTGTGTGAGAGGCGCTAACACAAAACGGTTTCTTAATTCAACGCCATTAGGTAATGTTACTGTTTCAAATAACTTTTCATATTTAGTATTCATAATGATTCCTTTCCTCCTTATTTATGCTCAAACTATAGCACGGATAGAAAATTGTTCTCTAGTTTTTTGCTTGCATGTGCATGCATACATACTTTAAATAAATTCCCTTAAATATAGTTTTTAATCATGAAAGAAAGTGGCCATCGCCATCTCATCCGCACATTTAAGCTTAGGCCCGGCGCATTAAAAAATCAAAAAAGCTAACGTTATTGTGAGTAAATAACGTTAGCTTAGCGTGTTTACAGTCAATTAATTATTACGAATCGCACGTTTAGACTGCTTAATCCAGACCGGTAGGCGTTCTTCAAGTGTTTGAAACCCATACTTTTCTGTTTCTTTAATTTCATCTAATACTGACTGCTTCTCTTTTTTTCGTTCATAATTCTTAAAGTAATCATTATCTTTGAGTGACAAATTAAGTTTTCCTTCATCATCAATTGATAAAATCTTCGCTTTAACAATTTGTCCTTCTGATAGAAATTTTTTTAAGTTATGGACATAATCATCCATGATTTCTGAAATGTGGATTAGTCCTTCAGTATGGTCAGGGGCCTCAACAAAAGCGCCATACGGTTGAATGCCAGTCACACGCACTTTAATATGCTGACCTACTTTATAGTGAGTATTCAACTTGATAACCCCTTATTCGATATTCTTAACATATTTATAATAGCATAAAATATAAACTGGGACTAACTATTAAGGGATAAAAATTTTATTTTTCAATTATTTATTAAATTTAATCTTCACTATTTGATTTAGCTCAATCTATATATTCACGAGGCGAAGACGTAATAACTTTTCAAAAAAACATTCAAAAAAACGAGCCGACAAACTATTTATCGACTCGCTCAATTTCCAACAATATTTAATTGAACTTTCAATTTATGAAACTAATGTGTCAACCGCTCTCGTTAGAAATTGAAACACATTCTACCGTTTCACTTATGCGTTTTTATCTTCAACGTCGATTGATTCGATAACCACATCATGAACTGGTTTATCTTGAGCGCCTACTTTAGTATTAGCGATATCTTCTAATGTTGTTTCACCTTCAATTAATTGACCAAATACAGTGTGTTTTTGATCTAACCAAGGTGTACCGCCTTTTTCACTATAAGCTTTAGCAATCTCTTCTGGCCAACCGCCATCAACTAATTGATTTAACATTGTTTCTGGTACTTCTTTCATTTGGACAATAAAGAATTGTGAACCATTAGTGTTTGGTCCAGCATTAGCCATTGAAAGCGCGCCATATAAATTGAAAGCTTCCATTGAGAATTCATCTTCAAATGAACCGCCATAGATACTTTCTCCGCCCATACCTGTTGCAGTTGGGTCGCCACCTTGAATCATGAAATCGTTAATTACACGGTGGAAAGTAATGCCATCGTAGTAACCATTTTTCGCATGTGTCACGAAATTCTCAACTGTTTTAGGTGCGATATCTGGGAATAATTTAAACGTCATATCCCCTTTATTTGTATGCATAACTAATTTAATTTCATTATCTTGTATTTCTTTATTTAACTGTGGATAGTTAGTCATTTAGATTCTCCATTCATGTTATGATGATATAGGTATATATTAACACATTTGAAAGGGAGTAATATAGCATGTTATATCGATTCTCACATAAGACAGGCGCTTATGGCGTAACGATTAAAGAGGAGAATGAAGACCAAGTACTTGTTCAAGTTGAACAAGTCATCAAACACCCTAAACAAGGCGATTTACACAACCCTGGTCAAGTAGAAGGTGTCTTCTTTCATGAACGTCGTGCCTTAAGTCATTACGAAAAACGTTATGCGACACGTTCACAACTTCGTGACTTTAATGTTGAAGAAATGAAATACGAAGATTCTCTTCAACAAGCTATCACAAAAATGGAAAATGACCTTAAACAACAAGACACAGAATTTTCAAAAATGGCTTTAAATAATCTTGAAAATCTAAAAAATGACTACTCAATTCAATATAAACAAAAATTTTTCTAAGTAATTTTGACGTGTTTCTTCTTATTTAACAAGTTCTAGGAAATCACTGTATACATGGGCTTTCACCGTTTTTCAGAACGGAATGATTCATGTATAATGTATGCCATAAATATTTTTAAAGGAGGAAAACATAGTGAGTTTGTTACATATTGCGGTCATTTTACCGTTAATATTTGCACTCATTATTCCAATCCTTTATCGATTCTCTAAGAAGATTCATTTAGGTTGGTTTGTATTACCTATTCCTGTTGTCTTATTTATTTATTTCTTATCTCTTATATCGACTACTCAGTCAGGTAATACAGTAATAAATACATTAAATTGGATGCCACATATCGGTATGAACTTTGATTTATATCTAGATGGCTTAAGTATATTGTTTAGTTTACTCATTACAGGTATCGGTAGTTTAGTCGTACTATATTCTATCGGCTACCTTAGTAAATCCGAACAACTCGGGAATTTTTACTGTTATTTATTACTATTCATGGGTGCAATGTTGGGAGTTGTACTCTCAGATAACTTAATTATTTTATATCTATTTTGGGAGTTAACATCATTTTCAAGTTTCTTACTCATCTCATTTTGGAGAGAGAAACAAGCCTCTATCTACGGCGCTCAGAAATCACTTATCATTACCGTATTTGGAGGATTAAGTTTACTTGGCGGCTTCATCCTTATTTCTGTAGCCGGAAATTCTTTAAGCCTCCATCATTTACTTGAACATGCGTTCGAAATACAGCACAGTCCAATATTCACTTTAGCAATGATTTTAATCATGCTAGGTGCATTTACTAAATCTGCACAAGTACCATTTTATATTTGGCTACCCGATGCAATGGAAGCACCAACACCAGTCAGTGCCTACTTGCACTCAGCAACAATGGTAAAAGCTGGATTATATTTAGTAGCACGTGTTACCCCACTATTTGCCATTTCACAAGGTTGGATATGGACTATTACATTAGTCGGGCTTATCACGTTATTCTGGGCTTCATTAAATGCAACGAAACAACAAGATCTTAAAGGCATCTTGGCTTTCTCTACCGTTTCTCAACTTGGCATGATTATGTCTATGTTAGGTATTGGAGCGGTGAGCTATCATTTTGAAGGTAGTCAAAGTCAACTTTACGTTGCTGCATTCACTGCTGCAGTATTTCACTTAATTAACCATGCTACATTTAAAGGTGCATTATTCATGGTTACTGGTGCCGTTGATCATGCGACAGGCACACGTGATGTGAAGAAATTAGGCGGTTTACTTACAATTATGCCTATTTCATTTACGATTACAGTCATCACAGCCTTAAGTATGGCCGGTGTTCCGCCGTTCAACGGGTTCTTATCTAAAGAGAAATTTTTAGAAGCAATGATTGAAGTTTCTCATGCGCACATTTTTAGCCTTAATTCATTAGGGATAATCTTCCCGATTTTAGCTATTGTAGGTAGTATTTTCACTTTCGTGTATTCGATTAAATTCGTCTTACATATATTTTTCGGTCAGCACAAACCGAATGCATTACCTAAGAAGGCACATGAAGTTTCAATCTTAATGTTAATTTCTCCAAGCATTTTAGCTATTTTAGTAATTGTCTTTGGCTTTGCGCCTGGTCTATTAACGCAAACTATTATTGAACCAGCTACATTAGCGATTAGTAACTTATCAACTACACACGCTGAGTTCCATATGTTCCATGGTATTACCCCTGCCTTCATTTCAACATTAACTATTTGGATTGTAGGGATATTACTATTACTTACATTTGGCTATTGGATTCGATTATTACAAGCTCAGCCAACGAAACTAACATTTAACCATTGGTACGATTCTACTGGAAAATGGTTACCAACAACGTCAGCGAAAATGACAAATAGTTATGTAAATGGATACGTTAGAGATAGTTTAGTGATTATATTTGGTATGTTAATTTTAATGACGATTGTAACGCTATTCAGCGTGCCATTTAGCTTTAACTTTAAAGATATTAACAACATTCATATTTATGAAATTGTCATTCTTCTTATCTTAATAGTGGCATCATTCATGATAGTATTCGCATCATCGCGTTTATTCAGTATTATCATGCTTGGTGTCGTTGGCTATTCAGTATCAGTATTATTTGTCTTTTTCAAAGCACCAGATTTAGCGTTAACTCAATTTGTCGTAGAATCAATTTCTACTGGTTTATTCTTATTATGTTTCTATCACTTACCTAATTTAAATCGTTATAACGAGAAACCTTCTTTTAAAATAACCAATGCTATTATTTCCATTGGTGTAGGTTTAGTCGTGATTGTATTAGGTTTAATTGCATATGGTAATCGCCATTTCACTTCAATCGGTGAGTACTACAAAGCACATGTTTATGATTTAGCACATGGTAAGAATATGGTTAACGTCATCCTAGTTGATTTCCGTGGTATGGATACATTATTCGAATCTTCGGTACTAGGTATCGCTGGTTTAGGTGTTTATACCATGATCAAATTACGCAGTAAACATAAAGCAAGTGAGGTGAAACGCGATGAACAGACAGAAAAATAATTTAATGTTCCAGTACGCAGCTGTCATTATCGCTTTCCTCATCGTTTTATTCGGCATGAGTTTATTCTTCGCAGGACACTATACACCAGGTGGTGGCTTCGTCGGCGGATTATTACTTTCAAGTGCCTTAACGATTATTGCGATTGCGTTTGATATTAAAACAATGCGCAAAGTATTCCCTTGGGATTTTAAAATATTAATAGGTATCGGACTGTTGTTTTGTGTAGGCACACCTATTGCAAGTTGGTTCTATGGAGAGAACTTTTTCACGCATACAGAATTCAACATTCCGTTACCCCTACTTCAACCTGTGCATATGAACACACCAATGTTCTTTGACTTCGGCGTAATGTGTGCAGTAATCGGCACAGTCATGACAATTATTATAACGATTGGAGAGAACGAATAGTGGAAATTATCATGATTATTGTATGTGGTATTCTCACAGCAATTAGTGTCTATCTCGTTTTATCTAAAAGTTTGATACGAATTGTTATGGGGACAACATTAATCACACATGCATCAAATTTATTTTTAATTACAATGGGTGGATTAAAACATGGTGAAATGCCTATTTATGAAAAAGGTATTGCTCAATATGTAGATCCTATCCCTCACGCCCTAATACTTACAGCAATTGTTATCGCTTTTGCGACAACCGCGTTCTTCTTAGTATTAGCCTTTAGAACGTACAAAGTATTAGGTACAGACAACGTAGAACTAATGAAAGGAGTACCTGAAGATGATAGTAAATAATTTAGTAGTCCTTACATTAGTTGTACCTATTATCACTGCGATTATACTGATTTTTCTTGGTGAACGCATTCAAGCTAAACGTTATGTCACATTAATTGGTTTAGCTTTAACTTTAACTGTAGCAATCATTAATCTAATCAGTGTCATTAACCATGGACCTCTTAAAGTAGAATTAGGTTCATGGCCAGCACCTTATGGCATTATCTTCTTATTAGATTCATTTAGTGCCATGCTTATTGTAACGAGCATTATCATTACAATTCTTATTACTGCTTATTCAATAACGACAGCTGGCATAGATAGAGAACGCTATTATTTTCATTTTTCAATAATGTTTATGCTAGTTGGTATTATTGGTGCCTTTACAACCGGAGATATATTCAACCTATTTGTATTCTTCGAAGTTTTCTTAATGTCTTCTTACGCCCTACTTGTATTAGGTGGTACAAGAATACAGTTACGTGAAACAGTGAAATATTTACTCGTTAATATCGTGACATCAACATTTTTTGTTATTGCAGTAGGTATTTTATATTCCGTTGTAGGCACATTAAATATGGCAGACATCAGTGATAAGCTTGCTCAGCTTAATCATACACATAGCGGTCTTTTAAGTATTGTCTTTATTTTATTTATATTTGTGTTTGCAACAAAAGCTGGTGCATTTCCAATGTATATCTGGCTACCAGGTTCATACTATGCGCCACCGTTTGCGATTATCGCTTTCTTTGGTGCTTTATTAACTAAAGTCGGTGTCTACGCCATTGCAAGAACACTAAGCTTATTTTTCCAAAATACTATTAGCTTTTCACACTACACCATTCTGTTTTTAGCGCTTCTAACAATTATCTTTGGATCAGTTGGCGCTATCGCATATTATGATACTAAAAAAATTATTATCTATAATATTATGATTGCAGTTGGCGTTATTTTAGTCGGTGTAGCAATGATGAACCAAGCTGGGATTATTGGCGCAATTTACTACACATTACACGATATGTTAGTAAAAACTGCTTTATTTTTACTAATTGGCGTGATGTATCAAATCACTAAAACAACAAATTTAAAAGAGTTTGGTGGTTTAATTAAAACGTATCCTGTTCTTGGATGGTCATTCTTTATTGCTGCTCTAAGCTTAGCAGGTATTCCGCCTTTAAGCGGTTTCTATGGAAAATATTATATTGTGCAGGCTACATTTGAAAAAGGATTCTACGTTAGCGGCATTATCGTATTATTATCAAGTTTAGTCGTACTTTATTCAGTCATTCGTATATTTTTACAAGGCTTCTTCGGAGAACCTAAAGGTTATAATGTAAATCAAAAATTAAATGTTAACTACCCGGCAACTATTTCAATTATAGCCGTCGTTATCACTGTATTATTTGGTTTATCTGCCGACTTTTTATATCCATTAATATCAGAAGCAGCCAAATCATTCTATGATCCTAGCGTTTATATTCATAGTGTATTAGGAGGTAGATAATGATGGCCATTCAAATTACCGTAAATTTTCTTTTAGCATTCATTTGGTTATTTCTAAGTGGAAGTTACACATTAAATAATCTATTACTAGGCTTCTTACTCGGTTTAGGAATTGTTTACTTATTTAATAAAGCGTTACCTGGCAAATTTTATTTAATAAGAGTTTATAAAATCATCAAGCTTATTGTTGTCTTTCTTATAGAATTAATTAAAGCCAATATTGATGTATTAAAGATTGTATTACGACCTAAATTACAAAATCAACCTGGCTTTTTTACTTATCACACAGATTTAAAGACAGATTGGCAAATCGTGCTACTATCTAATTTAATCACGCTTACGCCAGGCACAGTCGTATTAGGTATTAGTGATGATAGAACTAAGATTTATATCCACGCGATTGATTTTAGTACGAAGGAAGAAGAAGTTGAAGGAATTAAATCATCACTTGAAAAAGTGGTTAGAGAGGTGGGCGAAGACTAATGGTAAAACTCATTATGCTAATTGCACTCATCATTGTAGTACTTTCTATGTTAGCTATGTTTATTCGCATTATTAAAGGCCCTACTTTAGCCGATAGAATTTTAGCGCTTGATGCCGTAGGTTTACAATTAATGGCATGCGTCGCGTTATACAGTATCTTCATAGGCGCTCAATATTTACTTGTAGCCATTTTATTAATTGGTATCTTAGCATTTTTAGGTACAGCAGTATTTTCAAAATATATAGATAAAGGTAAGGTGATCGAACATGATAGCAACCATCATGATTAGCTTATCTATTCTATTCGTTATTGCTGGCGCATTAATCAGTGTTGTTACCGCTATTGGTATGATACGTCTGAAAGACATTTATTCACGTGGACATGCTGCAGGTAAATCAGCAACATTAGGTGCTATGTTCTTACTATTTGGTACCTTCCTATACTTTATTGGTACTGAAAAGTATATCAACATGCAATTAATCTTTGGTATTATCTTTATTTTTATTACCGGTCCTCTTTCAAGTCATTTAATTATGAGAGCCGCTTATAATAATAAAACACCTTATACTAAAGATACTAAAATTGACGATCTCAAAGATGAATTTAAAGACAAGAAAATATAATATAACACTAAAGCTCTAGTCGAATGTTTTTTCGACTAGAGCTTTTTTAGTTATTGTCTTCTAAAATTATGTATGCTATTATAAATCGTAATTATTACGTTTTATAAAGAAAGAAGTGTTCTTATGCATTGGACTATTATCGGCGGTGGCATTCAAGGTACAACTATCGCAATTAAATTACGTGAAGCAGGTCTTTCGATTGATAACTTAACAATTATTGATCCCTATTCATCTTTATGTGAACAGTTTAACGACTTCACTCATAGAATAAGTATGCCCTTTTTACGCTCACCTATCGTCCATCATATTCATCCCAATCCATTTCATCTAAAGCAATTTGCGAAGTTTCAACAATATACGAATGCGACTTATGGACGCTATCAACGCCCTCAAACAGATATGTTTATGCATCATGTTCATGAACTAGTGCATCGCTATCATTTAAATGATAGCCATCTTCAAGGCTACGTGAATCAGATTAGACGCACTGGTTCACAATGGAGAATTTATTTATCTAATGCTCAAGTTTTACATACAGATTGTGTAGTTTTGGCTCAAGGTTGTAATCACCAACCTTATATTCCTTCTCTTTTTGAAAATGAAAGCAATGTTTGCCACATTTTCAAAAAAGAATTTAATCCAACTATGTATGAGAAAAGTTCACATGTCGTTGGAAGTGGTATTTCAGCAGCGCATTTAACGCTTAAATTATTGAACCAATCACCTGATAAAACTGTTCATCTGTGGATGAATAAAGACATTGATATTCAACACTTTGATGCAGATCCTGCATGGTTAGGGCCAAAAAATATGGGGCCATTCTTGGAAATAACCTCCTCTGAAAAACGAATGGAAATTATTACTGAGGCGCGCCACAAAGGTTCAATGCCTCAAGAATTATATTTACGTTTGAAAAAGCATGTTCAAAACGGACGTTTAATCATCCATCACGATAAAATTTTAAAACTTGAAAACCATCAAATTATTACAGAAACATCGGCAACACCTTATGATTTCATTCTATTAGCCACAGGTTTCGAAGCTACATTAATGAAACAAAATATGGTTCAATCTCTAATTCAACATGAACAAGCACCCCTTACACAATGTGGTTTACCCGATATAACTTCTGACTTAGAATGGTTACCTCAACTATTTGTAGCTGGAGGTTTGGCCGATTTAGAATTAGGACCATTTGCGAGAAATATTATGGGTGGCAGAGAAGCAGCTCAACGTATTCACAACGCTTTTCAAAAATTAAATTATTCTAAAAATAAATTTGCATAAGACAAAAGTGGCCTTTAAAAAAGACCACTTTTGTTATTTCGTATTATTTATGTTTTAAAGGTTTAATGCCAATTGTTCCTCTCATTATACTAATCAATTGGTCATCGTCACTTTTAATTTCAATATTCCAAACTTGGGTTGTACTACCTTGATGAATAATTGTAGCCGTTGCTGTCACGCGTCCTTCTTTTACAGAACGAATATGATTCGCATTCATTTCTAAGCCTAATGGGATATAGTGATTGGTATCAACTAAATTTGCTGCACCGATGGAACATGCTGTTTCACCTAGTGCAATCGTCGCGCCCCCATGCAAATAACCGAATGGTTGCTTCACCTTATCTGTGACAGGCATAGAGATTACAACTTTGCCGTTAGTTGTTTCTTCAATCTTCATTTCAAAGGTTTCTAATAAATTGGTCACCTATTTCACCTCATTTACACCTATAATACCATAGCTGCAATTGTACCAAAAATCATTAAAGGTACATTGTAGAAAATGAAGTTCGGAATACATGTATCTCGTATGTGATCATGCTGACCATCTACCGCTAACCCTGCAGTTGGTCCTAATGTCGAATCACTTGCTGGTGAACCAGAATCACCTAGTGCACTGGCTGTACCTACTAGTGCAATTAATGCCATACTATCTAAACCAAGTGAAGCACCTAATGGAATAAATAATGTCGCAATAATTGGTATAGTCGCAAATGATGAACCGATTCCTAATGTCACAATTAAACCAATAATATACATCGCAATGATACTAATTAATTTATGTCCACTCGTAATTTCCGTTAAGCTACTGACTAATTTTTGAATATCACCAGTAGCATTCATTACACCGGCGAAACCATTGGCTGAAAGAATTACGACACCGATAAATGACATAATCTTAATACCTTCAACAAACTGGCTATCTAATTCATTCCATTTATACACGCCAGAGATAAAGAAGACAAGTACCCCTGCTAATGCACCAAATATCATTGAATCTGTAAATGTTTGTACTAAGAAAGTAGCTAAAATTGCAACTACTGTTACTACTAACACATATGTTCTCACTTCAGTTACTGTATCCTCATTTTCAACATAAGTTTCTGTCTTATAATCACGAGGTTTACGATAAACAATCATACCTAAGATTAAACCTACGATATAACCCATAGATGGAATGAGCATCGCTTTCCAAATCATATTAAATTCGATAGGGTGATGTGCTTTTTGGAAGCCGCTTTGAATAATTTGGTGGAAAATTTGACCGAACCCATAAGGTAATAAAACGTAAGGCCAACATAATCCGAATCCTATTACCAAGCCAATTAATCGTCTATCAATTTTCAAATCATTAAATAGACTGATAAGTGGCGGAATCACAATAGGAATAAAAGCAATATGTACTGGAATTAAGTTCTGACTCATAATACTCATTGCGAGAAGTGCAACGATAATGATGACTTTGACTTTAACTCTAGAAAGTCGACTATTCTCAGTGTGAATCGCACGTATGATTTTATTAACGAGATAATCAGTTATCCCACTATACGAGATAAGTGCTGCGAAACCACCTAATAAAGCATAGCTTAAAGCTACTTCAGAACCATCCACGATATTCTTACCAAAAACGCTAATCACTTTATTTAAACTCATACCTGAAATCAACCCACCTACTAGCGAGCTTATAAATAAACTTATGACAACATTAAGTCTACACAGGCATAAGATAATCATTAAAATGACAGCAATCACAACTGCATTTATCATATCTTTCACATCCTTTAACACTCTACCGAACTAAAGCGAAATATTATGTGACTAATCATATCAAGTCGTCTAATTATTGTCAATATATGCGTTTTAAATATTTTCCTTTAAAAAATAAAGAACCAAAGCTATTTAAAGTTAGCTCTAGTTCTTTGTAGTACGCATTTGATTTATTCTTGATCAAACGAGTCTTTATTGACGTAACCAATTGACTACTGTAGTTATCATACTGCCAGTTGGTCCCTTAGGTCCTCTATAACTTTTTACGTTTGTCGTAGCTGGGCCTGCAATATCAAAATGAATATGTGGTGTTTCGCCACTAAAGTGTGTTACAAAGGTTGCAGCAAATAACGCTTTTCCTTGACCATTCGTATGGTTAACTAAATCTGCCACATCAGAGTTACGAATTAAGCGTTGTTCGGTACTAGTGATTGGTAATTCAAAAGCAAACTCATCTACTGCTTTAGCACTCGCTAAAATATCTTGAATGTCCTTATCTGCGTTCGAACTAAATAATGCTGCTTTATCTTCTCCTAATGCAGCCACTGCAGCACCTGTCAATGTAGCAAAATCTAAAATAATGCTTGGTTTGAATTGATTTGCATAGAAAACCGCATCTCCTAAAACTAAACGACCTTCCGCATCACTATTTAACATTTCAACCGTTTCTCCACTAAGTGCTGTAAACACATCATCCGGTTTCATTGCGTTATGATTAATCATATTTTCAGCAGATGCAATCACGCCAACGATATTGATTGGAAGCTTAAGTCGTGACGCTGCCTCAATCATTCCTACGACATTCGCTGCGCCACACATATCGAATTTCATCGTTTGCATACCCATTTTAGATTTAATACTGTAACCACCTGAATCGTAAGTAATACCTTTTCCGACTAGTGCTACAGGAGGTTCATCGCTTTGAGCACCGTTATACGTTAAAGTAATAACTCTTGGTTGGTTCTCAGAGCCTTTTCCTACTGCGTGAATTAAGCCAAAGCCCTCCGCTAATAACGTTTCACCATCTTTAATATCTATATCAACTTTAGTTTCTGCAAAGTGATCTTCAATTTGTTCTGCAAAATATGATGGCGTTAAAATATTTGGAGGCATATTACTGAAATCACGAGCTAGATTAATAGATTGACCTACTATTACACCCTTTTCAATTTCTGAGACTAAATTTTCATTTTCTGAGATTATATTTAAATCTAGTTGATAAGGCGCAGATTTATTAGATTTATAATTATCAAATACATAAATGGCTTGTTCACTTTGTAAGCCAAAGACTTCCGCCACTTTCTTTTGCGCCACCTCTTTTGAAATGAACGTCTCAAAGAGTACATCTGCGTTAGTAATTCCCTCTTCTTTTAAAAATTGAAACAAATGACCGAACGCTTTCAATAATTCTGCATAATTGAGCGATTTTAAATTACCTAACCCAACTGTTATTAAACGTTTAGATTCATTTTCAAGCGATAAAAGCGTTGAAGAAATTTTACCTAAAGTACTGTGAACCAGATGATGATGACGATATGTATCAATACGTTGCGTTAAATCTTCATTATTATAATTAACCGTACCTAGTTGGTTAATATGGTCAGGCAAACCTAAGATAAGGACTTCTTCCTGTGCTGTACTATTGTTGTTATTAGTGAAATTGACCATTTACTATCCACTCCTTTATAAGTGTTTAAAAAAACCTCTTGCTGAGTAGCAAGAGGCTTCATATTATACTTTTATAATGACAACTTAGAATTTACCTTTTTTGAATGCTAAGCCTACGCCACCGATTTTGAATACTGCACGAGTATCAATAACTTTTTTCATGAATGCAGCTTTTTTACCAGCAATGTCTCTGCCGTAAACAATACCTACACCGTCATGAGAACCTAATGAACATACAGTACCGCGGTCTACATATTCAAAGTCAGTTGTAGCTTCGCCGTTTAAGATATTTTTAATGTTTTTAGCAACGTGTTCACCTTGTTGCATAGCGATTTGAGCTGTAGTTGGTAATGGACGTTCTTCACCAGCTGGGATGAATGCAGAACAGTCACCAATTACGAAGATATCGTCATGACCTTCGATTGTTAAATCTTGTTTATTGATGATACGGCCACGTTTAACGCCTTCGAATGATTCTTCCATTAATTTGCTACCACGAACACCAGCAGCCCATACAGCAGTACCAGCTTCTAATTGTTGTTCTTGGTCGTTAACTTTAACTACGAAACCTTTTTCGTTACAAGCAACGATTGGAGTAGCAATTTTGAATTCAACGCCACGATCTTCTAAGTAGTTTACAGCGTAGTTTACTAATTCATCAGAGAACATTGGTAACATTTTTGGAGCAGCTTCAACACAAGTAATTCTTACTTTATTTTGGTCTACGCCATATTTGTTACATAATTCTGGAATTCTATCAGTTAATTCACCTAAGAATTCGATACCTGTGAAACCAGCACCACCAACTAAGATAGCTAAATCTTTATCATCTTTTTCTTTTGAAGCTGCATAGTTTGCAAATTTATCTTCAATGTGACGAGATAATCTACGAGCTGTTTCGATGTTTTCAATTTGGAATGCGTGGTCTTTCATACCATCGATACCAAATGTTTCACTTTCGAAACCTAAAGCTACTACTAAAATATCGTAATCGTAGATACCGTGGTTAGTTTCTACTTTTTTAGCATTACGGTCGATTTTAGTTACTTCAGCGTTGATAAATTTAACTTTATCTTCTTTAATAACACTTTCGATTGGGTAGATTAAATCTTCATAATTTAATGTACCAGCTGAAGCTTCATGTAACCAAGTTGCTTCATAGTGATATTTATTTTTGTTGATTAAAGTGATATCCGCTTCATCAGCAGAAAGTTCTTTTTGTAATTTAGTTACTGCTTGTAAACCTGCGTAACCAGCACCTAAAACAAGTACTTTTTTACGATCTTGAGCCATTTAATTCACCTAAGCTTTCATTAGTATTTTCTTAAATGTAGATAAAGGCTACAAATTTCAGAACATAACAAAGTTCAGACCTCTCATGAAATGTTTAATATCATATGTGAGTCTGATAATTCATTTGAAACTTTGCACTTAACCTAATTGTTCATCCCCATTTATAGTCCTAATCAACACTTTTATCTTCCAATATATTTTTTATGAACTTTCATTCACAAAAAAGACAAAGTTCAATCCATATTTAATTTTATAGCTTTTACACTACATTTTCAAGCGACAACAGGACTATACTTTAAATAATTGCATATAAATTTTTAAATTATAATTCTAGAACTCTTTAATAAAATTTATCCACATTTTTCAAATAAATAATTAGCAATTTTCGGGATTTCCAGCAACCTTCGCAGTTCTAAATGAACTACCACAACCGCAAGAAGCAATGGCATTTGGATTATCAATTTGGAAACCGCCACCCATTAGCGATTGTTTGAAATCGATAGTCGTACCATTTAATACTGGCGCATCATATTTATCTACTAATACTTTTAAACCGTAGAATTCTAATACTTCATCATTTTCTCCTGGTTGTTCTTCAGCAGACATACCATACGTTAAACCAGTACATCCTCCACCATTTACTTTAATTTTTAAATAGCCATCTTCCATATCATTGCTTTTTAACATATCTTTAACTTCATAAGCAGCAGCTTCTGTTAATGTTACAGTTGGCATCACAAATTCCTCCTATAATAAGTTTGTAAAATCATTTTCTTCAATATGTTTATAGATATTATTTAATAAATCTTCTGGTGTATCACCTTCAACAGTATCACCATCGACTAATGCATACAACCCACATGAACAAACGCCACAGTTGTTTAAACATCCATATTCTAATACATCTACATCTGGGTCATTTTCTAATTTATCGTAAACGTAGTCTCCGCCTTTGGCCATATTCGAAATACAGAACTCGACTAATGGAAACATACTTCACCTTCTTCTTCATTTTTAATTACATTATTATAACAAATCAATTGAGGCCTTGCATTGCCTTAGCTCAATAAACTTATATTTTTAAATTTCTAATTTAAAGTTAATTGGCTTACCACCTAATTGTTTGTATCATACATTTGATTGTAGTCATTTTGAAAAACATATATAATAAAATTATACATAAATCGTGTATTTTATTGTAAGGGGCAATAAAATAACGATTTCGTAATTTGCCACATTTTCCAAACATTCAACACATTCAGAGGTAAATTAAATTATTAATTATTTAATATTTTACGGAAATAAAATTATATATAGAGGGGTATAGCATATGAAAAATTTAGTATTGCTTGGTGGCGGCTATGGAAATATGCGCATTATGTCACGTATTCTTCCTGATGCCCTTCCACAAGATTACACATTAACTCTTATTGATCGCATGCCATTCCATGGATTAAAGCCAGAGTTTTACGCTTTAGCGGCAGGGACAAAATCTGACACTGATGTACGTATGAACTTTCCAGACTCTGATCGAATCAATACAATTTACGGGGAAATTAATGATATCGATTTAGAATCTCAAATTGTTTCAGTTGGAAACACTAAAGTAGATTACGACGAATTAGTGATTGGCTTAGGTTGTGAAGATAAATATCACAACGTGCCAGGCGCAGAAGAATACACACATAGTATTCAAACATTATCTAAAGCGCGTAAAACATTCCATAGTATTAGCGAATTACCTAAAGGCGCTAGCGTAGGTATCGTTGGTGCTGGTTTAAGTGGCATTGAATTAGCTAGTGAATTACGTGAAAGTCGCGAAGATTTGGAAGTCATTTTATATGACCGTGGCGAACGTATTTTAAGAAATTTTCCTGAAAAATTAAGTAATTATATTGCGAAATGGTTCCGCGAAAATAACGTTAAAGTGGTACCAAATTCACTTATTGATAAAGTTGAGCCTGGTAAAATCTATAATGGTGGTACACCAGAAGACGTCGACTTAGTTGTATGGACAGCAGGTATTCAACCAGTTGAAATTGTAAGAAATTTACCAATTGATATTAATCGAAGTGGTCGCGTGATTATTAACCAATATCACCAAGTTCCTACATATAGAAATGTATACGTCGTGGGAGATTGTGCAGACTTACCACATGCACCGAGTGCACAGTTAGCCGAAGTTCAAGGCGATCAAATTGCAGACGTACTTAAAAAACAATGGAATAATGAACCCCTACCTGAAAAAATGCCAGAACTTAAAGTTCAAGGTTTCTTAGGTTCATTAGGAGAGAAAAAAGGTTTCGCCTATATTATGGATCGCACCGTTACAGGTCGTTTAGCTCATATCCTTAAATCAGGCGTACTATGGTTATATAAATATCATAACGGTTAATATTAAAGCGCAATTCATCATTGAATGAGAATTGCGCTTTTATCATCTAATTATTCATTATCTTTATTTGCGAAATGTTTATCAACAAAGTTTGTAATTTGCTTTGTTTGAATGTAACCATCTGCTACATATTCATCGTTCATAGTGATTAATGGATAGAAGAGTTCATCTTCTTCAATTTGCTCGATATATTGTTGATCATGATCGCTAAGATTTTCAGTTTCATTTTGAAAATCAATATACGTATATTCAAAATTAATATCTGGATATTTACGTTCTAGTAATGGTTTTAACCACTCGTAAGTATTTTTAGAAGTTGGTGCATTCACACAACTTGCACAAACAACATCTGCACCATATACGACAACACTCACTTTAGTCATACTCAAATCCCCCGTTTTGTATTATAGATTTTTCTTTCTTTATCTATTATAATAAATTAATAATGAATTTATGAAGTAATTTACTTGAAAGGAGACATATCTCATGCCTACTGAGAATGCAACAATGTTTGATCAAGTAGCTGAAGTTATTGAACGTTTACGTCCTTTTTTATTACGTGACGGCGGAGACTGCACATTAGTAGATGTTGAAGACGGCATCGTGAAATTACAATTACACGGAGCTTGCGGTACTTGTCCAAGCTCAACAATCACATTAAAAGCTGGTATTGAACGTGCATTACACGAAGAAGTTCCAGGCGTTATCGAAGTAGAACAAGTATTCTAAAACGCCTCATATATAAACTAAAGTCATAGGAAAGAGCATACGCTCCCTCCTATGACTTTTTTATTTTTTATAAATACTAAAGATGAAAAGACATTCTAAAGATAAACTGCAAAAGAAGTTGTGCTAGGAATAATTTTAATTAACATAAGTACTAACTTAAGTAAGAAATTCTAAATATGGACAATAAAATGACGTTAAGTGACGCTCGAGGGATTTAAAGTTATTGATGATTTAAGCGTTCAAACACTTACGTAAGTAGTTCTAAAATGGATAATGGAACGTAGTTGAGCGACGCCTGAGGGAGCAGGATGAGTGTCGAGACCAAGGCTCGACCCAGCCCCCTAGGCAAGCGTCTCAACTTAAGTGAAATGGTGATTCATTTAAGAACTGCTTTACACATATAGTATTTCGATAAAAAAGACTGCTGACAAAGTCAGAAACTTTGTCAGCAGTCTTTACTAATATATTTATAGTTATTAATTCTCTTGATGTTGATGATGCTTTTCATCTTTAGACTTATCGTCTTGCATGTGCTGAGCAATATGTTGGTTCATATAACCCCAACCTTTCCAACCTACATGCACTACATCACTTAATACATATTTTTCATAGTCTTTATCAGACATATCGTAAACCTTACCACCATGATCAACTACAGTTTTATGAATCTTGTTATAAACTGGTTCACGCGTTGAACGGTGAATACCTAAATGATCATACCATTTGCCATTAACTGGAAGAATGACATATTGAACATCCGCACCAGCTTTATGCATTGTATCAACAAGTAATGATAAATCATTAAACTCTGGAGAGTTCATCTTGAACTCATATTTACGATGATTCATTGGTTTCTTAGTTGTTAATTGTTTCCAATATTCATTACGAATACCATATTTATTAGAACTTGAGCGTTTTTCACCTAATTGAACACCTTTTTCACGCATAGTATCCCAAGACACATTAGGTTCAGTAATAGGATGAACGTGCTCTAACGGAGATTTATCTAAAGAGAAATAAGATTTAATCGCTTCAATTTTAAGAAGTTGATTCTGCTTAAACTTAGAAACATATTGACCTTTCACTTCTCCAGGATGCTTAGCTTGTTCTTTTAAGTATGCTTTATTTGAAGCACTTTTAAATTGTAATAAACGCTTAGCATAACGTTGCTTTAATTCTGCAGGCATATCTTTTTGTTGGAAAATCTGATCAATTTGATTTGCTGTTGTACGTGCTGCAAAGTCTCTATCATTCACGCCATGTGTACTAAACCATTGAGGTGAAATGATAAACGTCATTTTTTTACCTTTTAATTGGTCATATTGACCTGCTAATTCAATCGCATTGATTAAATCAGTGTTACCTCCTGTACCTACTAAGAATACAGGTTTCGTCCCTTTTCTATTATTTAAAGCAAGGGCCGGGTTAAACGGGTCTTGTTTGTTCAATTCACTTGAACCATAAATTGGATAATACTTGTCACTGCTAAACAGTTTATTTTGAATGAGCGTACCTTTAAGTACTTGATCTGTTAAAGAAATTCTATTATCAGCGACTGTCTTGTTTGATACTAAACCAGTAAACCAGCTTGCTGGCATTAGCACAAAAGCTAAGAATAGCAAGCCACTGATAATAATTGGTAAAAACGGTTTTAATTTCATCGTAATTCTTCTAATGCTTCAACAATTTTATTAGGAGTTGCCCACTCATCACGATCAAAGTCCATAATTGATACTTCAATACCTAATCTATTTTGAATTTCAAGTAATAAACCAACTGTTTGGAAAGAATCAATAATACCTTCTTCAAAGATTTCTACGTCTGGGTTTTCTTTTACAATATCGTTTTCCGCAACATCAGCTAATAAATCTAATACTTGTTCTCTAAATTCCATAATTAATTACTCCTTTTAAATTAATTTTCCTGAAAAGATTAAAAATCCAAATGCTACAAAATGGAACGTGATAATGATACTTAAAGCAGTAGTGAAACCATTTTGCCAACGTGGTGGGTGTTTCTTTCTCCAACGTTCATAGTATCCGTAACCGATAAACATTAATCCGTGATAGATACCATAAACAATATAGAATACTTCTAATCCATGCCACACACCCATGATAAAGAAGTTTAAGAAGAACGCAAAGTTAGACATTGCAAATTGATTCTTCATTAATTTCTTACGTGACATGTAGAATAATGTACGCATGTATACACAGTCTCTAAACCAGAATGATAATGACATATGCCATCTATTCCAGAAGTCTTTAATGTTACGTGCTTTAAACGGTTGTTTAAAGTTAGGTGGTGTATTAATACCGTACAAGTAACTCACAGCTACAGCGAATAAACTGTAACCTGCAAAGTCAAAGAATAAATAGAAACTATACGCATACATGTATAACCATTTATGTGTAAATCCATGTAAGTCCATATTTAATGGTTGAATTGCATATACGTTGATTAAGTGCGCAATAATGTATTTGTATAGGAAACCAAGCATAATCATGTGAATGGCTTTTAATACCATTTCTCTATATTGGTCTCCAGTTGGCACTTTCTTATCGTCTTTAACGAAACGTTTGTAACGGTCAATTGGTCCAGAAGATACTGTTGGGAAGAATGAAATAAATTGAATTAATTTCCCTACTTTAATCTCTTTAATTGAACCGTCTCTAATTTCCATAATAAGTTGAATACTCTTGAAAGTAACGTAGGAAATACCTAAGAAACCTACGAATTCAATTAATTTATGCTCATGGAAGTGAATTTGATGTCCGCCTAACCATGAACTTTGTAAAACTTTAACAATCGCAAGCGGTAAAATAGATAAAATCATTACTATGACAAATTTACTAAATGTGTTGTTCTTTTGACGTGACTTGTAATAAGCCATAATTAACGCCACTTGCCAGATTAGATAAATGACAAAACTTAGTAATTGAATACTTAAATATTTATTACCAAATAAGTTGTGTTTATCTGAAGCAAAAATGATAACAATCATAATTGCTGTACTAATACCATTATAGATATAACTTCGCTTACCTAAAAACCCGAGTATAATTACAGGTAAAAGTACAATAAACGCAATTAAGAAGAAGGTAAACGTACCATAAGGAATCATGCGTCAATATCCTTTGCAACTTGTTTACGATCTAGTTTCCCATTTGAAGTCAATGGAAGCTGTTCCATCCAAACAAATTTTCTCGGAATCATATACTCAGGTAAGCGAGATTTTAGCTCGGATTTAATAGCTCTTGTCATTTCTAAATCATTTTCCACTTCTTCAGTTGGTACTACTGCGCCAACTAAATATACCACTTTGTCGTTTTTATAAATTGGTACAACTACTGTTTCTCTCACATATTGTGATTGACGTAATTGTGTTTCAATTTCTTCAAGTTCCATACGGTAACCATTTAATTTAATTTGGAAATCAATACGTCCTTGGATAAACCAATTGCCATCTTTTTCAACTGCTTTATCACCCGTATGATATGTGCGAATACCATCTTCGAAATTGAATACCGCTTCTGTTTTTTCTTTATTTTTCAAATAACCTAAACTTACGCTATTTCCTTTAATAACAAGTTCACCTTCATCTGTTGTTGATAAAGATGTATTAGGTCTAGACACACCAACAGGTAGTGGATTATATTGTTCAAGAATTTCAGGCGTAATCTTCACACCTGTTACAGCAACAGTCGCTTCTGTTGGACCGTAAGTATTATAGATAACCGCATTTGGATATCTATCTACTAACGCTTTAGCAGTTCTGTGCGGTAAGATTTCTCCACAGAAGAAGAAATGATTTAAACTTGGATAATCATTTCCATTTAAGTTTGGAAGTAATAAACACATTTCCATAAATGAAGGTGTTGATACCCATGCATTAATCGGTGTATTAACTAACATTTCATTTAATAATTTAGGTTTATTAATCATTTCTTTATCTACTAAGTTTAAAGTTCCACCAGAAGTTAAACATGGATAAATCGCCATTACAGATAAATCAAATGAGAAAGGTGCTTGGTTAAGCCATTCTTGTGGTTCATTTGATTCATTTAATGACACCATCCACTCAGCAAACTCTACTAAACTAGCATATTCAATTTGAACACCTTTAGGTTCACCAGTTGATCCAGAAGTAAAGATAGTATAAACCACCTCGTTTGGTGACATTTGACTATCAAAAATAGTTGGATTATCTGACTGTTGAATATCATTAATAGTAATTTCTTGCGCTGAATGATTTTCTAAAGTTTCTTCAGATGTATTTAAAATAAATTGTGGTTGAACTTTTTCAATAATCATTTGTACACGTTCTTGAGGTACAGATGTATCAATTGGTACATAGCCGCAACCCGCTTTAATCGCACCAATCATCCCTACTAACATATACGGTGACATATGACCATAAATAACTAATGGTTTTTGTGTATCTTGAAGCAAATGTGCTAACTTGCTTGATTCATCAATTAATTGTTGATATGTTAATTCATCTTCTTTATGTCTAATCGCTATACGGTCAGGATTTTTTTGACCAAAGTCATTAATTAAATTGATAATATCTGACATAATTTAACTCCTTATTAGAATTCATTATAAATGAAATTATTCTGTGTATCGCCTGACCCATATATTAGGTACAGTGCTATAAAAATCGCTAAATATAATATCGTTAATAAATAAGGCTTAGCTTTTTCGAAATAAAGCATAGCTTTACTAGGATTAGTATTTGTTTTCTTTTCTTTCAATGGCGAATTGCACCTCACTATTAATTACTTATAAATATTATTAAAAGCTGTTTCCAGAAAGAAGTTGAAATCACAAAATATAATTTTCGTATTTTATTTTTACACTTCATTATAAGCAATATATTTTTTCAAAGCAATCTATTTTTTTAGTATATTTTTATATACGCATTTGTTCAAATTGCGTTATAGAGAATTATTTTCCAAAAATGATTCACAAAATAACTGTCTTCTTTATTCGTTTAATTCGAACTTAAATGATAATAATTATAATAGTACTAAATGCGCTATATCACAATTACATAATGCCTAACAAAACTGTTAGATTAACAAAATAAAAACTTCTATTCTCCTATTTAAATGATATAGAGAATAAGAAGTTTTTAAATTCTTAGTTATGAACTTGAGTTAACGGTTGTTCTCCATGTATAACCGCTTTAATATTATCTACACATAGTTGAATCATACGGTCTCTCGTCACCACTGAAGCACTACCAATATGCGGTAAAATCACGGCATTTTTCATTTTTAGCAGTGGATGATCAAGTCTAATAGGTTCTTCGCGTAAGACATCAAGTCCACATCCACCGATTTGATGGTGCTCAAGTGCTTCAATTAACGCTTCTTCATCGACGATTGCCCCTCTACCAATATTGATAAAGACGGCATCATTTTTCATTTTTGAAAATGCAGACGCATTAAATTTATTGGCTGTTTCACTAGTCAACGGTGCAGTACATACTACAAAGTCACTACGTTCTAGCAACTCATCAAATGACACATATTGTGCATTCAATTGTTGCTCAGCATCTTCATGTCTTGAACGATTATGATACAAAATTTCTGTATTAAAACCTTGAAGACGTCGGGCAAAACTTTTACCAATCTCGCCCATGCCATAAATGCCTACTGTCGAACCATGGACGTCTTTGCCAGATAATAAATAAGGTCCCCAACTTTTCCAGTTACCTTCTTGAACATAATGTTCCGCTTCAATAATACGACGCGCAACTGTCAACATTAAGGTGAACCCTAGTTCTGCCGTTGTTTCGGTTAATACATCTGGTGTATTCGTAACGACAATATCATGCTCCGTCGCACTATCTACGTCAATATTGTCATAACCAACTGCCATATTCGCAATAATTTTAAGATGTTTAGCATGCTCTAGACATTCTTCATCTATCTTTTCACTTAACGTAATGAAACAAGCAGTTGCCTCTTTTATTTCTTTTAAAAATTGTTCTCTCGGCATAGGCTCAAATTCTTCGTCCCACATTTGAACTTCGCCAAGTTGTTTTAACTGTTGAACAAATTTATCTGGAATTTTACGTGTGACTAATATTTTATCCATAACCCCGTCACTCCTTTTTATTCTTCTGCTGCTTTTTCTAATTCTTCAATAGCAACATTTAAATCTTTAAATGAGTACGTTGGTTGTTGATCTTTCTCTTGTAATTCTTCATATGATGTCACGCCTGTTTGAACATGGATGGTATCTACACCTACATTGATACCTGACATAATGTCTGTATCGTATAGGTCACCGACCATTGCAACATCTGATTTATCTAATTTTAAAATATCTAAAGCGATATTCATAATTACTGGTTCAGGTTTCCCAATAAATTGAGGTTGTTGTCCAGTTGATACACTTACGACGCTTGTAATTGCACCATTACCAGGTAAGAAACCTCTTTCTTTAGGAATAGAAACATCAGGGTTTGTTGAAATAAACTTAGCACCTTGGCGTACCGCTAAAGTTGCGACAGCTAATTTTTCATACGTCACTTTTTCATCAAGACCAATCGCTACATAATCTACATGTTCGTCGTCTTTAACAGTTAATCCTGCATCAGTTAAAGCAGTTCTTAATCCGCTACCACCGAGCATATAAACGGTAGCGTCGCTTTTTTCATCAGCAATGAAATTAGCAGTGGCTAACGCAGATGTTACAACTTCCTCAGGTTTAGCATCTATCTTCATTTCTTTTAATTTCTGAGTTACTTCTTCGGGTGTTTTAGTAGAGTTATTCGTTACAAATAAATGTGGGATGTCGTGTTGATTTAAGTAATCGATGAATTGAGCTGCACCATCAATTTCATCTGTCCCTAAATACATTGTGCCATCCAAATCAATTAAATAACCTTTATAGTTTTTCATTACTGGTTGCCTCCCTTTCCGAAAGCAGTTACTGGGACATTCTCTTTTTCAAGAAATTCCATAACTTCTTGAATGAATCGTTCATAATAAGGTAATGCGTTATCAAAAAGTGGTTGAAGCGCATCACTATCAAGCTCAGTATAGTTATGAGCAAACTGCTTTCTAACCTCTACGGTTTCGTTAATATGTTGTTGTGTTTCTTTAGTAATGACACCCTCTAGTTCCAAGATATCGATCACATCTTTATAATTACCTGGATCTCTTAAGATAAAACCGTCAATAATCATATTACCTATATCAACTGAAGACTCAATTAACATTTGAGCAATACGCTCAAAAGAATAATGATTTGATTTATTTGCTTCATAGTCTTTAGTTAATTGATTTAAATAGTTAAGTTTTAAATTTAATTTATCTTTATCAACAAAATACATGTCAGTCACCTCTTAATATCTCTATCATATCACAGTTTTGCATAGGTCTTCATTTGTCGTTATACTTAATTTAAAAATGAGAAAAAAGGAGTTTTACTCTTATGATAGATATGTTTTTATATGATGACGAAGAACAAAGCCAAGTGCAATTTGTAGGTTTTGTCGGTGAACATAGTCGTTATGATTTGATGTTAATACAAACAGACCGTCATTATGGTAAAACGCTTGTTTTGAATATGCAAAATAATAAATTTGGCATTATCGGAACTGACGATATTGAAGAAGAAGGTTATATTGCGCATATTTTAGGCGTGACTCAAGAAGAAAGTGATGAAATCATTGAATATCTTAACCAAGTTATCCAATAAAAAATAAAAAGGAAGTCGGACACAAATCATTTTTCTTAAAAGATTTCTGGCCCACTTCCATTTTTTATGCGCTTATTCATCATTGCGTTTCTTTTCAACATTTTGAATGGTTGGTTTAATTTTTACATCATGTAATTTATCTTCTTTATCAGTTATAACGTCTTCTTGTTCAGTATCTAAATTTGTAACTTCTTTATTAGATAAATGTCTGACTACAAAATATGGACATCCAAAATTACAATATTCCAAGATGTAATCTTGAATACTTGAGAAACGTTTAGATATTTCTGCTTTTTTATTTGAATCTTTATAAAAGCCTTTTAAACGTAACTGATCATACCCGAAGTCTCCTACTACGAAATCATACTTATCTAATATATCAGAATACCTTGAGGCAAAGAGTTCTTCATCAAAGCAATCTCTGTAATCTTCAATTAATTCAAAATACTGCTGATCTACTTTAATCATCACTTGTCACCTTTATTCCATATAATAAAAACTTAGATTACACGATTTCATTTGAAATGTGCAACCTAAGCTCTTAAATTGTTTTATTTAAACGTTTTTAATTACTTTTGTTGTAATTGTTCTTCACCTAAACGGTGTTTTTCTTTAGCTGCTTCATTTACTTGTTCATCAGCATGATATGAACTACGTACCATTGGGCCAGCTTCACAATGTTTGAAGCCTTTTTCCATAGCTACTTTTCTTAATTTACCAAATTCTAATGGTGTATAATATTTTTCTACTTTTAAATGCTTACGTGATGGTTGTAAATATTGACCAATTGTTAAGATATCAACATCGTTAGCACGAAGATCATCCATTGTTTCGTAGATTTCTTCTAATGTTTCACCTAAACCAACCATTAAGCTTGATTTAGTAGGGATATCTGGTTGTAATTCTTTAGAACGACGTAAGAATTCTAAAGTTCTATCATAAGTCGCACGCGCACGAACTCTTGGCGTTAAACGACGAACTGTTTCAATATTGTGGTTTAAAATGTCAGGTTTTGAAGCCATTAATGTTTCAAGTGCTTCATAATCTCCACCCATATCTGATGGTAAGATTTCAATTGTAGTGAACGGATTACGCGCACGTACTTTACGTACTGTTTCAGCATAAACGTTAGAACCAGCATCTCTTAAGTCATCACGAGCAACTGCTGTAATAACAACGTGTTTTAAATTCATTAATTCTACTGATTCTGCTACACGTTCTGGTTCATTTAAGTCTAATTCGTTTGGTAACCCTGTTTTTACCGCACAGAAACGACATGCTCTTGTACATACTGCCCCTAAAATCATAAACGTAGCAGTACGTCTAGCACCCCAACATTCATGTATGTTTGGACATTTAGCTTCTTCACATACTGTATGTAGATTTTTTTCTCGCATCATCTTCTTGAGGCCAATATAGTTCTCATTCGTGTTAAGCTTTATTTTCAACCAATCTGGTTTACGTAAAATTTCTTCATTTTTAGTAGCCATAACAACGCATACCCTCCTGTTTAATCTATCTTTTCCTATTATAACGAAATTTACATTAAATTAAAATGTAATAACTTATAAATTTAAAACTCTTATAGGTTTTCATTTTTATTTATGAAAAGGTATTAATTTTTTCCTTATTCATTTACTTTTCTAGCAATTTTTCTTTGAAAATGTCTCGTAAAAATTCTGGCATTAAATAATCGATGGATTTCCCTTTTAATAGAGGGAAATAGCGGCCAAATGTATACATATCGACAGTACCTAAAACATAGTTGCCGTCATCTTCGATCTCTTCTCCATTTATAAAGAAACGATTTTCGGATTCAATAAAGCCACAATTGTATAAGATGTATCCACCAAAGATATCACCTCTAAAGCCAAGACCTTGAACATGTTCATGCATATATTCTTGTTTTTGACTCTTAATGATGACTTTTTTCAAATCTTCACCTTTAAGTCTGACTCTGACGACGTTAATTGGATGTGGCAACATTTTATGAATATCATATTCTGTCACTTTATCCGCTTCTATTCCATTCACAATTAATCCTGCATTAATAATCGTACAATCCGCATTTGTAAATTCAAATACACTTTCAGCTAATAAATACGTTGTTTCCGTAATAACGTCAGTTTTGCCAAGTAGTTTCACTGGATGATCTATCACTGGATCACTTAAAAGTGCTTTGCCTTCATTTTCAAAATCTGTATCAACTAAAGGTAATGTCTCAACAGGATGTAGAATCGCCTCTTTCGAAACGACTTTC
Source organism: Staphylococcus petrasii (assembly GCF_002902565.1). Taxonomy (GTDB): domain Bacteria; phylum Bacillota; class Bacilli; order Staphylococcales; family Staphylococcaceae; genus Staphylococcus; species Staphylococcus petrasii. The sequence goes on along the minus strand of NZ_PPRC01000027.1, from coordinate 17,927 downwards.
TTATCTTCAATAGTAAGGTTGACTTCACCTAAATAATAGCCATATTTCCCAGCAGCAGCCATTAATACGCCATTATTAATTTCACCTTCATCAAAATGATGATGCGTATGACTACCTAAAATTACGTCGATCTCTGGAATTTCCTGGCATAATTTCTCATCAAAGAACACCCCAACATGACTCATAACGATAAGAACATCATATTGACCTTGTCGTTGCGCAATTTCATCTTTCATCGCTTCTAAAGGATCTGTCACAATCCAATCTAACGCACGATAAAATGGTGTAAACGGCGCTGTCGCTGCTACAAATAAAAAGCGTACACCTTCAATTTCTTTAATAGACGATGTCGCAATATTATGTGGTAAGTGGCCTTCTTCATCAATTACATTTGTACAAATGACTTCAAATTTCGCATCATTGTATAGATTGTTTAACGCTTCATGAGAAATCGTCATGCCTTCATTGTTCCCGATTGTGGCAATATCGCAATGTGCTGCATTAAGTAGTTCTACATTCTTCTTACCTAAAGTGGCTTCTGTCACTGGCGCCGATAAATCTACGTGGTCGCCAATATCTAGATATAACGAGGGATGTTGAAGTTTAGGTCTATGTTCCGCCATATATGATGTGATGCGTGCATATTCGTTTAAATGACTATGAATGTCATTTGAATGATAAATAGTTAACTTCACTTAAATTCCCCCTATATTTATTTAAAGAAAAGATTTAATAATTAAGTAAACACCCATAATCAGCATAACTGTACGTAACAACGTCACTACTGTTTCCGACTTAATCGAGCGATTCACACGTACACCGATTTGGGCACCTATGTAACTTGAAATAATTAAGACAATCGAATATGACCATGCGACGTGTCCTTGAATAATATGTCCAATCGAACTCATGACACTAGAGAAGAAAATCATCATCATACTTGTGCCCACTGCAACATGAGGTGGAAATCTAAAGACAATTAACATTAATGGCGTCATTAACGCACCGCCACCTATACCAAATAAACCCGTTAGCACACCAATAAATAATGTTGCGAAAAACGCAAAGAGCGGTGGCACGCTATAATGATAAGTTTTCCCTTCAGCATCTACATACGTTTTACGGTACTTCTCTTTGTCGAAAACTTTGAATGGTTTAATTTTATGACGTACCATAAGTAAAATAGAAACAAAAATCATAAAAATACCAAAGTATAAATTAAAAGAGTCTAACGTTAAATAACGACTAATAAACGACCCAATTAATGAACCCGGTAGTAAACCAAATAAAAAGATAGATCCATTTTTAATATCTACTTGCTTCGTTTTCAAATATCCAATAGAAGAAGACAGCCCTGTTACGATTAAAATAACTGAAGATGTCCCAATCGCGATTTGAGTGGTAATCCCATGTAACAAATCATGATTAACACCTAAATACACTAAAGTTGGCACGATAATAATGCCGCCGCCTATACCTACCAGTGACCCAAGCACAGCTGATAATAAACCGATTAAAACTAATAAAATAATTGTTAATAACACTATATTTCGCCTCTTAGAATAATTTTAATTGTTGTGGGGCTAAGCCTGTGTATTCTATATTTAGTATGTCTTGATACATCTTTGCATTTTGCGCTGCATGGCCACCTGAATTATTGTTAAATACTACATAAACTTTTTTAGCTTTCTGTTCTAATATTTTAACTTTATTCGCTAAATCTGTAAGTTCTTCCTTATTATAATCATATAAATAACGCACATCTCGCCATTCTTGATCCGTCATATCTTTTTTCGTCCATCCTTGCTTGTTTCTACCGTGATAACGCACAAAGGCTTTATCAGCAGTAATACGGTTAACCAATGGCACCGAACCTTCTTTCACTTGAGGTTCATCTACAACAGCATGAATAATTTGATGTTCCGTTAAGAACGCTAACGTTTGTTCTTTAAATTGGTCATTAAACCAAGATTGATGTCGAAATTCAACACACATAGGAATATCTTTCAGTTGCTCACGCACATACAAAATATAATTAATATTTTGCGTTGTGCAGTCAAACCATGGCGGAAATTGCACTAACACCATTGCTAATTTACGATGTTCGATAAGCGGTTTAAGCATCAGTTTAAATTGCTCAAACAATTCTTGTCGAGAATCAGCAAACTCTTTATAATCGGCATGAAGTGTCAATGCCTGATGAATTTTCACGACAAATTCAAAGCGATCCGGCGTTTCTTTAATCCACTTCTGTATATTTCGTTCCGGTTGGATGGCATAGTAAGTGGCATCAAGTTCAACAAGCGGAAAGTGACCCGCATATGTCTTCAACTTATCCGATTGTCGCTCCATATCCTCATACAATGAGTAGTGATCTCCCCATCCTGTAAGACCTATATTAATCATTTTTTATCACCAGCTTTATGATACCATATTCAATTTTAAGTTATCACTTGTTCAATCCTAACTTTACATTTTCTTATTATTTTGGAAAATGCAGAACCCTACAGCTCACGACATTTTCAAAAAATTAAAAACTACACCACAAATCTAACTAAATTCTCAACCTGCTTAACAAGATTATCCATTAATTGATCCACATGTTGCGCCGTAGCTAGACGTGGCGATTGACCACTCCATATATGCGTCCATTCCTTATTGCCATTAGAAGCAGCACTCTTTCGAATTGAATTGGTTAACTGATTCTGTACTGGATACGGCAGAATCTCTCCATCATATCGGTTCATCTCTTTTACAAAGTCATTATTCACACCACGCGCGAATTTCCCGCTAAATACATTTGTCACTACAGTATCAGTTTCTACACTGTTCAGAATCGTCTGCTTCACAACATTGTTAGCACCACTTTCTTTCGCTGTTAAAAAGGCGGTACCCATCTGCACGCCTTGTGCACCAAGAACTAAACTTGCGACAATACCGCGACCATCCATAATTCCACCAGCAGCTACAACTGGTATAGACACATGGTCAACCATCTGAGGAACAAGTGACATGGTACCTATAAGAGACTGTTGGTGCTGAGGATTAGGTAAAAATGAACCTCTATGTCCACCCGCTTCGCTACCTTGAGCAACAACTACATCCATGCCTGCACGCTCATTCTCAATCGCTTCTTCTACAGTCGTGGCAGTTCCCACTAATGTGATATTCGCTTGTTTAAGTTTCTTAATAATATTTTGTTCAGTAAGACCAAAGGTAAAACAACATACCGGTACTTGATGCTTAATAACACTGTTAATCGCGTTCATAAACTGTTGTTCTTCCGTGATGTTGACTGTAGGTTCTTCTAAATTTAACGCTCGACGATACGGTTTTAGCCAGGCATTCATATGTTCAACCTGTTGTGGTGAATAGTCATTGTGACCCGGCACAAACAAGTTCACCCCAAATGGCTTAGACGTTAATGCTTGAACGCTCTGAATTTCTTCTTCAAGTTTCTCTGCTGACATATAGCCAGCCCCAATCGTACCTAATGCGCCTTTATTACTGACTGAAGCAACCAATTCTGGCGTTGTACTCCCTGCCATGCCTGCTTGAATAATTGGATATTGAACGTTTAACGTTTTTGTTAATTGATTGTCATACCACATTTTAACGTCACCTTCTCTATATTTAGTGGATATTGTTATGTAGATTAAATATTTATATATTTATTCAAAATATTCCCTACTCCAAATTTTGATAAACTTTGTTGCTTTCTTGAAAAAATAAGAGCAAGGCATGAATTCATATAAATTCATGCCCTGCTCTTACATCATTGAGTTATTTGTTGATTAAAAGCGAGTTTACTTTCCAATTAATCTTTATTAAAATGTAATGCTATTTATTTCCTAAGCCTCATTTATTATTATGTGAGTTGTTTTATTTCTTCTTCAGAACGTTTTTTCCCTTCGTCATTATAATAGTAACTACCAGTTACATTAGCATATAATTTAATGTATACGAGTATGCATGCATGACTAGCGAGTATAAAAACAAATTGACCAAAATATAGACGGATTTTATTTTCTTCAATATCTGGTATCATAAAGAACTCAATTATTTTTTCTAAATAAATCCCACTGCCTAGAAATTTTAAAATTAAAATTGCGATAAATTTATTATCGCCTAAAAACTTTGGCGTATGAAATAATAAAAAATTTATACTCAACCTAATCGTCATCCATAAAATTAATACTATTAAATTTAAGTACCAAAAATCCTTTATATCAATCTTATTAAGCGCTGCGATAAATGCATAGAGTTGAAACATACTAAATGGCAAGAAAAAGCAACAAATATAGGCATCCAGTAAAAACACCTTGGATAATATCATCATTTGTTTTGGTGTTTCAAAATTACGTTTAATAAATAATTGGCAAATCGAAGGTATAAGCGCAATAATCATCACTATGGATGATACTTTCAAATAGAGAGGGGTCTCCTCCCAAGTAAGACCTGCTTTATATGTAATGCAACTAAATAATAAAATACATAAAATGAATATACCTATTCCAGGTGTTCCAATTTTTTTAAAATATTCGTAGCTCTCTCTATCCAACTTTAACTAACCCCTTTTTTAAAAACGTATAAGTGAAATTAAAAAGATAATTTGCCATGCGCCCATCACTAATGGACGCAGTATGTAGCCAGGATATGCTCCTCTTTTCTTCCATAATGTCAGATCGATAATGAAATACAGTAATGCTAAACCTAATGAAAACATCAAAACGGCTCCACTTACAGCTGCTAAATCTCCGATGAGTTCATTTATATCTGTTTGATACATTAATTCTCGATTATGTATGAAACTTGTTTTTAAAGACATAATAATGATAACAACGATAGCGCCTAAAGATGCCGACCACGATATCACGTCTGCCGAATCAAGGTCTTTCTCTACATCTTCAATATCTTCTTTGTTTGATTTGCCTGTATTTGCTTCTTCTTCTTTTAATTGTTTTAGCTTCGTTTTATACGGACGTTTAAATAAATAATGGCATGACTGAAAACATAACCATAAATATGGGAAATAGATAGCTAAAAAGACATTTGAATAACTTTCAAAATCTTCACCGGTAAAATAAACGATTAACCATAAAATACCACCATAAAGTATAATAATGCCCAAAAATCTTATTTTTTTAGAAGCAAGAGTTGGTGCAAGCGTAAATAGTGAGGCGTAAAACAAACCAATAGTACCAAAAAAAATTAAAATATATGGAACAATAAATAAAATATAAATCCATAAACCATACAAATCCATTATAGTTTTTCTCCTTCAAATTTAGTTCATACTTCAAAATTTCCTCGCAATAATTAAAGAGAAATCAAAAATAAAAATTGCCACAGACACATAATTATTGGGCGAAATATAAGTCCAGGAAATCTGCCTCGTTTATTCCATAACACCATATCAATAATGAAATAAATAACTATTAAAAAAGCTGAGACTAAAAAGACAAAGCCTCCAACTCCAGCCAAATTGGCAATAGTTTCAGGTAACTCGTGCTTCGCAAACCATTTATCCTCATGTATAAATTTTAATTTTGCTGAAAAAGCAACAATCATGAAGGAAGCACAAATTGATCCTGCCAATGCATTTATCTTTGCAGAGTGTAGTTCTTCCTTTAAGGACTTCATTTCTTTATTGGTTACTTTATGTGACCGAAGATTCTTACCAGTAACAAACTCTAATTTTGTTTTTAAAGGACGTTTCACTAAATAATGACTTGATAAATAACACATATATAAATATGGTAAATATAAAATGATAAAAACCACATTATAACTTTGAGTTTCTTTATCAGAAAAATATATTAACAGTCCAAATAATGCAGCATAGATTAAAAATATTCCTACATACCAGAGCTTTTTTCTTTCTTGAATCTGTTCTAAACTTAGTATTGCTACAAAAACTAAGCCGATTGCCCCAAAAAATAACATGAAATTTTCTATCATTTCGATTAACCAAAACCATTTTGCATAAAATTCAAACATTTTAGATGCCTTCCCAAATATTTTTTTATTAAATTAAATTTAAACTTATATAAAAGCATATCATAAAAAATAATTAATTTTATGTTTTTGAATAAAAAAGTAAAAAAAAGTACCAAAGTGCTTATATAATATAAACACTTTGGTACTTATAATTGTTATTAAAAAACAGATAGTATGGGTTAAATTAACCGATACTGCCTTCCATCTCGAATTTGATTAAACGGTTCATTTCTACCGCATATTCCATTGGTAATTCTTTAGTGAATGGTTCAATGAAGCCCATTACGATCATTTCAGTCGCTTCTTCTTCAGAAATACCACGGCTCATTAAGTAGAATAATTGTTCTTCAGATACTTTAGAAACTTTCGCTTCATGTTCTAATGAAATATTGTCATTGAATACTTCATTGTAAGGAATTGTATCTGATGTTGATTCGTTATCTAAGATTAATGTGTCACATTCAATGTTAGAACGTGCACCTTTCGCTTTACGTCCAAAGTGAACGATACCACGATAGATAACTTTACCACCATTTTTAGAAATAGATTTAGACACGATAGTTGAAGATGTGTTTGGTGCTTTGTGAATCATTTTAGCACCAGCATCTTGAACTTGTCCTTTACCAGCGAATGCGATTGATAACGTACTACCTTTCGCACCTTCACCTAAAAGTACACAGTTAGGGTATTTCATTGTTAACTTAGAACCTAAGTTACCGTCAACCCATTCCATGTTACCATTTTCATGGACAAAAGTACGTTTCGTAACTAAGTTATAAACGTTGTTTGCCCAGTTTTGAATAGTTGTATAACGTACATGAGCATCTTTATGAACGATGATTTCAACTACTGCTGAGTGTAATGAACTAGTTGTGTAAACTGGTGCAGTACAACCTTCAACGTAGTTTACTGAAGCACCTTCATCAGCAATGATTAATGTACGTTCGAATTGACCCATGTTTTCTGAGTTAATACGGAAGTATGCTTGTAATGGTGTATCTAATTTAACGTTTTTAGGTACATAGATGAATGAACCACCTGACCATACAGCTGAGTTAAGTGCTGCGAATTTGTTGTCAGCAGCTGGAATAACAGAAGCAAAGTATTCTTTGAATAGTTCTTCGTTTTCACGTAAAGCACTATCAGTATCTTTAAAGATAATACCTTTTTCTTCTAATTCTTTTTCCATGTTGTGATAAACAACTTCTGATTCATATTGCGCAGAAACACCTGCTAAATATTTTTGTTCAGCTTCAGGAATACCTAATTTATCAAATGTACGTTTAATTTCTTCAGGTACTTCGTCCCATGAACGTTCAGTATGCTCTGAAGGTTTAACGTAGTATGTGATGTCATCAAAGTCTAATTCTGATAAGTCGCCACCCCATTGAGGCATTGGCATTTTATAGAATAATTTTAAAGCTTTAAGTCTGAAGTCAAGCATCCATTCTGGCTCTTCCTTCATTTTAGAAATTTCTCTAACGATATTTTCTGTTAAACCACGTTCTGATCGGAAAATGGAAACATCCTCATCATGGAAACCATATTTATAATCCCCAACATCAGGTGCTTTTTTAGCCATTTCAATCACTCCTTAAATATATTTAAACGTCGTGCGTGAGATTTTTAATATTCATTATTTCTATTGCTATTGTAACAACATGCAACTTACATAAAAAGTCACAAGTGTAAAAAGTTAAATGAAGTTATGATTAAAATACTACTATCTTTTAAGTTCAATAAAAACTTTATTCAACCTAATAATTCAGTTAGAACTGTTTAGTCTTCAGTAGTACCTTCAGCCTTACCTTCTTTTTCAACTGTACCTTTTTCGAGTGCTTTCCAAGCTAAAGTAGCACATTTAATTCGAGCAGGGAATTGTGAAACACCTGATAATGCTTCGATATCTCCCATATCTTCAGTAATTTCATAGTCTTCGCCAAGCATCATTTTAGTGAATTCTTGACTCATTTGCATCGCTTCGCCTAACGTATGGCCTTTTACGGCTTCAGTCATCATTGATGCACTAGACATTGAAATTGAACAACCTTCCCCTTCGAATTTAGCATCATTGATAATACCGTCTTCGATATCAAATGTTAATCTGATGCGGTCACCACAAGTAGGATTGTTCATGTCTACTGTCATTGATCCATTGTCTAAAACGCCTTTGTTTCTAGGGTTTTTATAATGATCCATAATTACAGATCTATAAAGTTGATCTAAATTATTAAAATTCATAAGAGAAAAACTCCTTCGTTTGTTTCAATGCTTCTACCAATTGGTCTACATCTTCTTTTGTATTATAAATGTAGAAACTAGCACGAGCAGTTGATGAAACGTTTAGCCATTTCATTAATGGTTGCGCACAGTGATGTCCTGCTCTTACTGCAACACCTTCTGTATCGACAGCAGTTGCGACATCATGTGGATGAATGTCAGCTAAATTAAATGTAATCACACCAGCACGTCGTTCTTTTGGTGGACCATAAATTTCTAATCCTTCAATGGCTGACATTTGATCGTATGCATATTCTGTAAGTTCTTTTTCATGTTTGTGAATCGCTTCAAAGCCTAAATTTTCAATGTAGCGGATAGCTTCAGCTAAACCAATGGCTTGAGCGATTAACGGTGTACCTGCTTCAAACTTCGTAGGTAAGTCTGCCCAAGTAGCATCATATTTACTTACGAAATCAATCATGTCACCGCCAAATTCAACAGGTTCCATATCTTTAAGTAAATCACGTTCACCGTATAATACGCCGACACCTGTTGGACCTAACATTTTATGACCACTGAAACTGAAGAAATCAGCATCTAAATCTTGTACATCAATATCCATATGAGGTGCAGATTGCGCACCGTCTACACTAATAATTGCGCCATGTTCATGAGCAATCTTAGCGATTTCTTTAACGTCATTGATTGTACCTAATACATTCGATACATGAGCAATCGCTACAATTTTAGTTTTATCATTAATTGTTGCTTTGACATCTTCAATGCGTAATTCGCCCTCATCTGTCATAGGGATGAATTTTAAAGATGCATTTTTACGTTTAGCTAATTGTTGCCAAGGTACGATGTTTGCATGATGTTCCATTTCAGTAACAACAATTTCATCGCCCTCTTCAATATTCGCATCACCATAGCTGCGTGCCACGATATTAATAGAAGCTGTTGTTCCTCTAGTAAAGATGACTTCTTCAAAATATTTCGCGTTAATGAAACGTCGAACCGTTTCACGTGCACCTTCGTAACCATCTGTTGCAAGTGAACCAAGTGTGTGTACGCCACGGTGAACGTTAGAATTATAACGTTTATAATAATCATCTAATACATTTAACACTTGGACAGGTTTTTGACTTGTCGCTGTTGAATCAAGATAGGCTAATCTTTTTCCATTAACTTTTTGATTTAAAATAGGAAAATCTTTGATAATTTCCTCAATATTTAATGAAGTTTCGGCCACTTTATTCACGACCTTTCTATTATTAAAAATCTCGTCTTCGATTATTTGTTTACTTTTAATTCGATAACTTCTCTTAATTGACGTTTAACGTCTTCGATTGGTAATTCACGTACGACTGGATCTAAGAAACCATGAATTACTAAGCGTTCAGCTTCTTTTTGAGAAATACCACGACTCATTAAGTAATAAAGTTGTTCTGGATCTACACGTCCAACTGACGCTGCGTGTCCAGCTTCTACGTCATCTTCATCAATTAACAAGATTGGGTTAGCATCGCCACGTGCATTTTCAGAAAGCATTAAAACACGTGATTCTTGGTTAGCGATAGATTTCGTACCGCCATGTTTGATGTAACCAATACCATTAAAGATAGATGATGCGTCTTCAAGCATAACGCCATGTTTCAAGATATAACCATTTGTTTCTTTACCGTATTGAACGATTTTAGATGTAAGGTTAATCTTTTGATCTCCAGTTCCAACTACTACTGATTTAAGCTCACTTGTAGAACGGTCGCCTACTAAGTTTGTAGTATTGTCAATAATTTGACTACCTTCATTCATTAAGCCTAATGCCCAATTAATAGAAGCATCTGCTTCAGTTGTACCACGACGAATGATGTGACCAGTGAAACCTTTATCAAGGTAATCTACTGAGCCGTAAGTGATATTTGAGTTAGCGCCTGCGATAACTTCAGAAACAATGTTTAATTGGTTACCTTCGCCACTTACAGTTGAAAGATAGTTCTCAACGTAAGTTACTTCAGCACTTTCTTCAGTTGCGATAATTACGTGGTTGTAGAAACTAGCATTCTCGTCGTCATGTAATACAACGTATTGAATAGGATCTTCAACTACTACATTTTTAGGAACGTATACAAATACGCCACCATTCATTAAAGCAGTGTGTAATGCTGTTAATCGGTGTTCATCCACACTTACTGCTTCAGTCATTAAATATTTTTGAACTAAATCACTGTGGTTTACTAATGCTTCAGATAAACCTTCAATAATTACACCGTTATTTTGCGCTTGTTCAGATACGTGTGTATAAGCTAACGCATTATTGTGTTGAATAATTAAGTTTTTAGAGTTTTCAACGTCGATAATGTTTTTTAATACTTCAGGAAGTTCTGATAAATCGTTGAACGCTTTTCCTTCAACATTATGTTCTTTAAACGTGTCGAAATCCCATTTTCTTAATTTAGTTTTATCTGGTTTAGGCATTTCTAAAGTTTCTGTTAATTTCAACGCTTTTTGACGTAATTCAGTCATCCAAGAAGGTTCATTGTGCGCTTTAGAATAATCAACAAGTTGTTCTTCAGAAATGTTCAAAGTTTCAGTTGTCATAACTCTTTTTCCTCCTACTTGATGAAAAGTTTTAGCGACTGTAGAACGACTTTACCTATTTTTTACTTTCACAGGGTAAGCCTTCTCAGCCTTACATATTTAATAGCTTTGATTAAGCTAGTGACATTGACTAAGCTCTGTCATGTTTCATCATTTAAATGAACATTTATAGACTATTCTTGAGCACCAAATTCTTCTTTAACCCATTCGTAACCTTCTTCTTCAAGACGTTTAGCTAATTCTGGGCCACCTGATTTAACTACTTTACCGCCGTACATAACGTGTACTTTGTCTGGAGTAATGTAGTTTAATAAACGTTGATAGTGCGTAATCATTAATGCACCGAAGTTTTCGCCACGCATTTCGTTGATACCTTTAGATACAACTTTTAACGCATCGATATCTAAACCTGAGTCAATTTCGTCAAGAATTGCAAATTTAGGTTCTAACATCATTAATTGTAAAATTTCGTTACGTTTTTTCTCACCGCCTGAGAAACCTTCGTTTAAGTAACGTTGCGCCATATCTTTGTCGATATCTAAGAAGTCCATTTGTTTATCTAATTTCTTAATGAATTGCATTAAGTTAATTTCTTGTCCTTCTTCACGTTTAGCGTTGATAGCAGAACGCATGAAGTCCGCATTTGTTACACCAGTAATTTCTGATGGATATTGCATAGCTAAGAAAAGACCTGCTTTAGCTCTTTCATCAACTTCTAATTCTAAAATATTAACGCCATCTAATAACACTTCACCTTGTGTTACTTCGTATGATGGATGTCCCATAATTGCAGATGATAAAGTAGATTTACCTGTACCGTTTGGTCCCATGATTGCATGTACTTCACCTGTATTAACTGTTAAATTAACACCTTTTAAGATTTCTTTATCTTCAATAGACACATGTAGGTCTTTGATTTCTAATGTTGATGACATTTATATTCCCTCCGTAAATATAAAGTTTTCTTAACTAGTTTATAATAATTTTAATTTGTAGTCAAAAAGACTTTGTATACTTTAATACACTTCATTATAACGCAAATGTCCCCTAATATAAACTTATTAAAACGCTAAATTAGAGTCATTATTTAACTAAAATTATTTTTATCTAGCTTAATTTAGCACAATGAAACTGATAATCATAGGCTTGTTGTTCTCAATAACATAATAGAATATATTTCTAATTATTTTGTAATTTTATTTTCAAAAGATTTCCTTAATCTATGAAAATCTGTTATGATGCAATTTAACTTTTATTTAGAAAGGAGACATTCATGCAAGGTTTTAGGTGGATTAATATTATAAAAGGATTTGGAATGGGAACTACTGATTTAATTCCAGGCATTAGTGGAGGCACCATTGCTTTATTATTAGGCATATATGATGATTTCATTTCATCAATTAGTGGCTTATTCTCTAAGCGATTTTGGCCTAGTTTGAAATTTTTACTTCCTATATTAATAGGCATGGGATTAGCTATTGGAATTTTAAGTAATTTAATCAATTATTTATTAGAGCATCATCAAGTAGTTACAATGTTTTTCTTTACTGGATTAATTATTGGTATTATTACTTATCTGTTAAGAACGGCGAATTTTAAAGAGACATTTCATGCCAAGCATTACGCTGTTTTAATACTAGGTATTATTATTCTCGTTGCGATCACTTTAATAAATTCAGGCGAACAAAGTGCAGACACATCACTTCATTTATCTTTTAGTCTTATTATTAAATATTTTTTAGCTGGTGTATGTGCTTCTAGTGCAATGTTATTACCTGGAATTTCAGGATCATTTATGTTGCTTGTATTTGGCGCTTATGGCACTGTGATGTTAGCCGTTGCAGACTTAGTCAAATTTAACTTTGATGGCTTACCTGTATTATTAATCGTAGGACTTGGTATCATTGTAGGATTTTTAATTTCAAGCCGTATTATTAAATACTTCTTGCACCATCATTTTGTTATGACTTTTGCTTTAATCACAGGTTTCGTAATCGGATCGATTTATGCCGTATTCCCAGGCTTACCTAGTGGCTTAGTTGAGTGGTTAATCGCAATCGTATTATTGATAATTGGATTTTCCGCTAGTTATACATTAGGCAGAATTACCAGTGAAAATGAAGCATAAAAAAAACGCATGTGCTAAGCACATGCGTTTATTCTTATACAACAACTTATTTATCGTCGTTGCCTTTAACTTTGTCGATTAAGTCGTTAGCTTTATCTTTAACGTTATCAACAACTTCTTTTGCTTTGCCAGAAGCTTTGTCGCCTTGGCCATCTTTTTCTAAGTTTTTATTATCAGTTGCGTTACCAACTGTTTCTTTAATATTACCTTTTGCTTGTTCAAATTTATCTTCAGCCATTTGAAATTCCTCCTTGAAAGACTGATGTCTTATTTAGTTATTATCTACCCGCCCTTCTCTTTGTTAAACATGATTCATGCATTTTTTGAAAAATTTCTTTATACATAGTGACTCATATATAATGGATACTAACAATAAATATTAAATTAGAAAGGATTGAACCGTAATGAAATTTATACATTTTAGTGCAATGACAGAAAGTGGTCTAAATAAAAAAGTAAATCGATTTTTAGAAGAAAATCCAAATATTGAAATCCTTAAATTTGATTACAGTTTAGGTACAGGTGGTTTTGGAGTTGGAATGCTGTATAGAAATATTTCTACTTTCTAATATAATCTTGTTTAAGTAATAATCTTTATAATCAATCTATGCATAACAAAAGCCCTGAACCATAACGGTTACAGGGCTTTCATTTATTTCATCAATTATTTAGCAGGTACTACGGCACCTTTATATTTATCGTTGATGAAATCACGAATATCTTTAGATTGTAATACTTCAATTAAAGCTTTAATTTTCTTATCATCTTTATGACCTTTTTGAACAGCAATTAAGTTTGCATAAGGATTGTTGTTTGCTTTTTCAACTACGATTGAATCTTTTTGAGGATTTAATTTTTGATCAATCGCATAGTTAGAGTTGATGATAGCAGCATCTACATCTTGATTTTGGTAGATTTTAGGTAAGTATTCAGCTGATTGTTTGTTATTGAATTTAATGTCTTTTTTGTTTTCAGTGATATCTTCGAATTTAGCGTCTTCGATTTTAACACCTTTTTTGATTTTAATTAAACCTTCATCAACGAAGAATTTTAAGAAACGACCTTGTTCAGCTGGGTTGTTAGAAACGTATACTGTAGCACCTTTTGGAAGGTCTTTTAAGCTTTTATATTTTTTAGAATATACAGCCATTGGTTCTAAGTGAACTTTACCAGCATCTTCAATTTTGTATCCTTTTTCTTTGCTTTCAGTTTTTAAGTAAGGTACGTGTTGGAAGTAGTTAGCGTCTAACTCACCTTTATCTAATAATTTATTAGGTGTAGTGTAATCGTTAATTGTTTTAATTTCTAAGTCATAGCCTTTCTTTTTAAGTAAAGGTTTTGCTTTTTCCAAAATTTCAGCGTGAGGAGCTGGTGACGCACCAACCACGATTTTTTTGTCTTTGTTTCCTCCGCCATTACCACATGCGGCTAATACAACAGTAAGTGTAAGTACTAAAAGTAAACTTAAAAGTTTTTTCATTAAATCAAACCTCTTTTCCCTTATCGTTTATCAATTTTATTTGCAATCCAATCCCCAATGAATTGAATTATAAATACAATAATTAAAATGAATACTGTTGAAACTAAGATGACATCATTTTGACTACGTGTGAAACCAGTTAAGTAAGCTAAGTTACCTAAACCACCGGCACCGATAACACCGGCAATTGCAGTTGAACCAACTAAAGCAATTGCTGTAACGGTAATACCTGATACAAGTGCTGGCATTGCTTCTGGAAGTAAGACTTTCCAAATAATTGTCCATGTACTTGCTCCCATTGACTGAGCCGCTTCAATGACACCTTTATCAATTTCCTTAAATGCAATTTCTACTAATCTTGCATAGAATGGCGCTGCACCAATGATTAAGGCTGGTAACGCACCAGTCGGACCACTTATTGTTCCTAAAAGGACGCTTGTAAATGGAATTAATAACAAGATTAAGATAATAAATGGAATTGCTCGGAATAAGTTAACAATAAATGAAACTATGCTATAAAAAATTCTTGCCCCAGTAGAATTGCTTCTAGCTGAAAGGAAGAGTAACACACCTAAGATTAAGCCAAGAATAAATGCGAAGATTGTTGAAACGATAGTCATATATAACGTTTCATAAATCGCTTGCCATACATCTGGCCATTGTACATTAGGCATAGTAATCATTTCATGAAGAATATCACCATATGATTTATCCATGCTTAATCACCTCCACATTGACATGTCGCTTATGTAAATCATTTTTAAATACTTCAAAAGCTTCATGTGTAATATGTGGGATATGGATAACTAAAAATCCAATTGAACCCTCACGTGTATTTTTAATATTTGCTTCAAGGATATTAATATCAATATTCAAGTTTTTAGTTATGTAAGACACGATAGGTTCAGTAGCATTGTTACCATTGAAGTTAAGTCTCACAATGTAAGCATCTGAATCTAATGGTTCTAAATGTTTAATGGACTCTTCAAAGTCATCGTCTAAATCATCTTTAACAAAGCGTTTTGTCACTTCGTGTTGAGGATTTTCAAAGACTTCGCTTACTCTACCTTGTTCAATGACACGACCATTTTCCATAACAGCTACTTCATCACAAATACGTCTGATGACTTGCATTTCGTGTGTGATGATAACAATTGTAAGATTTTGTCTTTCTTTTATTTTTAAAAGTAAATCTAAAATTTCGTCGGTAGTTTGTGGGTCAAGTGCGCTTGTTGCTTCATCGCACAATAACACGTCTGGATCATTTGCCAAGGCACGTGCGATACCTACTCTTTGCTTTTGTCCACCAGATAATTCTGAAGGATAAGCATTCTCTCTACCTTTCAAGCCTACAAGCTCAACGAGTTGTAAAGCTTTTTCCCTAGCTTTCGCTTTAGACGCGCCAGCAATTTCAAGCGGAAACATAATATTTTTTAAAACAGTTCGTGACCACAATAGATTAAAATGTTGGAAAACCATACTTACTTTTTGACGTTTTCTTCTTAACTCTGCTTTTGAAAGTTTGTTAATATTGTCGCCATCTATAATAATGTCCCCTGATGTAGGTTCCTCTAGATTATTGAACATTCTAATTAACGTACTTTTACCAGCACCAGAGAATCCAATTACTCCAAAAATTGAGCCTGATTCTATTTTTAAGTCAACGTGATCAACTGCTAGAACATCTTTATTCTTTGTGTGATAGCGTTTAACTACTTGATTTAATTCAATCACGTTAAGTGCCTCCTTAAAACTTTATGTAATTAAAAAATGCTTTCTCACTTTAGTTAAGTTGAGAAAGCATTGAAATATCTTTCTCTCATCTTCTAAAGTGTTAAACTTTATGTGAATTGGCACCATTTCTATTTTATAGACGGTTGCCGGGCTTCATAGGGCACATCCCTCCACCTCTCTTGATAAGAGTTTTCGCACTATTTAATTAATTTATATCCTACCATTGCACTATAACTTCGTCAATAATTATTTTAATTTTTCTAACAAATAAGGCACAGACTGAAATGCGTAGATTCTATCCATTTCCTTATCTTTATTCATAACCATTAACACAGGCACGGACATAATTTTATTTTCTTCGCTAAATTCTGGATGAAAATTTAAATCTATTTTTTTAACTGGCAATTTTAAAATTTCATTTGCGATGTCTAGCATGCGCTCAGAAATTTTACATGTGCCACACATGGGTGTATACCCAAAAATAAGATGTTTATCTTCTTTGAAGTTTTCTCTTATATCTTCTACATTTATTGTACTACTCATTCATTAATACTAACCTTTCAGTCGTTAAATTAGGTATGAGACGCTTCTCTTTTCGAACAGTAAAACCATATCTGCTCAAAACATTAGCAAGATAGTTTTTAGGACATCGTGCGACTTCACAATATGTTTTATCAACATAGATGTGTTCACTTTCGCTTAAATATCGTTTAAACCACTTTCTAATCTTCTCACCCTCGTTATCCGAATCTGCAAGTACATACACTTGCTTACCATATAATGATTCGATCATATCATCTATCTTGTCGATACTCATTGTACCATGTGTACAGATAATATTGACAGGTTCAGCGATGACTTGTTGTACTCTCTTCTTATCAGATTTACCTTCAACAATAATAACTTTATTTAAAATTGCCATGCTCATCCACCTTCTAAGTCGATAATAAACAATCATTAACTTCTTCACAGAATAATAAAATTCTAAACGTATTTTACTAAGACTTAACATTTAGAATTATTTAATTTTTGAAAAGCTCACTAACTATCATTATTAAATTTTAAGGTGTATATACTTATACTTGCATACATATATATGTAATTTATGTGTGGTCTAGAGTATTAATATTTGAGTAAATTAATTTTTAATAAAATAAAAAACTCCAAGATACGAAATCAAGGAGTTCCCTGTTAATTATTCGCCAATCATTTCAGAATATTGATCAGCACTTAATAATTCGTCTAATTGACTTTCATCGCTAAGTTCAACTTTAACCATCCATGCTTTTTCGTATGGTGATTCATTTACGAACTCAGGGCTGTCTTCTAATTCTTCGTTAGTTTCAACAATTTTACCAGATACTGGCGCATATAATTCAGAAACAGTTTTAACTGATTCTACGCTACCAAAAGTATCCCCTTCGTTGATTTCATCGTCAACGTCTGGTAATTCAACGAATACGATATCACCTAATTCGCCTTGTGCGTATTCAGTAATACCAATTGTTACTGTGTTGCCTTCAACTTTAACCCATTCATGTTCTTTAGAATATTTTAATTCGCTCGGTACTGCCACGAAAATCCCCTCCTAAAATTAATTACAATTTAATGATGCCATACCGTTAGTTTTCATTCAACTATTAATATTAAAAGTTGATACAATTTATTGAATTAATATTTGTAAAATTAAACTATTTTGACTAATAAGAAAAATTAACAATTCATAAAAGGCTGATAAATAATTTTAAAGACAAATCTGTAGAC
>NZ_PPRC01000026.1 GCF_002902565.1 Staphylococcus petrasii | reverse complement strand
AATAAAATACTTCTCTGGACCTATATAAGTTTATCCTACTCTTTTATGGGTAAACTATAGATGTAACAATTATTCAACAAGGAGTGTTGTATGATGACAAACGAAGATGCTAAAAAATCAGCAGCTGAAAAAGCAAAAGAAGCTGAAGAAAAATTAAAAGACCAAAAAGAAGAAAAAACTGATGATCTAGAACAAACAAAACAAGACGTTCAAGACACATTAGATTAATTTAAATTTTCATTTTTTGCTACCAGTCAATTTTAATTGGCTGGTAGTTTTTTATTTAACTTTTTAATTTTTTTAATTTGAATATATTTAAGAACGCTATAATATTTAAAAGTATCTTGACATTATTTCTTAAAAGTCATACATTTAAATTAAATTAAATATTCAACGCACTAGGGGTGTGTATACTGAGATGAGGAGTATCCTCGAACCCTTTGAACCTGATCTAGTTAAAAGCTAGCGTAGGAAAGTGTCGCTAATATAAATAATAGTAGTATATACATAAAGCATGTTATTTAAATTCACGCACAACTTTCTACGGAGGGTTGTGCGTTTTTTTAGGAGGAAATAGTTATGTCAAAAGGTTTAAAGCTATCAGAAATCTTAGTAACAGTACTGATAGCAGTAATTTTTGCTATCATTTATAATTTAATGTATTTACCTTATAATGTTGTTCAAGCATTTGGTTTTCATTTAGAACAACTTACATATGGTATTTGGTTTATGGCGGGTGTAGTTTCATATTTAATTATTCCTAAGCCCGGAATTGCCTTAATTGCTGAATTTGCTGCTGGAGCTGGTGAAACAATTGTTAAAGGTGAATTTAGTATTCCAACAATTGTATATGCAATTTTACAAGGTCTAGCTTGTGAAATTATTTTTGCTATTTTCAAATATAAATCACGCTCACTAATGGTAGCAATGTTAGCAGGATGTGCAGCAGCTGTAATTTCTCTTCCAGTAGATTTCTATTATGGATATATGAAAGAAGTTGCATCTTGGAATTTAATTTTATTTATAGTATTTCGTATTATTAGCGGTATCGTAGTAGCAGGTATCTTATCTTACTATATCGTTAAAGCGCTTGATCAAACTGGCGTAACTAAGTTATTCCGCCCTGCTTCTCAAAAAGATTACGACAACCTATAAGGGGAAATTAATGTGTTAAGAGTTAAAAATTTACGCCTAAAATACCCAAATGGTAATCGAAAAATTTTCGATAACTTAAATATTGAAATTAAAGATAAACAAAAAGTGCTTTTACTAGGTCCTTCTGGATCTGGTAAAAGCACATTGCTTAATGTTTTAAGTGGTATCGTTCCTAATCTTATTGAACTTCCTATGAAGTGTGATGAGTTAGAAATTGATTCTCATTCTGGAGTAATCTTTCAAGATCCAGATACACAATTTTGTATGCCTAAAGTATATGAAGAATTAGCATTTGTGCTTGAAAATAAACAAGTGCCCCGTCACGAAATGGATCACCAAATTGAAGAAGCCCTTGCTTCTGTAGATTTAAATGTCACTAAAGATACTTTTGTTAATCACCTGAGTGGCGGTATGAAACAGAAACTAGCTATTGTAGAAACTATTTTACAAGAAGCTAATACACTTTTCCTAGATGAGCCTACTGCCATGTTAGATGTAGATGCTACAGCAGATTTATGGAAAAAATTAATTCAGTTGTGGACAGACCAAACAGTACTTATTGTAGAACACAAAGTGGAACATATTTGGGATTATGTTGACCGTGTTATTTTAATGAATTATGAAGGTGAAATTATCGCTGATAATACACCAGATTATATTCTTCAAAATTGTGAAGCGTTACTTTCGGAATATGGTGTTTGGCACCCTCATGCATGGGAACATGCCCCCGAACCAAAACCACTATCACCTAATAAAAATGAGATATTGTTGAATTTTAAAAATGGTGAAATTATTCGTGGAAAGAATGAATTGTTTTCTGTGGATAATTTAAGTGTACATCCGGGAGAGTGGATTACCATTACTGGTAAAAACGGAGCTGGAAAGACTTCCCTATTGGAATCTATACTGCAATTAATTAAATATAAAGGGCAAATGTTCTACCAAGATAAACAATTAAAAAAAATTAAAGATGCTGCTAAACACATGTATCTGATTTATCAAAATCCAGAACTTCAATTTATCACTAATTCAGTCTATGACGAAATTAATATTCATTATAATCATCTAGACCGTAAAGCAGCAGATAACGAAACACAACAGTTATTAAAACTTTTACATTTAGAAAACGTTAAAGATCAACATCCTTTTGAATTATCAATGGGCCAAAAACGACGTTTAAGTGTAGCAACTGCTTTAAGTTCAAAAGCTGACATTATTTTACTTGATGAACCTACATTTGGTTTGGATAGTCACAATACATTTCAATTAATAAAGTTATTCCAAGAACGCGTGTCTAATGGACAAACGATTGTTATGGTGACACATGATCCTGAAATCATTCGTCGTTATCCAACTCGTCGATTAAACGTTGAAAATGGACAACTTAAAGAGATGGCAGGTGACCTTCATGTTTGAACGATGGAAAAAACATTACACATTCGTTGATGATGTCAATATCATCACTAAATTACTACTTGGAGTAGCTTTATTCTTCTTTGTTATCTTTGTACATAATTTTGATTATATGATTTATATAACGCTGTTGCTATTTATACTATTGCTATTATTCAATGGTACTTCTTTTAAAATTACAGGTACATTAGTACTAGCTTGTGTATTATTTGCTTTATTATCTTCTTTATTTATGATTCTATATGGAGATGGTACTCATGTACTATTTTCTTTAGGATTTATTCAAATTAGTACTGAAAGTTTAGTCAGAGGTTTACACGTATCTTTACGTACTATTTCAGTCTCTATGTTAGGAATTTTAATCGCTTTAACTTCACAAATTGTTATGATTTTTTATAGCTTAATGCAACATTTGAAAGTTAAACCTAAAATTGCTTATGCGTTTATGGCTGCGATTAGAATGGTCCCTCTCATTTTTACATCATTTATTCAATTGAGACGTTCATTAAAAATGCGTTATCAAATGATCGATGCTTCAAATTATAGAGGGCTCAAACGTCTTAAACATTTATTAATTCCAATTTTAAGTCAAAATATCCGTCGTGCACATCAACTATCTGTTGCGATGGAATCTAAAGGCTTTAAAGATGGTCCAAGAACGTATTATTACAAAGCACCTTTTTCTTATAAAGATATTTTATTTGTGATTTGCGTTGTAGCCATTTTAATCATTGGGTTTTACCTTTCACAATATTTACCTATTACTGGTATTACTGATGCTCGTGTATCAGGATATACTGCTTAAAGCGAACATTTAGGGCGTATCACTCACAATGTGATACGCCCTTATTTTTTAATATTATTATTTCAATGCTTTATTACCAATATCGTGACGATAGAATAGATTATCACTTTCTATTTTTTCCACGTTACTATAAGCTGCTTTTTGTGCTTCTTCAATTGTTGCCCCTTTTCCAACAGCTAATAAAACTCTGCCTCCTGAAGTAACGAAGGCATTATCTTTTTTACGTAAACCACTAACGAAATAATTATCATTTAATTCGAAGCCTGTTACTTTGGCACCTTTCTCATAGCTACCAGGATAGCCTTTAGATGCTAACATCACACCTACAACAAAGTCATCTTGCCATTGGAAGCGGATAGGATCTTTACGGTCTAATGCGACGATTTGAGCCATTAAATCACTTTCTAAACGACTTAATAATACTTGAGCTTCTGGGTCGCCAAAACGCGCATTAAATTCTATGACTTTAGGACCTTCTGAAGTTAAAATCGCTCCAATATAAAGCAATCCAAAGTAATCATACCCTTCTGCTTTCATCGCTTTCGCAATAGGTTGAGCAATTTCTTTATCCGTACGTTTTAGAACATCTTCAGAAATATGAGGGACTGGACAATACGCACCCATTCCGCCAGTGTTCGGACCTTCATCGTTATCAAACGCACGTTTATGGTCTTGGGCAATACAGTCAAATGGCACTGCATAGTCGCCATTGATAAAGGTCATTAATGAGAATTCTTCCCCTTCTAAAAATTGCTCAAATACCACTTTACCTTGTTCTTCTGGATAGAGGGTTTCAACCGCTTCAATTGCGTCTTCACGTGTTTCAGCGATAATGACGCCTTTACCAGCTGCCAAACCATCTTTTTTAGCTACAATTGGCAATTCGCATTGATTTACATAATCAAGCGCCTCAGTTTTAGAATTCACTTCTTTATAATCCGCAGTTGGAATGTCGTATTTTTCCATTAATTGCTTAGCGAATAATTTTGAACCTTCTATTTGTGCGGCTTCTTTATTAGGACCAAACACTTTAACATCTGCTTGACGTAATCGATTAGATAAGCCATCAATCAGAGGTTGTTCTGGGCCGATAACCACCCATTCAACATTATTATCTTTGACAAATTTCAAAATAGCCTCGTGATCATTTTCAGCAATTTCAGTATGTGTTTCTGCCATATTCTCCATAGCATCATTGCCTGGAATAGCAAATAATTGTTGAACCAATGGTGATTGATGTAATTTAGAAACTAAAGCGTGTTCACGTCCACCTGCACCTATAACTAAAACATTCATCTAACTAGTCCCTCCATTCTTTTTAATATTTTATTAGTGTTTAAAGTGACGCATACCTGTCATTACCATAGTAATGCCATATTTATTAGCCATATCGATTGAATCTTGGTCTTTAATTGAACCACCAGGTTGAATAATCGCTTTTATACCATGTTTAGCTGCTAACTCAACGGTGTCATCCATTGGGAAGAACCCGTCAGAAATCAAAGCAACATTATCATTGATTTCAATTGCACGTTCTAAAGCTATTTTTGCAGAGCCTACACGATTCATTTGACCCGCACCGATACCTACTGTTTGTTTCGCATTACTTAAGATAACCGCGTTACTTTTTACAGATGGAATCACTTTCCAACCAAGTAACATTGCTTCCCATTGAGTATCTGTTGGTTTCGTTTCAGTCACTACTTTCATATCTTCTTTAGATACTTCATAGTTATCTTTATCTTGAACTAAGTAACCGCCTGACACTGAAACAAATTCCTCTTCTCTATTATCAATCGTCATATCAATTTCTAATAAACGGATATTTTTCTTTTTAGTTAAAATGTCTAACGCCTCATCAGTAAATCTTGGTGCGATAACTACTTCTAAAAAGATAGTATGCAACGTTTCAGCAAGTTCAGCCGTTACCGTTCTATTTAAAGCAATGATGCCACCAAAGATAGATTGATTATCCGCATCATATGCATTCTTGAAAGCATCTTCAATTGTATTGCCGATACCTACGCCACATGGATTCATATGCTTCACTACTACAGCTGCTGGTTCACTAAATTTCTTCACTAAAGATAATGCTGAGTCTGCATCTTTAATATTGTTGTAGCTTAATGCTTTACCATGTAATTGCTTAGCACCTGCGATGGTATGTTTGCTTGTAGATGTGCGGACAAAACGCGCTGATTGTTGCGGGTTTTCCCCGTAACGTAATTGTTCACTATCTCCTTTGAAGAAACTTACAATTGCATGATCATATTCGTTTGTATGCGCAAATACTTTAATCATTAATTCTTTACGGAACGCTTCATCTAGGCGATCAGATTTAATTCGTTCAATCACTTCATTATAATCTGCAGGATGTACGATTGTAGTAACGTGTTTGAAGTTTTTCGCTGCCGCACGTAACATTGTTGGACCACCAATATCTATATTTTCAATGGCATCCGCTTCAGTTACATCTGGATTTGACACTGTTTTTTGAAAAGGATATAAGTTTACGACTACCATATCGATTAAATCAATATGTTGTTCTGATAATTGTTCAAGATGTTCAGGTTTGTCGCGATCCGCTAAAATGCCCCCATGTACCGCTGGATGTAACGTTTTAACACGACCGTCCATAATTTCAGGAAATTGAGTTAAATCAGAGACAGATTTTACTGGCACAGAAGCTTCTTCAAGCGCACGTTTCGTACCACCAGTTGAATATAATTCGTAATCTAAGTCGCTTAATGCTTTAGCAAATTCTACAATTCCACTTTTATTTGAAACACTTAAAATTGCTTTTTTCATGATTTACTTAACTCCTTACTTGATGACCTTAGCAATAACGCTAGGATAAAGTTCATACTCTAAATGTTTAACACGTTCTTCTAATACTTCTTTAGTATCGTCCGGTTTAATATCACATTGTCTTTGTTCAATAATTTCTCCCGTATCCATGCCACTGTCAACATAATGGACAGTTGAACCAGTTACATTATCACCGCTATCGAACGCTTGCCCAACAGCATCTTTCCCCTTATATTTTGGCAATAATGATGGATGGATATTTAATATTTTACCTTCGTAAGCGTCTAATAAATCTGGACCTATCAATCTCATATAACCCGCAAGAATAATCCATTCTACTTCTTCACGTTTTAATAATTGAATCAAATGTTGTTCATATGCAGATTTAGATTCAAAGTTTTTAGGTTCATTGATATGTGTCGCTACTTTAAGTTTATTTGCACGATCAATACAATATGCATCGTGATGGTCTGTAAATAATGACGTAATTTCAATGTTGTTAAGTTCACCTTTGTCTACTTTTAACACGATATTTTCAAAGTTACTGCCTGAACCAGAAGCAAAGATAGCTACTTTAGTCACGCCTCTACCCCCTCTAAATGGATAGGCGTATCTTTATCTGTAATAATTTCACCAATTTCATATGCTGAAATGCCTTCATTATTTAATATTTCAATCGCTTTTTTGGCTTCTTCTTTATCGACAATAACCGTATAACCTATTCCCATATTAAATACGTTATACATTTCTTGAGTTTCAATTTGAGCCTGTTGTTGTAACCATTCAAATACTTTAGGCGTTGGGAAGGATTGAGTATCAATCTTCGCTGCTAATCCTTTAGGTAAGCCACGTGGGATATTTTCGTAAAAACCGCCACCTGTGATATGATTCATGCCTTTTATTTGAACAGCCTTTTTCAGAGCAAGAATAGGCTTAACATATAACTGTGTTGGCGCTAAGAACGTATCTAGATACGTACGTCCATCGAATTCATCGTTTAAATCAATACCTGATTCTTTAATTAATTTACGGACTAAACTGTAACCGTTTGAATGAATGCCGTTTGACGCAAGACCAATGATAGCTTGTCCTTCTTGAATCGCTGAGCCATCAATGTAGTCTTCTTTCTCAACTGCACCTACCGCAAAGCCTGCAAGATCATACTCACCTTCATGGTACATTTCGCCCATTTCTGCAGTTTCACCACCGATTAAAGCGGTATTAGTTTCTTCACAACCGTCACTGACACCTTTAACAATTTGTTCAATCACTTCTGGCACCACTTTATTTGTAGCAATATAATCTAAGAAATAAAGTGGTTCAGCGCCTGTAGTTAAAATATCGTTAACACACATTGCTACGGCATCGATGCCAATGGTATCGTGTTTGTCATTATCGATTGCAAGCTTTAATTTAGTACCTACACCATCCGTGCCAGAGACGAGAACGGGTGCTTTCATATTTAATTGTGATAAGTCGAATGTCGCACCAAATCCTCCTAGACCGCCAAGCACTTCTTTACGCATCGTACGTTGGACGTGACTCGACATTCTTTCAACTGCTTCATAACCTGCGTGAATATCAACACCTGATTGTTCATAAGCTTTAGACATGGATATTACCCTCTCTATCAAAGTTGTGTTTATGATTGTTAATGTAATCCTTTTGACGTTGACTCAAGTTTTTATAATAATTCTCTTCGTAATCGAAAAGGCCTGCCGGATAGTCGCCCGTGAAGCTTTCTACACATAAACCGTGATATGGCGCATCGTAATCTAAACCAATCGATTCAATTAACCCATCAACGCTTAAATAAGCTAATGAGTCTGCGCCAATATATTCACAAATTTCTTCTGGTGATTTACTAGCTGAAATCAATTCAGCCGTTGTTGAGACATCAATACCATAGAAACTTGGGAACATAAATTCTGGAGACGCTATACGGACGTGAACTTCTTTTGCGCCTGAATCTTTCAACATCTTAACAATACGTTTACTTGTAGTACCTCGTACAATTGAATCATCAACTAAGACAATACTTTTTCCATCGACAATGTCTTTAACAGCTGAGAGTTTTACGCGAACGCCTTGTTCTCTTAATTCTTGAGTAGGTTGAATAAACGTACGTGCTACATATTGGTTTTTAACTAAGCCCATTTCATATGGTAATTTGCTTTCTTCAGCGTAACCACTTGCAGCTGATAACGATGAATTAGGTACACCAATAACCATATCAGCATTAGCTGGACTTTCTTGAGCTAATTTTTTACCAGACGCTTTACGTACTGCATGAACATTTTTCCCAGCAATCGTAGAATCCGGACGTGCAAAGTAGATGTATTCCATTGCAGAAATCGCTGTATTTGTGTGACTTGTATAAGATTTAACTTCAACACCATCTTTATTAATGACGACGTATTCACCGGCGTGTATATCTTGAACAAACTCTGCACCTAATACATCAATCGCACATGTCTCACTTGCTAAAATGTAAGTTCCATCTTGCATTTTACCGACTACAAGCGGACGGATGGCATTAGGATCAACTGCACCATATAGTGCATCTTTAGTTAAAATCGCAAAAGTGAAACCACCTTTAATTTGACGTAAACTTTCTTTTAAAGCTTCTTCAAAAGTTGGTGCTTTACTGCGACGAATTAAATGCATAATCACTTCAGTATCAGATGATGAATGGAAAATAGCACCATGTTTTTCTAAATACTGACGAAGCGCTTGCGCGTTAATTAAGTTACCATTGTGACAAATCGCTACACTCATATCATAGAAGTGATAAAGGAATGGTTGAATATTTTCAATACCTTTATTACCAGAAGTAGCATAGCGTACATGACCAATAGCGTTATGTCCTTCTTTAAGGTTCTCCATTTGAGGCGCTTTAATCGCTTCAGTTAACAAACCTAAACCACGTTCGCCTTTTAATGTTTCGCCATCTGAAACAACAATACCTGCGCCTTCTTGACCACGATGTTGTAAACTATGAAGTCCCATATAAGTTAATTGGGCTGCTTCAGAATGATTCCATATTCCGAATACACCACACTCTTCGTTTAATCCACTGTAGTTAAACATTTTTCAATGGCCCCTTCCCAATTTTCTTTAATGTCTGAGACTTTTTCTACAATAGTAGTTTGAGCATTTGAAACTTTAAATTCGTCTACATCTGTTAATTCACCGATTTCAACAGCATTGTCGATCTCTAGTGTTTGGCCTTCTTTCACTGCAATCACGTAGCGACCTTGTGTTTCACTAAATAACTGTGCATCTGAAAGATCTACATGAGCCGATAAACCAAGACCATGATAAGCACTAATACGCGCTAACGTAATTAATAAACCGCCTTTACCAACTGTTTGAACATGAGAAGCGACACCATTTCTGATTGCTGTTTTAACCGCTTCGCCTTTTGCCACTTCATCACTTAAATCGATAGCTTCATATTCATGATTAACTTTGCCGTATAATAATTTTTCAATTTGACTGCCGCCGAAATCGTCTTTAGTTTCTCCAACAAGATATAATTTGTGGCCAGCTTCAGGATGGAAATCATTTAAATAATCGATATCTTCAATTAGACCTACCATACCTACTACAGGCGTTGGGAAAATAGATGTGCCACGTGTTTCGTTATATAATGACACGTTACCTGAAACAACAGGTGTTTTTAGCACTTCACATGCTTCTGCCATACCCTTAGTAGAATCAATTAATTGTTGGTAGATTTCTTTCTTTTCAGGCGAACCATAGTTTAAGCAATCTGTGATAGCTAATGGTGTTGCCCCAACAGCAATTAAATTGCGATATGCTTCTGCTACAACCATTTTTCCACCTTCATAAGGTTGGTTAAAGACATATCTTGCTTCACCATCAATTGTAGAAGCAACAGCTTTATTTGTGCCTTCTACACGTACAACTGAAGATTGTAAGCCTGGTTTAATAATTGTATTCGCACCAACTTGTTGATCATATTGTTCATATAAATAATGTTTTGAAGCGATAGTTGGATGCGTTAATAATTTTTCGAATACATCTTGAGCATCGATAGCACTATAATCATTTTTAGATGTGTTATATTCTTTTTCTTCACCTTCTAAAATGTAAACAGGTGCTTCATCAGCTAACGATTGAACCGGAATATCTGCATAAACCTCATTTTCGTATTTAAGAACGAAGCGGTCAGTGTTTGTTACTTCACCAATAATTGCGCTATCAAGTTCATGTTTATCGAATAAGTCTAAGAATTTTTGTTCTGTACCTTTTTCAACTACTAATAACATTCTTTCTTGTGTTTCTGAAAGCATCATTTCATAAGGTGAAATACCAGCTTCGCGTGTTGGCACTTTATCCAAGTGTAATTCCAAACCGCTTCCACCTTTAGCTGCCATTTCAGATGAAGAAGACGTTAAACCAGCAGCACCCATATCTTGAATACCAACTAATTCGTCAAATGTAATAGCTTCTAATGTCGCTTCCATTAACTTTTTACCAACAAATGGGTCACCAATTTGAACTGATGGACGTTTACTTTCACTTTCTTCAGTTAACTCTTCTGATGCAAAAGTAGCACCGTGAATACCGTCACGTCCCGTTTTTAAACCTACATAAATGACTGAGTTACCTTCACCTTTAGCAGTCCCTTTTTGAACCATGTCGTGGTCAATGACACCTACACACATAGCGTTAACTAATGGGTTACCATCATAACGATCGTCAAACTCAATTTCACCAGCAGTTGTTGGAATACCGATACAGTTACCATAACCACCAATACCACGAACCACACCTTTAAGTAAGCGTTGGTTTTGTTTCACTGATAATTCACCGAAACGTAAGCTGTTTAATAAATTAATTGGTCTAGCGCCGATAGAAACGATATCTCTGATAATACCGCCTACACCAGTTGCTGCACCTTGATATGGTTCAATTGCAGAAGGATGGTTATGAGATTCTACTTTAAATACAACGGCTTGATTATCACCAATATCAACCACCCCAGCGCCTTCACCTGGTCCCATTAATACATGTTCACCAGTTGTTGGGAATTGTTTTAAGAACGGTTTTGAGTGTTTATAAGAACAATGCTCACTCCACATTACAGAGAAGATACCGACTTCAGTAAAGTTAGGTTCTCTTCCTAAGATTTCACACACTTTGTCATATTCTGCATCACTTAAACCCATGTCTTGATAGACTTTTTCAAGTTTAATTTCTTCAATACTTGGTTCGATAAACTTAGACATTTTGTTCCCTCCAACTATTAACCATTGCTTCGAATAATTTCACACCACTATCAGTGCCAAGAATTGTTTCAAGTGCTCGTTCAGGGTGCGGCATCATACCACACACGTTACCTTGTTTGTTGACGATACCCGCAATATGCTCATGAGAGCCGTTTGGATTATCTTCATAAGTTAAGATAATTTGATTATTTTCAACTAATTCTTCATACATTTCATCTGTACAATAATAATGACCTTCACCATGTGCTACTGGATAAACTACAATTTCATTTTCACCATAAAGATTAGTAAATGAAGTTTGATTATTAGCAATTTTCAGTTTTTCATTTCTGCTAATAAATAAATGAGAATCATTATGTAGTAATGCGCCAGGTAATAGACCTATTTCTGTTAAAATTTGGAAACCGTTACAAACACCTAATACAGGTTTGCCTTCTTCTGCGAAACGTTTAACTTCATCAATAATCGGCGCTACGCTAGCCATTGCGCCTGAACGAAGATAGTCACCGAATGAGAAACCACCTGGAATGAGTACCCCATCAAAACCTTCTAACGATGTTTCTCGATAATCGACATATTCTGCTTCAGCGCCTGACTTAATTGCTGCATTGTACATGTCTCTATCACAATTTGATCCGGGAAATACGAGAACTGCAAACTTCATCTTATGCATTCTCCTTTTCATCTACAATTTTGTAGCTATATTCTTCAATAACTGTATTCGCAAATAATTTTTCACTTAACGTTGTGATAATATTATCCACCGCTTCATCTGTCGCTTCATCAACAGTCATATATAATACTTTACCTACACGAATGTCATTAACTTGTTTATATCCTAAATCATGTACTGCTCGGTTTAATGCTTGTCCTTGCGTATCTAATACCTGTGGTTGTAGTGTGATGTGAAGTTCAATCGTTTTCATTATTTAAGATCCTCCAATTTATTTAAAAATGTTTGATATGTGTCAATAAGTGAACCAGTGTCATTTCTGTAAACGTCTTTATCAAAGTTAGTATCTGAATCTTTATCCCAAATACGGCAAGTATCAGGAGAAATTTCATCAGCTAATAAAATTTTGCCATCTTGTGTTCTGCCAAATTCAACTTTAAAATCAACCAAACGTAAATTCATTTCATCCATAAGTTGGATAAGTACACGATTGATATCCTTTGCCATCGATTTTAATGTTTCTATTTCTTCATCATTAGCAATATTAAGAAGTTTAACGTGGTCATCTGTAATAAGCGGATCATTTAGATCATCATTTTTGTAAAAGAACTCTACTAATGGTGCTTCAAATTGATGACCCTTTTCAAAACCTAAACGTTTTGTAATAGAACCAGTTGCGATATTACGAACCACTACTTCTAGTGGTATAATTTTGACTTCTTCAACTAATTGTTCTGTTTCGGATAATTGTTTGATAAAATGACTCTTAATTCCTTTTTGAGTTAAATAATCAAAGATAATTGAAGTAATTTTATTATTTAAACGCCCTTTACCTTCCATAGTATCTTTTTTCGCGCCATTTCCAGCTGTAACTTCATCTTTATATTCCACTCTTAATTGGTGCGGTGTGTCAGTAGAAAAAATTCTTTTTGCTTTACCTTCATATAATAGAGACATGAATTATTCTCTCCCTTCAAATTCCTTAAGCATTTTAGCTTCTGTATCGTCAATATCATCAGTCAAAATAGTCATATGGCCCATTTTACGGTCAGGTTTACGTTCAGATTTGCCATAAATATGAATATGCCATTCAGGATGTTCACTAAATTTATCCTCTAACAAGTCTAAATCGCGACCTAGCAAGTTCATCATGACGGCAGGTTTCAATATTTCAACTGATTTTGGAAGTGTTTGTCCAGTAACTGCTAAGATATGTGTATCAAATTGTGAATAATCACAAGCTTCGATTGAATAATGTCCGGAATTATGAGGACGTGGTGCAATTTCATTTACAAATAAGTGATTGTCTTTATCTATAAAGAATTCAACCGTAAATGTTCCAACGAAATGTATTGCTTCAATAATTTTGTTAACTTCATCTCTTGCTTCTTGTTCTTTATCGCTTCTCGCTGGCACGATAGTTTTAAATAGTATTTGATTGCGGTGTTCGTTTTCTTGTAATGGGAAATAAGTGATTTGCTTTTGATTACCAATAGTTACTGTTAAAGAAACTTCAAGTGCTAAATCTAAATATTGTTCCGCTACACATTCTTGATTAGAAATAAGTGCTTTAGCTTCTTCAATATTTGTTTCATCTTTAACTAGTATTTGCCCTTTACCATCATAACCACCAAAGCGTGTTTTCAGAATGAAAGGATAACCTAATTCATTTATAACCGTTTGGAGGTCATCATTACTTTGAACAGACAAGAATGGAACAATTTTAGAACCTGCTTGCTCTAATGTTTGTTTTTCAGTTAATCTGTCTTGTAATAATTGAATGGCTTGATAACCTTGAGGAATATTAAATTGTTCAGTTAGGTGTTGAAGTTGGTCGGCCGAAATATTTTCAAATTCATAAGTAATCACGTCAGTTTTTCGACCTAACTCTTGTAATGCTTGTTCATCGTCATAAGCGGCATTAATAAATTCATGCGCTACTGGTTTACATGGACTATCGGCATTAGGATCTAAACATACGACTTTAAATCCCTTCTTCTGAGCAGATTGTGCCATCATTTTGCCCAGCTGTCCTCCGCCGATAATACCAATCGTGTCACCAAACTTTAATTTATTGAAGTTCATTTTGCATTTCACCTACTTTATCTACAAGTGATTGTTCATAATTTTCTAAATTTTTACGAACGCTTTCATTACCAATACTTAAAATTCTTGCCGCTAAAATTCCAGCATTTTTTGCACCAGCTGTACCAATGGCAGTAGTTGCAACTGGAATACCACCAGGCATTTGTACAATTGATAATAATGAATCTAAACCTTTTAAACTTTTAGACTCAATAGGAACTCCAATAACCGGTAACGTCGTCATTGATGCTACCATTCCAGGTAAATGAGCTGCTCCGCCTGCACCAGCGATAATAATGTCATAACCTTTCGCTCTTGCTTGGCTTGCAAAATCGAACATTAACTTTGGCGTACGATGTGCAGATACTACCTTCTTATCGTACGGAATTCCAAATTGCTCTAACATTGCGCAACTTTCTTGCATTATCTTCCAGTCTGAGGAACTACCCATAATGACTGCTACTTTCACTTTGTACACCCTTTCAAAAGTTTGAAATATTGATACGATTAGTTGTATATTACAGATATAGCATAACAATCATTGAATGCTTTTTCAATTAAAAATCGAACTTTATTTATATTTTTTAATTTAATTTACGTCTTTTGCCTAAAATTTGACGTAATTAGGGTTTGAAAGTTAAGCTATAATTATGATTTAAACAAACAAGGAGGAATTTTTTGTGGTTGCAAAAATTTTAGATGGGAAACAAATTTCTAAGGACTACAGACAGGGATTACAAGATCAAGTAGAAGCTTTAAAAGAAAAAGGTTATACTCCTAAATTATCTGTTATCTTAGTGGGAAATGACGGAGCTAGTCAAAGTTACGTTAATTCTAAAAAGAAAGCTGCTGAAAAAATTGGCATGATTTCTGAAATTGTTCATTTAGACGAAGATACTTCAGAAGAAGATGTGTTAAAAGAATTAGATCGTTTAAATAATGATGATTCAGTAAGTGGTATCTTAGTTCAAGTTCCACTTCCAAAACAAGTAAGTGAACAAAAAATCCTAGAAGCTATTAATCCAGAAAAAGACGTTGATGGTTTCCATCCATCAAATATCGGTAAATTATATATCGATGAACAAACATTCGTACCATGTACACCTCTAGGTATTATGGAAATCTTAAAACATGCTGATATCGATTTAGAAGGTAAAAATGCAGTTGTTATCGGTCGTAGCCACATTGTTGGTCAACCAGTTTCTAAATTATTATTACAAGCTAATGCGACTGTAACAATTTTACATTCACGTACTAAAGATATGCACAGTCATTTAAAAGATGCTGATGTTATCGTAAGTGCAGTTGGTAAGCCTGGTCTTGTAACTAAAGATGACGTTAAAGAAGACGCTGTTATTGTCGATGTAGGTAATACACCAGATGAAAACGGTAAATTAAAAGGTGACGTTGAATTTGACGAAGTTAAAGAAGTAGCTGGCGCAATTACTCCTGTTCCAGGTGGCGTTGGCCCATTAACAATCACTATGGTATTAAATAATACTTTATTAGCTGAAAAAATGCGTCGTGGCATTGAATAATTCTATTGATCGTTAATGTAATTGATGATTAAAAAAAGGGATGATAAGCGAAATAAATTCGCTTATCATCCCTTTAATATTTGGTTTAGTTATTAAACAGCCACACTTAATTTAGGTACAAATGTTTCGAAGTGGATATGGCTTTGGTCAACATCCATTTCTTTCAATAATTCAATAACTGATTGAAGGAATTGAGTTCCACCACACACATATACTTCTGTTTCATTATTAATAAATTTATCTAAATATTCTTTAGTTAAATAACCATTTGACGCTCTGTCATATAATTCATAATTAGCAGTTTCTGCTTTTTCACTAATATCTTTCAATAGTGAAGTGAACGGTGTATCATTCACATCTCCAGTAACTTGAATGAACTGAGCTTGACTACCTTTATCAACAACTTCTCTAAACATTGAAACTAACGGTGTAACGCCAATGCCAGCTCCAATAAATAATTGAGGATGTTCAGTATTTTCTACCATAAATGGTCCAACTGGTGCTGATAAATTAATATCATCACCCTCTTTTAATTCATCATGTAAAATAGTTGAAACTTCACCTTCATGCTCTGTAGTAACATCTCTCTTAACTGCAAATGTTAAATGTGTGTTGTCTCCGCCTACGATTGAATAATGACGTTTTGCACGATAAGGCATTTTGCTACTACTTACATCTACTGTAATATAGTTACCAGGAATAAATTGACTTAAATCATATTCATTTGAAGTAACTGTAAATGCTTTAATGTTTGATGAAAGTTGTTCAATTTTTTCAATTTTGAAAGGTTTGAATCCATCCCATAACATTTTACTGTAAATGTCTTTTTCAACTTGGATAAATACATCAGCGATTTCTTGATATGCTTTTTTCCAAGTTTGAATAATTGGATCCTCATCACCAAGACCTACGACTGCTTTGATTGCTTCTATTAAATTTTCTCCCACAATATCGTAGCCTGCAGGTGGTACTTGTAAAGCACAGTGTTTATAAGCGATTTCTTTAACAACCGGCAAAATGTTAGCTAAATTTTCAATATTAACTGCTGCTGCTAACACACTTTGAGCTAACG
This sequence comes from Staphylococcus petrasii, assembly GCF_002902565.1. Taxonomy (GTDB): domain Bacteria; phylum Bacillota; class Bacilli; order Staphylococcales; family Staphylococcaceae; genus Staphylococcus; species Staphylococcus petrasii. The sequence goes on along the minus strand of NZ_PPRC01000026.1, from coordinate 33,576 downwards.
CAGTAGATTGAAAACCCTTCTGCTGGTTAGTTTGGTTAAACATATTTTTTAATTCAGGATGTTGTTTAAACATTCTTTTATAGAAATAAGATGTTATTTCTGTTCCCTTTTCTTGTAATACAGGCACTGTTTCTTTGATAATAGCCTTTTCTTGTTCATTTAACACTAAAAATCACTCCCATTATTTATAACTCGTAATGACTACAACCATATTGTAATACATTTTAAAAAAGTTGCGTTAATAATTGTTATTGATTTCACAAAATGTTCAATTTACATAAACTTAATATATATTTTCCTTTATATTATTTAAATTTCAGAAGTAATACGCTATATTAAGACTATAGTATGATGTTTATCATCAGAAAATAAAGTATAGTTTAATTAAACAAAACAACGATTTATTAATTCGGAGGTTAACGTAATGAATAAACTAATACAGTCACTTTCAGCGCTCGGAGTCTCCGCAACTCTTGTTACCCCAAATTTAAGTGCCGAAGCAACAACTAATCACGCTCCTGAACTTAAAGGCGTCAATGATATTGTTATTCAAAAAGGTCAAAAGTATAATTTATTAAATGGAATTAGTGCTTTCGATAAAGAAGATGGCGATTTAACTCATAAAATCACGGTAGATGGTCATGTTGACACATCAAAAGTTGGCAAATACAAAGTACAATATCATGTTATTGACTCAGATGGGGCTCAAGAAACATCAACTAGATACATAGAAGTTAAATAAAATGTCATATTTATAAAATTCAGATGAGATAAAATTCTCATCTTTTTTTATGTCTAAAACCCTTGAAAACGCTGAAAATGATAACGTTTCTCAACTACAAACACTTAAGTCTCAATTTTGTCATTTTTCACAGAATAGACACATAATTTTAACAAATCTTACATTCCCCGTCATTCCTATTGTTATTAGTTTTTTCCTATTTATAAATATAATTTTTTTCTTATAAGTACTTGTAAATATCGCGTAATAAACTAAAATTAGTGGTAAGCCCTACATTTGTAGTATTAGGAGGTCAAAAAAGTGTCAAAATTTAAGTCTTTGCTTCTAATGTTTGGGACGCTTGTTTTACTTAGCGGGTGTTCGAACATAGAAGTATTTAATGCAAAAGGGCCAGTAGCAAGTAGTCAGAAGTTCTTGATTATTTATTCAATCATCTTCATGCTTGTTATTGTTGCTGTTGTACTTACAATGTTCGCTATTTTTATTTTCAAATATAGCTACAATAAAAATAACGAATCAGGTAAGATGCACCACAATTCTTTAATTGAAACAATTTGGTTTGTGGTACCTATCATTATCGTTATCGCTTTAGCTATTCCAACAGTTAAAACGTTATACGATTATGAAAAACCACCTGAAAGTAAAGAAGATCCAATGGTGGTCTATGCAGTAAGTGCTGGATATAAATGGTTCTTTGCTTATCCAGAACAAAAAATTGAAACAGTTAATACATTAACTATTCCAAAAAATCGTCCAGTAGTATTCAAATTACAATCTATGGACACAATGACTAGTTTCTGGATTCCTCAACTAGGTGGTCAAAAATATGCCATGACTGGCATGACAATGGATTGGACTTTAACAGCCGATCAAACTGGTACTTTCAGAGGACGTAACTCAAACTTCAATGGTGAAGGTTTTGCTCGTCAAACATTCAAAGTTCACTCTGTAGACCAAAAAGATTTCGATGCTTGGGTAAAAGATGCTAAAGGTAAGAAAACAATTAGCCAAGATGAGTTTGATAAACAAATTCTTCCAAGCACGCCTAATAAAGAATTAACATTCAATGGTACACATATGGCATTCGTTGACCCTGCAGCTGATCCAGAGTACATCTTCTATGCTTATAAACGTTACAATTACGTTCAAAAAGATCCAAACTTCGTTCCTGAAGACAAATTATATGAAGATGTAACAGATAAACCTCAGAAACCAGCTCGTAAGGTTCAAATTACTAACGCTAACTATAAGCGTCATGGTATGAAGCCAATGATTTTAGGCAACAACGATCCTTATGATAATGAATTCAAGAAAGAAGAATCTCATAATTCTGAGGAAATGGAAAAAATCAATAAAGGAGCTAAAGACGAAAATGCGTCTAAGCTTCAGCACAAAGACAATGATCATGGAGGTGAACATTAATGAATTTTCCATGGGATCAATTGCTCGTTAAAGGTAACTGGATGATTACAATGGCCCAAATTGGTGCGCCATTCTTAGTTATCGGACTTATCGCAGTAATTACTTATTTCAAATTATGGAAATATCTTTATAAAGAATGGTTCACATCCGTAGACCATAAAAAAATCGGTTTAATGTACTTAATCTGTGCGGTATTAATGTTCGTCCGTGGTGGTATTGACGCGTTATTATTACGTACTCAATTAACGATTCCAGATAACAAATTCTTAGAATCAAACCACTATAACGAAATTTTCAGTACGCACGGCGTAATCATGATTATCTTTATGGCCATGCCGTTCATTTTTGGTTTATGGAACGTAGTAGTTCCTTTACAAATTGGGGCACGAGATGTGGCATTCCCAGTTATGAATAACATTAGTTTCTGGTTATTCTTTGTTGGTATGATCTTATTCAACCTTTCATTCATCGTAGGTGGATCACCAGCAGCTGGTTGGACAAACTACGCGCCATTAGCTGGCGAATTTAGTCCAGGACCTGGAGTTAACTACTACTTAGTTGCGATTCAGATTTCGGGTATCGGTACCCTAATGACTGGTATCAACTTCTTCGTAACAATTTTAAGATGTAAAACTCCAACTATGAAATTCATGCAAATGCCAATGTTTACTGTAACAACTTTCATTACGACTTTAATCGTAATTTTAGCGTTCCCAGTATTCACAGTTGTTCTTGCATTAATGACAGCTGACCGTATATTCGGAACTCATTTCTTCACAGTAGCAGACGGCGGTATGCCAATGTTATGGGCAAACTTCTTCTGGGTATGGGGGCACCCTGAGGTATATATCGTTATCTTGCCTGCATTTGGTATTTATTCAGAAATTATTCCAACATTTGCTCGTAAACGTTTATTCGGACACCAAAGCATGGTGTGGGCAACTGCTGGTATCGCATTCTTAAGTTTCTTAGTTTGGGTTCACCATTTCTTCACAATGGGTAATGGTGCTTTAATTAACTCATTCTTCTCAATCTCAACAATGTTAATCGGTGTTCCTACCGGAGTTAAATTATTCAACTGGTTATTAACATTGTACAAAGGGCGTATTACTTTCGAGTCACCTATGTTATTCTCATTAGCCTTCATCCCTAACTTCTTATTAGGTGGGGTTACAGGTGTAATGTTAGCGATGGCATCTGCTGACTATCAATATCACAATACTTATTTCTTAGTAGCCCACTTCCATTACACATTAGTTACTGGTGTAGTATTTGCCTGCCTAGCTGGTTTAATCTTCTGGTATCCTAAGATGATGGGTTACAAATTAAATGAAAAACTTAACATGTGGTGCTTCTGGTTATTCATGATTGGATTTAACGTATGTTTCTTACCACAATTCATTCTTGGATTAGATGGTATGCCACGTCGTTTATACACTTACATGCCATCAGATGGTTGGTGGTTACTAAACGTTATTTCAACTATCGGAGCATTAATGATGGCTGTTGGCTTCCTATTCTTAGTAGCAAGCATCGTTTACAGTCATATTAAATCACCTCGCGAAGCAACTGGTGATAACTGGGATGGTTTAGGACGTACTTTAGAATGGTCAACTGCTTCAGCAATTCCACCTAAATACAACTTTGCCATTACTCCAGATTGGAATGACTACGATACATTTGTTGATATGAAAGAACATGGTCGTCACTTCTTAGATAACCATAATTACAAAGATATTCATATGCCAAACAATACTCATACTGGTTTCTTCATGGGTATCTTCATGTTAATCGGTGGTTTCTTCTTAATCTTTGATACTATTGTTCCTGCAATTATCTGCTTAGTTGGTATTTTAGGTACATTAATTTATCAAAGTTTCGTACAAGACCATGGATATCATATCCCTGCTTCTGAAGTTGCCGAGAATGAAGCTCGCTTAAGAGAAGCTCGTATTAAAGAAAGGGAGGCTGTAGGTCATGAGTCATGATACAAATACTGTTGATTCACGTACGCACGAAGGTCAATTAAATAAACTTGGCTTCTGGATTTTCCTTACAGCCGAATTCGCGTTATTCGGTACCCTGTTTGCAACGTTATTAACGTTGCAACACGGTGGCGATTACGGTGGCAAAATGACAACTGAATTATTCGAGTTACCACTCGTTTTAATCATGACATTTGCCTTATTAATCAGTTCATATACATGTGGTATTGCAATTTACTACATGCGTAAAGAGAAACAAAGCTTAATGATGTTTTGGATGATTCTTACAGTGCTTTTAGGTTTAGTATTCGTTGGATTCGAAATTTACGAGTTCAGTCACTATGCATCTGAAGGTGTAACACCTAAATTAAGTTCTTACTGGTCAAGTTTCTTCATCCTATTAGGTACTCACGGTGCCCACGTATCATTAGGTATTGGTTGGATTATTTGTTTATTAATCCAAGTTGCTACACGTGGATTAAATAAATTTAATGCTCCAAAATTATTTATCGTAAGTTTATACTGGCACTTCTTAGATGTTGTTTGGATCTTCATCTTTACTGCCGTATATATGATAGGGATGGTGTATAGCGGATGAATACAATTGTAAAACACACAGTCGGCTTTATTGCCTCAATCGTTTTAACGTTATTAGCAGTTTTCGTAACACTATACACAAACATGACATTTCAAGCTAAAACAACTATCATCTTTGGTTTTGCTTTCATTCAAGCTGCAGTTCAATTATTAATGTTCATGCACTTAACTGAAGGTAAAGATGGTCGTTTACAATCGTTCAAAGTTATCTTTGCGATTATTATCACTTTAATCACAGTTATTGGTACTTATTGGGTTATGCAAGGTGGACATTCTCACCACTTATAATTTAATAAGCGCCCTGCTTCTAAAACCTGTATTGAAACGATTTTCGTTTCATGCAGGTTTTTTTATATCTATTTTCAAACGCTTTAACTGCAAATCCCCTATTCTTTTGTATTAATAAATGCTTATCCAACTCATTAATAGTAAAATTAAAAATAAGATAATTATTATTTAGGAGGTAATTGAGATGGCATTACCTATTATCATAGATACGGATCCTGGTATAGATGATGCAGCTGCGATTAGTTTAGCCCTGTGCCACCCTAACTTTGACGTTAAGATGATTTCTACTGTTAATGGCAATGTTGACATTGAAAAGACAACTATGAATGCACTAAAACTTAAATCCTTTTTTGACAGCGATGTTGCTGTTCATAAAGGAGCTGCGAAACCTTTATTAAACGAAATAAATAGCGCGAGCCATGTTCATGGAGAGAGTGGGATGGATGGTTATGAGTTTCCAGACATTTCTTCAGAAGAACTTACTTCAACCCATTCAGTAGAAGCTATGTATAATATTTTAGTAAACGCTGAGGAACCTATTACCCTTATTGCTTTAGGTCCACTAACTAATATTGCCCTACTTTTCAATACCTATCCTGAAAGCAAAACTTATGTTAAAGAAATTATTTTGATGGGTGGAAGCACAGGCCGTGGGAATGTAACTCCCCTAGCGGAATTTAATATTTATTGTGACCCCGAAGCTGCACATATAGTATTTAACAGTGGCTTGCCTTTAACGATGATTGGCTTAGATTTAGCACGCCAAGCGTTATTTACCCACGAGTTTATTACTTCTTTTGAAAAGATGAATCAAACGAGTTCAATGCTTTATAATATATTCCAACATTATAGAGAAGATGATTTCGAAATAGGTTTAAAATTGTATGATGTTTTTACTATTTTATATCTGATGGATAGCGCGAATTATGAGGTTAAAGAAGCTGATGTTCAAATTGAGTTACAAGGTAGTTTGACGCGTGGCGCTACTGTAGTGAATTTTAAAACTGACTATCCTAATTGTAGTGTAGTCACATCTACATTTAATGATAATTATGAAAAAGTCTTTTTAGATATGCTTAAAGAATGTAAATAATATTTTGCACATAAAGATAACGCTGTATTGTTAGAGTGAATAATTAGTATTCATTCTAAATCAATACAGCGTTGTTGCTTTTTAGTAACTGTAATATGATGTTTGATTTAATAATCTATCATAAATATGGGAGATTTTATTTTCATTTGAAACTTTGTTCTCATTTGCAATATTAGTTCCCATTACAACCGTGTAACGTTGGTTAAAGTACACAGTGAATATTTGTCCGAAAAATACCCCATTAATACGATCACGTTGTGGACTAACGTAAAAACCATAACGATACGATTCTGGATACATTGTGCTTCCCATTTGTTGTAATAAAGGCGTTGTTGTAGATTCATTAAATATTTTATTTTGTTGCAAGTTCTGAACTAACTGTGCCATGTCATACGTTGTCATAAATAAATTACCTGCACCATAGTACTGGTCTAAAATATTTGGATGCATCGTTTTAAGCTTATTGTTGATAATCTTGTAGCCAGTAGCCATATATTTTTGGTAAGGTTTTTCATTGAAAAATGCACTATTCTCTAAACCATTTGGCTTAGCAATGTCTTCATAATAATTTTCAACATATGACTTATGTGTAACTTTTTCAATTACTTGTGCTAAAACTAAATAGTTTGCATCATTATATAAATGTTTATGATAAAACTTATTATCAATGCCTCTTTGTTGAATCATGTGCACTGCACTATCTAAACTTTTAGACTTTGGAGAAGCCTCAAATTTATACAACCCACTTCTATGTAACATTAAATCTTTTAAAGTAATCGTCTTAGAAGTTTTAAACCATGGAAGGTATTTAGTTACTGGATCATTAATATTGATTTTATTTTCTAATTCTAATTTTTTTAATATTAAGCCTGTAGTAAATTTTTGAGCTGAACCAATTAAATACATTGTATCTGGTGTGTTTTTAACACCTTTTTTAATATTACGGTAGCCATAGCCTTTGTTTAAGACTAATTTCCCACGATCAAGGATTGTGATTGAGCCGTTAAATTGTACATCGTTTAAATATGTATCAATGTTTTTCATATTAATATCGTTCGCTTCAACCGTTTTTAAATGCTGAATTTTCTTTGGCTCTTTATCTCTATTTAAAAGATACATTTTATTATCATTTTCTTTATTATATTCGCTTTGTTTTTGTCTAGCGCTGATTAGTTTCATTGAGAAAATGATAATCAATAAAACTAGCACACATAATACTACTGTAAAAAATACTGCTTTAATTTTATTTGTCTTCATCTGTTGCCTCTTTATAATTAAACGGATATCGCTATAATAAAATTAAGTTATCCATTTAATTTATATTCACTTATTATTTTATATTATATATTATGCTATAAAAGAATTCATCTTTAACTTATCATACTCTTTTTCTAAAAAAGTACATCATCCTTTAGCCCGATAAAGTAAAATATATTTTCATTTAAATAAGCTTAAGTGGAAATAATAATTTAACTTCTATCCATTTATTTGTTACAAAATTTAAGTTGTAATTTCACCCAAAGAGTAATACAATTTATGGTTATGAGAGTTAAAGATTATTTAAAAATTTAAGCAATTTAAGTCATCTTAGTGAAAAATATATTATTTTAAATAAAAATAGGAAATATAACCTCTATAAATAAGATAATAGTTTATAATTTCTTAATTTAACTGATAACTATTAAAAATTTAGTATAGGAGCAAAAGTTATGAACCGATTTTTAAAATACTTTATGATGTTATTGACTTTAGTTCTTATAGTGGTTCCTGCAATTTTTATTATCAATTTATATCATAGTTCTGAAGATGCTATGAAAGATTCTTATAGCAAAGACGATGCCAATCGAGAATCAAACTTAAGAAAAGGAAAAGTTGACCCATCTAAAGATGCTGTTTCAATTTTATTTTTAGGTATTGATGATAATGAAGGCCGTAGAAAAAATGGTCAAACTACAGAACACTCAAGAACAGATTCAATGATCCTTTCAACCCTTAGTCCTCAAAAACATCAAATTAGATTACTAAGTATCCCCCGTGATACAATTAGTTATATTCCTAAGGTCGGCTATTACGATAAAATCACCCATGCTCATGCTTATGGTGGTCCGATAGCTGCAATGGATTCTGTAGAAGCAACATTAAACGTACCAGTTGACTACTACGTTCGAATTAATATGGATGCATTTGTTCAAGCAGTTGATGAGCTTGGTGGCATTTATTATGATGTACCTTATGATTTAAATGAACCTAACACAGATGACACTGGTAGAATTAAAATCAAAAAAGGCTACCAAAAACTTAATGGCGATGAAGCGTTAGCTGTAGCAAGAACGCGCCATCATGATTCTGATCTTAAACGTGGCGAACGCCAAATGGATTTAATTAAACTTCTTTTCCAAAAAGCAAAAGATTTAAATTCATATAGTAAATTAGATGAATTAGTTCAAATCGTGGGTAAAAATGCGAAACATAATTTAACATCTCAAGAAATCAAAAGTCTCGCTTCTATGTATTTATCTGATGATATAGACTTTAAAAAGTCTCAACTTAAAGGTAAAGATGATTACTTAGATGGTATCTATTACTATAATCCAAGCGTGGATAGTATCGCCAAATATTCAAATTTATTGCGTTCAGATTTAGGACTATCTAAAATAACAGATAAGAAAGAGTTTTTAGATGAACGTGTTATTAAGCATTATGGCTCATTAGTTCCATTAACACCATTAGATCAGTCTTTATTAAAAGATAATCAAAAAGATACAACTTCAAAAGATAAAAATAATAACGCAACAGATAATAATACGGAAGATACTAATTCTTACAATAATGAACAAAACAATACAAATGACGATACCAACCAATCGTCTTCAAATGATAACAACTCAGACGCTACGTATATTCCAGATCAATCTAATGAATTAGATAATAATAATCAAAACAATCAGTTATATTAAGTTGAAAGGAGCACGTACAATGTCACGTAAAACATATGAAAAAGTTGCCAATATCAACGGGATGTTCAATGTTTTAGAACAACAAATCATTCATAGTAAAGATATGGCGTTATTTAGAAATGAATTCTTCTACGTTAATCATGAACATCGTGAGAATTATGAAGCTTTATTATTGTATTATGGTAATACGTCAGAGAACCCTGTTGTAAATGGTGCTTGCTATATCGTAGCTCTTCCAGAAATTTTCAATAAAGTAGATGTATTTGAATCAGAGCTACCATTTTCTTGGGTTTACAATGAGAATGGCATTACAGAAACAATGCAAAATATCAGCATACCGCTTCAATATTTAATTGCAGCGGCGTTAGAAGTTACTGATGTCAACTTATTTAAACCTTCTGGCTTTACTATGGGAATGAACAACTGGAATATTGCGCAACTTAGAATTTTTTGGCAATACTGTGCCATCGTGCGTCAAGAAGCTCTTTAATCATAAACATTTATGCAATGAGCGGGCCGAGGAAATCTATTTAATTACTATTGATTTCTGGTCCGCTCTATTTTTATATCATTATCTAATATAGAATAACCCTATATTTATATTCATCTTGACTAATACTAATTTTTTAAAAAAGGAGAACTAAACAATGTTTGAAATTGTAAAAAATAAAGATATGTTATCAGCCTGCTTTGCAATTAGAAAAGAAGTATTTGTGAAAGAACAAGGAGTGCCTCTTGAAAACGAACTCGATGAATTTGAAGAACAATCTACTCACATTATTGGGTACGATCAAGATCACCAACCATTTGCTTGTGCACGGTTTCGACCTTTTGAAGATGTTGTTAAAATAGAACGTGTGGCCATCTTAAAAGAATATCGTAAATATGGCTATGGGCATGCTTTAATGACTGCTACAGAGCGCTTTGCTAAAGAACAAGGACATCAGCGTCTTGTTTTAAATGCTCAAACACAAGCCCAAGGTTTTTACGAAAAATTAGGTTACACCCCTACAGGTGAGATATTTTTAGAGGAAAATATTGAACATATTAAAATGTATAAAAATATCTAATCCTTAATTCTACTTACACTAGTAAGCAATTAAATTTATCTCTATCGTTTAACTAAACATATAAATACCAATGTAAAATAAATATTTTTCTAAAAATAATTGATATTTAAAATGTTTAGTATTTTATTCTTAGCTTTTTAGCCACCGTTAGTATAATTATTTTTTGTTAAAAAATAAAAAGAAAAATTAAAGTTAGTTTACAATATAGTTAAATTAATTATTAACAAACGAATAATTATTATAATGGTGGAGTAGTAAAAATTATACGAAGTATAAAGAAATTTGTGAGGAGTAAAAAAATGACAAAAAAATTCAACCTTAAATTGCCTTCAATGATTGCAATTACCCTATTTGGTGCTGCATTTACATCACACCAAGCTCATGCAGCTGAAAACAATCAAACTAATGCTGACGCTAAAAATGTAGTTGACGATCAACATCAATTAAAAGGTGCTACACAAGCGAAACAACAAGTAACACAGTCAACTCAAAATATTTCTGGCGTTCAAGCTTATCACAATCCATCTGAAGTAAAAGCTAACACTTCTTCTAATGTTCGTACATATGATGCTAACTTAGATAATTTACATAATTCAAATAGCCAATCTAAGGCTCAAAACAATACTAGTGTTGCATATTCAAGCAATACAAATGTGAACAAAGCAGCTACAAACAATAATGTTGCAACTAATAATACTACAACTAATAAAACAAGTAGTGCACAAGCATCAAACGCTACTCAAGCAAATAACGCTCAACAATCAAATACAACAAATTCAAATAATAATACACAAACTGCATCACAACAGAAAAATCAAGTCGTATCTAATCAACAAAACTTAAATAGTAATCAAAACGTGACGACACAAAATAGTAATGCATCACAATCTAATAAAGCAGCTACAACTCAAAATAGTAATAGCAACAAACAACAATCAGCTGTTGCTAATACGAATCAAAATACTCAAAAACAAGATGTCTCAAAAGCTAACACAGCTACACAAGCACAACCTAAAGCTCAAACATCTACAACATTAAATTCAAATAATAGTGTCAACAAGACTCAAAACAGCACACAAACAACTAATGTTCAAAAAGCAAATACTAATTCAGCAGTAAATGCGAAAAACACAACTGCTACACAAAATAATGAACAACTTAAGACTCAAAACGACACAACTAAAACAAGTAAAGCATCAGCTCAAAATAACACAGCATCAACACAAACTAAACAAACTAACCCTACAACTAACGCACAAACACAAAATAAAACAAATAAAAACGTAACAACTTATGCTCAACCAACAACTGGTGATTCAGCTGTTAAATCTGTAGGTGGTAAAGGTGGCCCTGCTACTAACGTTCGTGCTGTAAAACGTTATGCGACTACTTCATCATTACCTAAATATAAACCACAAGTGAGTTCATCAATTAACAATTATATTCGTTCTCACAATTTCCAAGCGCCAAGAATTGAAGAAGATTATACATCTTATTTTCCTCAATATGGCTATCGTAACGGTGTAGGTAAACCTGAAGGAATTGTTGTCCATGATACTGCTAACGATAACTCTACTATCGAAGGCGAAATCAATTATATGAAGAATAACTATCAAAACGCTTTTGTACATGCTTTTGTTGATGGTGATCGTATCATTGAAACAGCACCAACAGATTACTTATCTTGGGGCGCAGGTCCGCAAGGTAACGAACGTTACATCAACGTTGAAATCGTGCATACTCATGACTATGATTCATTCGCACGCTCAATGAATAACTATGCGGATTATGCCGCTACTCAATTACAATACTATGATTTACAACCAGATAGTGCCGAGTATGATGGTCAAGGTACAGTATGGACACATTACGCTGTTAGTCGTTACTTAGGTGGCTCTGACCATTCAGATCCACATGCTTACTTCCAAGCACATAACTATAGCTATGATGAATTATACGATTTAATTAATGAAAAATATTTAATTAAAACTGGACAAGTAGCACCTTGGGGCACAACATCAAGTAATACTTCAAATAACAATTCAGGTACTAATAACAACAATAGTAGTAAAGGAAATAACAGTTCAAACACTGCTAAAAATGACAAGTTAACTGTTAAACCAACTACTGGCTTAGCTCAAATCAATACGGATAATAGTGGTGTTTACACTACTGTTTACGATGATAAAGGAAAAGCTACTGACCAAGTTCATAATACATTATCAGTTACTAAATCAGCTCAATTAGGTTCAGACAAATATTACTTGCTTTCTGATTATAATAGTGGCAAAACATACGGCTGGGTTAAACAAAACGAAACAACTTACAATACTGTTAAATCTCCAGTAAAAGTTAACCAATCTTATACTATTAAACCTGGTTCAACGTTATATACAGTACCTTGGGGTAATTACAATCAAAAAGCAGGCACTGTTTCTAAATCAAATACTGCACCATTTAAAGCAACTAAATCTCAACAAGTAGGCACAGCTACTTATTTATATGGTTCAGTTAACGGACAAAATGGTTGGGTAAGTCAATATTACTTAAGCCCATATTCAGCACCTAAAGCAAATGTAATGAAAGTTTCAGACTTAAAAAATACCCTTGGTCAAGTTTCAACTAAGAGTAAAGGTGCATATACAACAGTTTACGATAAGGCTGCTAAAGCAAATCCTGAACTTAACGGTAATACGTATCGTATCACTAAAAAAGCTAATTTAAATAATCAAGATTTTTACTTAATTTCTGATTACAATAGTGGTCAATTGCGTGGATGGGTCCCATCATCAGATATTTCTGTGAAGACAGCTACACCTACTAAAACAGATGTCACTTCTTATAAATTAAATAAGAATGCAAATGTGTATAGTACGCCTTGGGGCAGCAAAAACCAAATCAAAACGACTACTACTAAAAGCAATCAAGAACTAAGATCAATCGATACAGTTCAAATTGGTAAAGATAAGTACCTTCATGGTGTAGTTAATAATGTATGGGGCTGGGTTAATGCCAATGATGTGGTTAAACCTCGTATCAATGCTAAATTTGCTGCAGCTGCTAAACCTGCTACAGCTACTAAATCTGCTACAGCTACTAAATCTGCTACAACACAAACGGTATCTGGTATGGCACAAGTGAATGCTAAAAATGAGGGTATCCGTGCTACTGTTTATGATAAAAACGGTAAAAATGCAGCGAAATACGCTAATAAAACTTATAAAGTAACTAAAGAAAGAACAATAGATGATAACACTTATGTTCTATTACAAAATCCAACTCAAAATACACCTTTAGGTTGGTTCAACGTTAAAGACTTAAATGTTCAATCATTAAGTAATGAACAAAAAGTTTCTGGTACTTATACTGTTAATAAAGCAAATAACGGACTTTATTCAGTAGCTTGGGGTACACCACAACAACGTTTAGATAATAAAAATTTAGCGAACCAAACATTCAAAGTTTCAAAAGCTGCTACTATTGGCAATACAACTTATTACTACGGCACAGTAAATGGTAAAACAGGTTGGATCGCGCAAAATGATTTAACAGCTAACACTACTGTTGATAATGCTGAAAATTATAACGATGATTTAATTATTGATAGTGCAAATAGCTTTTACTATGACTCACCTTCTTCAGCGAAAGCTTATGCTTTGAAACCGTATAATGAACAACCTTTCCATGTGACTAAGCGTAAAGTCGTTAATGGCAAAACTTGGTACTATGGTAAATTAAGTAACGGTAAATATGTATGGATTAAAGATACAGATTTAAAAAAACAATTAGTTAAAAGTTCAAAATCATATCAAACATTAAACCAAGCTGTGGCGAAACAACAAAATGCTTATGGTGCAAAACCACAAGTTCAACGTAATGGATATGGATGGTCAAATGCTTCAGCTAGTGAAATTAAAAATGCAATGAATCCTGAAACTTTATCTAAAGATAATACACTTAAATATCAATTCTTACGTTTAGATCGTCCACAAAACTTATCAGTAGCAAGCATGAATACGTTACTTAAAGGTAAAGGCGTGCTTGAAAATCAAGGTCAAGCATTTAGTGACGCAGCTAAAGCAGCAGGAATTAATGAAATTTACTTAATTGCTCATGCTTTACTTGAAACTGGAAATGGTCAATCACAATTAGCTAAAGGTGCCGATGTAGTGAATAATAAAGTGACTACTAAAAATGCGAACAAATACTATAATGTATTTGGTATTGCAGCTTATGATAGTAACCCTATTGCAAGTGCTGTTAATTATGCTAAAAATGCTGGATGGAACTCAGTATCTAAAGCTATCATCGGTGGTGCTAAGTTCATCGGTCAAGATTATATTAAAGCTGGTCAAAATACTCTTTACAAAATGCGTTGGAACCCTGATCACCCAGGTACACACCAATATGCAACTGATATCAATTGGGCAAACCTTAACGCTGAAATTTTAAAATCGTTTTACGATAAAATCAAAACAGTAGGTAAATATTTCGAAATCACAAGTTATATTAAATAATAACTTAAATTAAAAATATAAGAGGTGCGTTATCAAAGCGTAACGCACCTCTTATACTTTTCTCTGTATTAAAATAACCCTATGCCATCACACGTTTAATCAAGCGAGATGACATAGGGTTTCATTTTAAAAATATATATGACGACTATTTAATTTATTCAATAATGAGTTTAAATTTTCAATTTCTTTTTTGGATAAACATTGGCATCGTGCTTCAATTAATTCACATCTTGCAGTATTAATTTGCTTAATTAAATCACGTGCTTCTTCTGTTAAACATAATTCTTTACAACGTAAATCCTCATGTGATTGTTGGCTTGTAATATAGCCTTTATAAACCAATTTCTTAATCCATCGTGAAACAATGGATTGTTCTCTACTAATCTTCATAGTTAAATCGTATTGAGATAAGCGATCATAATTATATAATATTCTCAATAATTCTAACTGGTCATTAGTAATGTCTGTCCGTTGTCCAAAGCGTCTATTTACTAAATTAAGATCATTATTCGTTAATGTGATAAGTTTTTCTAGTTGATTGTACATAGCTGTTCTACTCCACTTTTGTAATTGTTACTATTATAAAATTTATTCTATCATTATACAATACTATTCAACAAATTGACTAAATTTGTTGCATTATTATATTATTTTATACTAAGTTATATACAGTTAGCATTTAATAAAGGAGCACATCGTATGACTATAAATAAAGATAGAGACTATTTTTTCGATAATGCACGTGCCATACTAATATTTTTAGTCGTATTAGGTCATATGATTCAGCCTTATACTTCTGAGAGTAAATATATGTTAGCTTTGTATCTTGTGATTTATAGTTTCCATATGCCAACCTTTTTATTTATCTCAGGATACTTCGCAAAGCATTTAGATAAACCCAATTATTTAGAGAATGTCGCTAAAAAATTGCTTGCACCTTACGCTATTTTTTATGCATTTTTTTCAATTTATTATTTTATAACTGGAAAAAGTGATGCCATACAAATGGATCCATTCAATCCTGTATTTGCTTTATGGTTCCTACTAACACTATTTTTTTTCCATGTTATTTTAGTTATTATTCGTCGTTATAATCCAATGATCGTCTTGCCTATTGCTATTATTGTTTCAGTTTTAGCAGGCTTTTCAGATAATGTGGGCGGCTATTTAAGCGTTTCACGCACTATAGTGTTCTTCCCTGTTTTCTATATTGGTTATTTAATGACGAAATCTCAGACCCAAATTTTCAGAAATAAGAAATTAAGCATTGTATCAATATGCATTCTTATCGCTTTCTTTATCGGTTACTATATTCACCCCATTAACGGAGATTGGCTATTAGGCAGCAGTCCCTATACCTCTCTCGAGAATCATAATCAAAGTGTTTATAGTCCCTTGAAACGATTAATGCATTACGTCATTATCTTTGTAACAATGTTTGCATTTCTTAATTTAATGAGCAATCATCAACGTTTTTATACTTATATTGGGCCACGTACGATGTATGTCTATCTATTGCATGGACTCGTGATTGGCGTAGTAAGAGGATTCAAGCTATATCCATTTTACGATTCTATTTCACTATTGACCTATATTTATTTAATCGGGACTTCAATGTTGATTGTCTACATTCTTTCAAGTAATTTTGTTTGTAAATGGACCAATCCTGTCATTAATCTTAAGAAACCGTCCCAATTTAAGCTTTAATTTTTGAAAATGAAAAACAACACACGGATACCAAATTATAGTATTAAAATATGTTATTATTAGATTATTCTAAAAAATCTATAGTGACATATAAGATGACTATAGTTTGGTATTTTTTTGAGGTGTAAAACATGAAATTATCATTAAATTCAAATTCTAAATTTTTAAGAGCACCAAGTATTCGCCAATTCTCTAATCGTATGAAACATATTGATGATTGTGTCAATTTAACGATTGGTCAGCCCGATTTCCCAATGCCAGATGTGGTTAAAGAAGCGTATATTAATGCGATTAAAGAAGATAAAACAAGTTATTCCCACAACAAAGGATTGACTGAAACGCGCCAAGCTATTAGCCAATATTTTAACAATAAATATGGCTTTTATTATAGTGAAGAAGAAATTATTGTAACAAATGGTGCAAGTGAAGCATTAGATACCTCTTTACGTAGCATTATTGAACCGGGCGATGAAATCCTTATCCCTGGTCCTATTTATGCAGGTTATATCCCCTTAGTAGAAACACTGGGCGGACAACCTGTATATATTGATACAACACAATCTCATTTTAAAGTCACACCTGAGTTAATCGCTCAACATATTACAGATAGAACGAAAGCAATTCTACTTAACTACCCTACTAATCCTACCGGTGTCATTCTAGAACGTCATGAAGTAGAAGCTTTGGTAGATTATTTAAAAACGAAAGAAATCTTCATTATTAGTGATGAAATTTATGCTGAAAATACATTTAAAGGTCAACATACATCTTTTGCAGAATATGAAGTGATTCGTGATCAATTATTATTAATTGGTGGTTTGAGTAAATCGCATTCAGCTACGGGTATTCGTATCGGCTTTTTATTAGGTCCTGAATATCTTATTGAAAAGTTAACCTTCATGCATGCATATAATTGTATTTGCGCTAACGTACCTGCACAAATTGCGTGTATCACCGCATTAAATGAAGGCTTAGATGCGCCAAAATATATGAATGAAGCGTATATTGAACGTCGCGATTATTTAAAAAATAAACTTGTAGAATTAGGTTTTGAACTTGAAGGCCAGCCAGAAGGTGCGTTTTATATTTTCCCAAGTATAAAGAAATATACAGAAGAAGACTTTGATTTTTGTGTCAAAGTGTTAGAAGAAGCTCATGTAGCTATCGTGCCTGGCTCATCTTTTACTGATATTGGTAAAGGCTATGTGCGTATCTCCTACGCCTATGAAATGAGCGTCTTAAAAGAAGGTATGCGTCGTTTAGAAGCATTTTTAAAACAGAATTATGGTTTATAATTAAAAAGGACACATAATGAGATTTATCTACATCTCACTATGTGTCCTCGTTTTTTCCTAACCTATTAAAATCTATTATGGGAATTTAGGGAATTGATCGAAGTCTGGGTCACGTTTTTCTTTAAACGCGTCACGGCCTTCTTTTGCTTCATCAGTTGTGTAGTACAATAATGTAGCGTCTCCAGCCATTTGTTGTAAACCAGCTAAACCATCAGTGTCTGCATTCATAGCTGCTTTTAAGAAACGTAAAGCAGTTGGTGAATGTTTCATAATTTCTTTACACCATTTAACTGTTTCATCTTCTACTTCGTCTAAAGGTACTACTGTATTTACTAAGCCCATATCTAATGCTTCTTGTGCATTATATTGACGGCATAAGTACCAAATTTCACGTGCTTTTTTATGACCAACGATTCTAGCTAAGTAACCTGAACCATAACCTGCATCGAATGAACCTACTTTAGGACCTGTTTGTCCGAAGATAGCATTGTCAGCAGCAATTGTTAAGTCACATACTACGTTTAAGACGTTACCGCCACCAATTGCATAACCTCTAACCATAGCGATAACTGGTTTAGGAATAACACGGATTAAACGTTGTAAGTCTAATACGTTTAAACGAGGAATTTGGTCTTCGCCTACATAGCCACCATGTCCACGTTTCTTTTGATCTCCGCCTGAACAAAATGCTTTGTCGCCTTCACCAGTTAAGATGATGACAGATACATTTTGGTCATCGCGTGCACGTGTAAATGCATCAATCATTTCAGCAACTGTTTTAGGTGTGAATGCATTACGCACCTCTGGACGATTAATTGTTACTTTTGCAATTCCTTCGAAAAATTCATATTTAATTTCATCATATTCTCTTAGTGTTTCCCACTGTCTAGTCATTTTGCTCCTCCTTTAAAAAACCTAATACTATTGTATCAAATTCCGTCTCATCTTCCACATGAATTGTATGGCCTACTTCGTTGAAGATATGAACTTGACTATGATTCATTTTATCAGCCATAGCATGCGCAGTTTTCACGAATTTTTTATCTAATTCTCCTGCTAAAATGAAGCACGGTATTTGAATATCTTTTACTTTATTCCATAAATTCGGCATATGTCCTGTGCCATAATCTCGTAACGCTTTCGCTAATTTATGAGGGTCTTGGGACATACGCATGTCACGAATCGCTTTACGCTTCTCTTTATCTAAATCATATTGTGTATAAAATAGCGGTAATTTTTCCCAATCATTCACAAAGATTTCCAAACCAGCTATATCAAGGACCTTACCTCGTGCAGCATCGATTTGTTGACGTTCAAGACGGTCGTCTTCATTGTCGATACCTGGCGATGTACTCTCTAATATTAAACTTTTCAAAGTATGGTTACCGTGTAACGCATAATATAACGCCACACGTCCGCCCATAGAATAGCCTAGTAAATGTAATGTATACGCATTGAATTGGTCTAAAACCTCATCTAATTGTTTAGCAAGATACGGGAAGTCCCACGTTACCTTCATTGACGAGTCATCTTGGCCGTGGCCTGGTAAATCAATCGTTAATACGTTCACTTCTTGTAATAACGCTGGGAGATGTTGGCTATACGTACGACTATCACTAATAAATCCATGCAATAATATTAATAATTGAGACGTTTCTTTCTCTGCTTTATGAAAATTATAATGTAACATTTAGAATATCACTCAATTTCTTATATAAGATTTGATGTTGTTCAAGGTTATCTTGACGGTCCGTCATAATTTCATAAATGTGTGAACTCATATGCGATAACTTTTCCTGAGAAAAATCAGTAATCGTGTTAAAACGCTTGAATGTGAAATCATAAAGTAATGCTGTGTATTCAAAATTCAAGCCTGTTGGTGTGCCAAATAAACGTTCAAAGTAAGCATCGGCAGACGATTTCTGTGGTAAATAAGAGAAAATGCCTCCACCATCGTTATTTAATAACACAATATTTAAATGAATATTATTCAATTTCGCCATTAATAAACCATTCATATCATGATAAAAAGCTAAATCGCCAATTAATAACGTGATATTTTTATGAACAGCCATACCAATAGCAGTCGACACTACGCCGTCAATCCCATTAGCGCCACGGTTCGCATACACTTCAACTTCACTATCAAATAATAAATTATCGACGTCACGCACAGGCATACTATTACTAACAAATAGTGCATCATCTTTCGTCAATTTATTAATTACTGCATTTACATAAGCCGCTTCATCTGTAGCTTGTTCGGCATGTTTAGTAATCATTGCGCGAGATTGCGTTTCAAGTGTTTGCCACATTTCTATCCAAGATTTGCGATTAACTGTCGATTCTTCCACTAAATTTCTGAAGAAGTCATTCGCTGAAATTTCATAAGAAATACTTGGTGGTGTTGGGAAAACATCAATTTTATCATTATTTTGTACAAGAATTTGAAATGCATTGGTGCATTTCAGCCATTGATTTAACTTTTTAGAAATAACGGGTTTACCGACACGAATAATAAAATCAACATCTAAATCTAATCCTGCACGATACAATAAATCATACGTTGTAATCACATTAGGATGATTATATTTACGTAATTGACTTAATGGATCAGCTAGTATCGGTAAATCGTGTATCGTCGCATATGTAAGAATTTGATCTACCGCTTGATGTTGCATATCCCCTACTATAATAAGGCCTTTTGGTTGTTTTAAAATGTCTCGAATGTCTTGCACATTAATATTTTTTTGATAATGTGGCAACGTTTTATGATACGAAGTAAGCCATTCTACCTTTTCAAGGTCAGGCGTCAACGGCTCTCTAAACGGCAAGTTGAAATGAATAGGTCCACGATGCGGGCCATATAAATATTGACTTGCGATTTGCATTTGATAATAAATCGTATCTAACATTTGCTCACTGCCATCTGCTACCGGCATATCAAATTGGAAATTCACATAGTTCTCAAACATGTTCACTTGATTAATCGCTTGAGGTGCCCCTACACTTCTTAATTCATGTGGGCGGTCACTCGTTAATACAATTAATGGAATGCGACTAATTTGGCTTTCTGCAATAGCTGGCGTGTAATTTGCCGCTGCAGTACCTGATGTACATAATATCGCTACCGGTCTTTCGCTTCCTTTTATTAAACCTAAAGCAAAAAAGGCGGCGCTACGTTCATCAGGATGAATCCAAGTCTTAATGTTTGGATGCGCTTCAAAGGCAATCGCTAATGGCGTTGAGCGAGATCCAGGACTAATCACTACTTCTCGCACGCCATAAGCATAGAGCTCTGAGGCGAAAGTATATACTTGTTTCGTTAATGCTTCATTATGATTCATTCTTATCCACTACTCCTAAAGCATTCATCATTGGTGAGAATTTAACTGCTGTTTCAGCTAATTCACTTTCAGGATCAGAATCCTTAACTATGCCACAACCGGCAAATAAAGTCGTTTGTTTCTCTTTAATTAACATCGAGCGTATAGCAACGATAAATTCACAATCATCATCCATATCGATATAGCCTACCGGTGCGCCGTACAGACCACGCGTACCAAATTCATTCTCTTCAATAAATTTAAGCGCTTCATCTTTTGGATAACCGCCTAAAGCAGGCGTTGGATGTAATTCGTCAATTAAACCAATATATGAATTACTTTTTAATTTACCTTTAATTTCAGTATATAGATGATACATATGATCATTTTTTAATATATTAGGTGTTTGATTGTACTCTACATCATCTACAAATGGCTCAATATCATGTAGGATGCTTCTTACTACAAATCGATGTTCACCTAAGTTCTTTTTATCTTCTAAGAAAGCTTTCACATTTTGTTTATCGACATCTTCATTATGCGTGCGTTTAATTGTACCCGCTACAGCCTTAGTTGATAATACACCTTCATCTACTTTTAATAATTGTTCAGGCGTTTGTGAAAAGAAGACCGATTGATTTGATTCTAATATGAAAATGTAACTATTTTTCTCATTTTCAAGTGCGCGTTTTAAAACATAAGGAATGCTAATGGTTTTATCGAATTTAATTAAACGACGACGCGCTAAGACAATCTTTTTGTCTTCATCTAATTGAGCAATTGCATCGCTTACTAATTCTTGCCATTCATCTTTATAAATGTCTTCCATACGCGTGATATTGCCCATTGCATCATTCACATCTGGTTCATGAACTTCAGCATTCTCGAAGTAATCAATAATCTCTTTAAATTGCGCCATATCGAAGTTTTCTCTTTCGACGGTATACGTTAACAAGGTTTGATTATCAACATTAGAAATAAGGACTTTCGGCACAACAAAATGATTAATGCCATATTCACGCCATTCATCATCAGATTTATGACTTGAGAATTGGAAGCCTCCCACTACTTTTAAGTGGTGTTTAGAAGTCTCAAGATGTATCAGTTCCACATCTTTTTTAAACTTTTCCCATTCACGAAAAATGGACTGTTTATTTTCAAAGTTATTTTTAAATCTTTGAACTGCATGATAGCCGAAAAACGAAGACTGATTATCATTTAAACGTAGATAAAAGCGATCACCTGCTTGGTCTTCAGTTAATTGAAATAAAGCAGTTGGTGGTAATGTTCTATTTAAAATTACTTCCACAGAAATCCAATTTTTATTGCTTTCGTAAATTGATTCAATAATTTCGTCTTCTTTTAAATTCGCAGCCATTCATTTCACTTCTTTCATTTTTCTATTTTTACTCATTATAATATTGTATCATTTTTCATTATTTATAGTGGCATAATTGCTTAATCGAATTGGGAAATATTTCACGTAGATTGACCTTTATAACCTATTCCTTTAAAATACATATGTTAAAACTTTATATAATAAGAGGTAGATTATATTATGGCAGATCAATATCAACAATATTCTACTGTTAGAAAATATTGGCAACTGATGCGACCTCATACATTAACTGCTGCCATTGTACCTGTATTAGTAGGTACAGCAACAGCTAAACTTTTTTTATTAGGTAGTCAAGACCATATTAAGTTCAGCTTATTTTTAGCTATGTTAATTGCATGTCTGTTAATCCAAGCTGCAACAAATATGTTCAATGAATACTATGACTTTAAAAAAGGTTTAGATGACCACACTTCTGTGGGCATAGGTGGCGCTATTGTAAGAAATGGTATGAGCCCTAAACTTGTCATGAATCTAGCAATTGCATTTTATATTATAGCCGCTTTACTTGGTATCTTCCTTGCTGTTAAAAGCTCTTTCTGGATCATTCCAGTAGGTATCGTTTGTATGGCGATTGGTTACCTTTATACTGGAGGCCCATTCCCAATTTCATGGACACCATTTGGTGAATTATTCTCTGGTTTATTTATGGGTATGATTATTATTTTACTTGCGTTTTTCATTCAAACAGGCAATGTCAATGGATTTGTAGTATGGATTAGTATTCCGATTGTAATTACTATCGGATTAATTAATATGGCAAACAATATCCGTGACCGCGTTAAAGATAAAGCAAGCGGACGTAAAACTTTACCGATTTTATTAGGTAAAAGAGCTTCAATCACATTTATGGCAGCAATGTACATTTTAGCTTATGCTATTGTCGTATTTATTGCTTTATTTAATAAAGGTGGTTCACTATTTTACCTACTTGTATTACTTTCATTCCCAATGCCAGTTAAAGCGATTCGTCGTTTCAAGAAAAACGATACACCTGCTAGCATGATGCCTGCAATGGCCGCAACAGGTAAAACGAATACAGTCTTTGGTATTCTTTATGCTTTAGGAATTTATATTAGTGCATTACTTGGTGGTATTTAATAAATGATTATTATCCAACATCACTGTTTATATAACAGTTAAATGTTGGATTTTTTTATGCTTGATAAATCATGTGTAAATAGTTATGTCCATATAAATCAATATCCTCTACCCATTTGAAACCTAAACGTTCATATAATTTGCGCGCTTTAGGATTATCATAATCACAATTTAAACTCCACTTTTTATCAGGATAAGCGTCGATTAAATATTCAAACAGTTGTGTAGCAATCCCTTGTCCTCTATATTCCGGAAAAGTAGCTACCGTTTCAATGTACCATTCATCATCTTTCGCTTCCTTAATTGGTAAAGGTGTACCATACGCTTTCATATCTTCTTCAAGTGGTAACTCATTCCACGTGGCTTCTAACGCCATTTCTTCGGCCCCATCATAAGCAATAATACATCCTGCTACCTTATTGTCTTGTTCATAGACCCATACATTGTCATAAAAAGCACGATAACGAATGTTAACAACACTTTCTTCTAATGCATTTAAAATACGTTCTTTAGTTATCTCTTTAACCATTTCTAGTTCCATATCTTCCCAAATCATATAACACAATTCTGCAATTTGTTTATTATCACTTGGATGTGCTTTACGTATCACTGCATACTCTCCTCCCCTTATAGTTCTACCTATCTATAATTATATAAAAGTTTCAAATTTTAATAAATTAATTACAAAAAACTTGGATGTTTGGTTCTAGTTCTAACGGTAATCATATAAATAAGTATATAATCTTTATTTAAATAGGGTTAAAAGTGAAGTCATGGAGGATTAGATTTAATGAGAGTAAACAAAACCATTTATGTATTATTAGCAATCTTTTTAGGTGGCGTCGGTATTCATAAATTCTATGCTGACAAAGTATGGCAAGGCGTCTTTCACTTAGTATTCTTTTGGACATTTATACCAACAATTATTTCTATTATTCACGGTATCATCGTTATTTTCACTACAAAAGCAGATAAATATGGATATATTACTTTATCTAATAAAGATTTAAATATTTAAGCGAATATTTGAAAACTTATCTTTATTTTTAGACGAAACGGGTAAAATTAACAATAAGATAATTTGAAAAAGGGGTTAATAAATATGAATATTATCAGACGCGTTTTCCGCATCATTCTTACAGGATATATAGTAAAGTGGATTCGTAATATGATTGAAGGTAATTCAAAAGGTAGAAGATAATAATATAAAAAAGGTCTATTTACTATTTTAATTTAAAGTAGAAATAGACCTTTTATAATGAGTGACAGGATCCTATTTTACTCATTGAAAACTGCCTCCAAAGTTTTATATTCGTTAGTGTAATTCATAAAATCTGTTTCGTTTTTATTAATCAATGCTTCATCAATTAATTTAACAAGTTGCTTTTTGCGCGCTTGTCGAAGGGCCTCATCAATTATAAGCTCAACTCCAAGATCATTAACTGTAGTTACAAAATCTTCTAGTGTCGTATGTTTGACGTTCGTGTTGTAATACATTACAATCACTGCCTTTCTTTTTTATATAAGGATAGTATACAAGCTTTTATTTTTTAAATCAATCGAATATTCAGACATTTCTGTAAAAATAAGTGTAATATTATTTTAAAAGAAAACCTTGACAACTGATAAAAATTTTATATAATAATTTTATATTATTAATTGACACTCAATTGTGGCTTTTAATAGTAAATTTAATAAAAAGGAGTTTTTCTATGAATAAGACTGAAGAACTCAACAATACTGTTTATGTCATCCGGAAAGGTGATATGGTAATCAAACCTATTTTCAATGAGTATGAGCAACCTCAAGGTACTGAAATAATGAAGTTTGACACTACCAAAGAAATTAGTCCTTTCAAAACGCAAAAGATTATTGAACGCTCTTGCAAATTTTATGGTAATAATTATTTAAGCAAGAAAGCAGAAACGCAACGCATTGCAGGCATCACAAGCAAGCCCCCTATTTTATTAACTCCTTTATTTCCAACCTATTTCTTTCCTACTCATTCAGATCGTTTAGAAGAAAACATATGGATTAATATGCATTACATCTCAGATATCAAACCTCTTAAAAATCGTCGCAGCAAAATTATCTTCGCTAATCAAGAAACCCTCACTTTAAATGTTTCATTCCACAGTTTATGGCACCAATATACCAACGCAATTTTTTACTACTACATGGTTGATAAACATTCCCGCATGAAATCTAACAATCCAGAAATGCCAATTGACTACGAAAAAACTACCCTCAACATTTTTGAAGCTCTTTCACATTATTCATTATTACAAGATAAATAGTTTTACGTTTAATATTAAATTATACGGGACGTTTATATTAATATAGTGTAAATGTTCCGTATATTTTTTTAAGATTATCCCTTGCATATTTTAAGTTTATTGATATAATAATATTTGTGCTCATTAGAGAGATGACTTAAAAATTTAATTATTCCGCAGTAGCTCAGTGGTAGAGCTATCGGCTGTTAACCGATCGGTCGTAGGTTCGAATCCTACCTGCGGAGCCATATGGAAACGTACTCAAGTTGGCTGAAGAGGCGCCCCTGCTAAGGGTGTAGGTCGCGAGAGCGGCGCGAGGGTTCGAATCCCTCCGTTTCCGTCATGTTAAAACCACCGAATATTCGGTGGTTTTTTTATGTTTTATTACCTCTCGCAAAAGCCTGTATTGACGGGGTTTTGAGGCAATTTGAATTTATGAAATAAATTTGGCTTACTCGCTATATTTTAAATTCTGTAAGTTTTTGGTCAACAAGTGGACAATATCTGTACGAAATGTTGTAACGTTGTCCACTTTGTTGTCCACATAAAAAGAAAAGCGGCTAACAGATATTATTTTCTGTTAACCGCTTCTCTCTTTTTAATAAATTAATAAGACATTAATTTTATAATTTCATCTTTTTCAATATCACCGAAGTAATGATAGAAATCAAAGTCAGCCATAGCTTCTTTAATGTGTGTGTAGTCGTGTAATACACCAATTAGCGCTTCTTCTAGTTCAGTCACATTTCCCTCACCGAAGAAATCCCCGAAGATTTTTGCGTGCTCTATTTTACCTTGTTTAACGTCAAATTTGATTTGCACAAAACCTTTTTCAAATTTTTCATCACGTTCGAAATTATATTTTGGATTTCTACCAAAATTCCAATCCCAAGTACGGTATTTTTCATTACTTAGTTGTTCAATATTTTTCCAATCTTCATCTGTAAGTTTGTATTCTTCAACTTCATGTTCACCAAATATTGTTTTTAAAATAATTTGTTTAAACTCGTCGATAGAAATAGATTGTTCTAAAAATTCATCAATATTAGCAACACGTTTACGTACAGATTTCACACCTTTTGATTGAATTTTTTTAGGATTTACTTTTAAAGCATTTTGAACTTCTCCTAAGTCACTATTCAACATCAATGTACCATGGCTAAACATTCTTTCTTTCACTTTAACCATTGCGTTTCCTGAAATTTTAGCTTGCCCTACTTGAATATCATTTCGTCCTGTCATTTCTGCATTTACGCCCATAGATTGTAAAGCTTGCACGATAGGTTCTGTAAATTTTTGGAAATTATGGAAACTATTGCCATCATCATCCGTAATAAAACTAAAGTTTAAATTACCTTGATCATGATATACTGCGCCGCCTCCAGAAATACGTCTCACTACATGAATGTTATGTTCGTCTACATATTGTTTATTAACTTCTTCAATAGTGTTTTGGTTTTTACCAACAATAATTGAAGGCTCATTCACGTAAAATAAAAAGTAACTATCATCAACAGGTAGATGTTTTAATACATACTCTTCCATGGCAAGATTTATTGTAGGATCGGTAATATTATTATTACTTACAAATTTCATATATATCTCTCCTTAATATTTCTCTTATATGCCCTTATATTAGTTATGCCTCAAATAAAAAATTATTGCCAATTATTTACTCAAATATGACATTAATTTTTCAATTCAATTATTATTTTCTATTTTTAGTATATATTTGTTTATTTGTAGGCTAAATTTTAGTACAATATAGCCTAGCTATGATTTGAGGAGGACTCGAAATGACTGTTGCAGAAGTAGGAAATATCGTAGAATTTTATGACGGTTTAAGAGGCCGTGTTGAAAAAATTAATGATAATTCAGTAATTGTTGACTTAACTATAATGGATAACTTCAATGAACTAGACTTACCAGAAAAAACAGTTATTAATCACAAACGATATAAAATCGTTGAATAAGAAGGTTAATAGTAAATGAAAAATATATCAAAAGCATTGATTTGGTTTATTGCAAGTTTTATTGTTTTTCACCTTATCTTATTTATTATGTGGGGTGAACACCAAGAATACTGGTATTTATATACTGGAATCATGTTAATAGCAGGAATTAGTTACGTTTTTTATCAAAGAGATATCAGTTCGAAACGCTTGTTAACATCGATTGGCGTAGGTATTTTGACAAGTATTGTTTTAATCGTTATACAATTAATTTTCTCATTATTGTCATCACAAATATCTTATCCTGAACTTATTAAAGAATTAAGTAGAACAGGTGTTTATTTTAAATGGCAAATGCTAGTGACATTAATTTTTGTTATTCCATGCCATGAGCTATATATGAGAACTGTGTTACAAAAAGAATTAAGCAATTTCAAACTACCTACTTGGGTAGTCATCCTTATTCCAGCTTTATGTTCAAGTTCACTGTTCATATATCTTGATAAATGGTGGATTGTAGCATTCATTTTTGTTGCACAAATCGTATTATCAATAAGTTATCAATATACTCGTCGAATTGTAACTACATCACTTGGCCAAATTGTTGCGATTATATTATTGTTAATATTTCACGGATAAAAAAACTTTTCTTAGTTTAAATCAACTAAGAAAAGTTTTTTTGTGAAGTAATTTAGTTTTCTACTTCGTTTATATAAGTGTAAGGCTTAAATTTAACCTTTAACTTTTAACTTGAAAATTATCAATGACGTTTAACTTATAATCAGGATCTTTCAATTTTTCAGTAATAAGCGTACTCATAGAATGTTCAAATGAACTGTGATGAACTTTAGCATCCTCTAACAAGTGCTTGTAATTTCTATAAGTATAATCCGTCATCGTTACACGATATGATTTGTCTAACACAATATCTTTTAAAGTCACGCGATGAAATGGTAAGGCAGTCATATCTACTTCATAGCGGAAACCTTGCCATAAAGTACATAGCGTTTCATCTACAATTGTCATACTGAGTTGATGTTGTTCAAATTGAATATAAGAATACGTATATTCAATGATGTCTTTGATTTGACTTCCTTTCAATGTTAATTCCATAGCTTTATCAGGATGAGGATAAGCATTATAAATATCTTTGTTTGTAATCACATCCTTAAATCCTTGCTCGCCATTTTTAGGTACGTTAACACAAGTAATGTCGTTATCATAAGCTAGTTTAATACTGTCATGCAGCAGTTGTGTAAATGGATGGCTTTTACTTAATAAATCTTCTAACCCGTTAACCTGCATCTTCAAATCATTTTCTGACACAATTTCTTTAGACCAATATTCTATCGCTTTACGATCATAGTGAGTTATATCTAATAACTCTTCATCTTCTGGATAGTTACTCAAATCAATTATTTCAGATTGAACCGCTTCTTTTTCAAATGTATTCGTACGTTTTTTAAATTTTATTTTCACATGAACTAAATCTTGTGCGTTTTGTCCTGCTTGAATATAGGTCGTTTCATAATCATTACCAATAAAAGTTTGATGTTGATGTGCTGTAATCAGCAAATCAATGACACCTATTTCTTTCATCAATTTTTCCGCTTCGTGCGAACTTTCTCCGTGACGCGGATTGGTTTTATTAATTTTATCTAACCCGCCATGATAAATCACCACTAAAAAGTCTGGGTGTTCTTTTTCATGTATATATCTAATCCAACGTTTTGCGGAAAGTAATGATTTTTCAATACTAACGTCTCTTTCCATTTCTGCGTATTCATTTTTCATTAAACCTTCAGCTGTTAAGCCTACAATAGCTATTCTTACATTATTTAGTTCTTTAATAACATAAGGTGTTGAAAAATATGGTTCTTTAGTTAATGCATATTCTATATTGGCTGATAACCAATGAAAACGTGCTAATGAAACAGCCTTAGTTAAGAATGATAACCCGAATTTAAAATCATCTGGACTAATACCACTAGCATCATATTGCATTGCGTTCATCAATTTAATCATGGGATGGCGTTTATAAGGCGCAACTATCGCATAGTAATGAGCAGCTAACGAACCAGCTAAACTTCCCCCACTATCTAATAAAATAACATTATCGTTTTGTTCTCTAATATTTTTAACATATGTTCCTGCTCGATAAATATTAGATCCAAAATCTCCATTCATAAAATGACTATGCATATCAGATGTTGCTAAAATATCGATATTAAAACTTTCATTTCTATCCACGTTTACACACCCCTTATTTAAGGCTAGTTTAACATTTATTGTTATCTTAGTGTTATTGATATATTTTCAAAAAAGGAAAAGACATTTCAAGCAAATTCATTAATAAATTTACTTAAAATGTCTTAATCGAATTAACCAATTTGAATACGTTCTTTAGGATAACTAAATTTATCTGGTTCTTTACGGCCTGATATCATAATAATAAATGATATTAAACCTACACGACCAATAAACATTAAAATCATGAGAACGACTTTCGTAATACTACTAATGTTATCTGTTACCCCTAATGACAAGCCACATGTACCAAAGGCAGACATCACTTCAAAGAAGACTTGTAGGAAACTAAGATTATTTTTTTCAGTGGCTAAAATAATAATCATACTTACAAATGTAAGGATTGAAGCCATTGTAAATACAGCAAATGATCTTTGAATGTCTACCACATGAATTTCTCTATTATATACTTTAATTGATGTTTTCTCAGAATTATTATTAAAGTTAATTACAAATAGAATTAATATCGCAAATGTTGTGGTACGAATACCCCCACCTACAGAACTAGGTGAAGATCCAATGAACATCAAGATACTCATGATTACATTCGTGGCATCACTTAATTGAGTCACATCAATGGTCTGTAAACCAGCACTTCGTGTTGTAGCAGATTGAAACAGAGCGTAAAACAACGATTGATGCCAACTTAATCCTTTAAATGCGTTATTATGCTCTAACGCTAAAATAGCTAATACTCCAAACGTGAATAAAAAGAAATATGTTGTCGTAGTGATTTTAGTAAATAATGAAAATCTAAAATGACTTACTCTATTTCTAATATAAGCACGTACTTCCAATAATACGGGAAATCCAATAGAGCCTAGAATAATAAGAAACATTACTATTGTTTGAACAAAATAATCATTTGCATATGGAATTAATGATTGTCCTGTTATGTCTAGACCACCATTTGTAGTAGCAGATATAGAAACAAATAATCCTTGCATTAACGCATTATTCAAATCTGGATTGTCTCTATAGAAATAAAATGCTAATAATAATGCACCTATAAATTCAATAGTAACAATCGTTTTAATAATTTCTAAAATGAGTTTCACTGTACCACTCATCGTGTCTTTGTTATTATCTAGCATGATTAATTGACGCTCTCGGATTCCAATATGTTTACCGAGCACTACCCATAAAACTGTACCAATGGCCATTACACCAATACCACCGATATTTAGAATGATGAGTATAATGATTTGCCCAAATGCAGAATATGTATCAACAATATTAACCGGGGTTAATCCTGTTACACTGATACCAGAAACGGCTACAAACAAAGTATCAATTGGTGAAACATTCACACCTGGCTTATGCACAAAAGGAAGATTTAATAATAAAAAAGCGACAATTATGGCTATTAGATAATATAAAACAATCCCTTGTTGAGGACTAGATTTTTTAAGTAACTTACTGAAAATAGACATTAACTTGTCACCTCAACGTTATTTTAATTTTATTTTTATCTCTTGAGATTTTCCATCTCTAAAAATTTTCGCGGACAATGTTTTTAAATCTTGTCTGTGTTCAAAAAGAATTTGTCTATACTGTAAATTATCTTTTAGCGTTTTACTATCTAATTCTACAATGACATCGCCAGTTTTTAAACCAGATTTTTCACCTAACCCACCATCTTTTAATTTTTTAACTATAATACCTTGGTTAATTTCGTTAGGTATCTTATAGATTGTTCTTTCATAACTGTTCAATTCTGTTACGTTTTCAATGGCTATGCCAGTATTTGGATATTCAATTTTTCCATGTTTTTCCAATTCATTAGCTATAGATTGTGCTTCATTAATAGGTATTGCAAAGCCCATTCCTTCAATACTTGGCATATTTATTTTCAGAGAGACTACACCAATTAAGTCTCCATTTTTATCGATGATTGCCCCACCAGAATTTCCAGGATTTACAGGCGCATCAATTTGGAAAGCTTTAATGAGTTCATCATTATTATTATCTTTATCAAAATCAACTGGTACTAAACGATTAATTCCCGAAATAATTCCTTTAGACACAGTATTTTTAAAATCATTTCCTAACGGATTCCCTATAGCTAAAATAGATTCCCCAACTACTAAATGATTAGAATTTCCAATATGAAACGGTTTAATATTGCTATCTTTTAATTTAACTTTCAGCACTGCTATATCAGACCATTTGTCTTTACCTACAAGCTTAGCTTGAGCAGTCTTATTATCATCATAAGTGATTTTAATATTGTCGCTTTTATCTATAATATGTGTATTAGTTAAAATAAAAATAGTGTCGTCTACAGTTTTGTAGACGACACCTGAGCCAAGTTCATTATCTGAATTTATATTTGTTTTTTGAACTGAAGTATTCTTAGGTGTGTTACTTTCGACTGTTACGACTGATTTAACAGCGTTATTAGCAATTTTCATAGTTGTGGTATACTTCTTATCGTTAATTTCGCTTTGATTGATATTTTGATTATGTTTTGAGTGAGAGAAAATCGAACTTAGTATTAAAATTAATAATAGAATAATGATAGCAATAACAATTTTAATCCAATGACGTTGAAGAAAGGCTTTCACTTTATCCATAGTCTCGTTGCCGTTATTAGATTTTGTCGTTTCTTGTTGAGAATCAACGTTCTTCTTAGTATTACTTTCATTTCTTGATTTTTCTTGAGCTTTTAATTCTTTATCTTCTTCTACTTTTTGAGTAGATGTTTTTTTGTGATTGTCTTTTGCATCATATTTATTTTCATTGTTGTTTTTCTTCACGTTTTTGTGTGGTTTCTCTGTTGATGT
Organism: Staphylococcus petrasii; assembly: GCF_002902565.1. Classification (GTDB taxonomy): domain Bacteria; phylum Bacillota; class Bacilli; order Staphylococcales; family Staphylococcaceae; genus Staphylococcus; species Staphylococcus petrasii. Next base: position 759 of record NZ_PPRC01000026.1, on the reverse strand, counting down.
TGTGTTATTTACTGAACTATGTGGTTCACGCTTACTATCTAAGTCATTCGTTTGATTATCATAGACTGTTTCAATTTTTTGTTTTTTAGTTTTATCTTTATTGTCAGTAGTTTGTTTATCTTTTTCTTTATTTTTTTCTAATCTACTATATGTAGGCTGTGATTCTTTTTCTTTGTTTGAATGACGTTTTAATTGTTCACTGTCTGTAGAATGATTGTTTTCTTCTTTTAAACGCTGTTCTTCAGGCAATGTCAAATTATGATCTTTATTTTCTTCTTTGCTAGAAGAGTTATTATTATTAGCTCTTAATTTCGCTTCATGTTGTTGCTGTTGTATTTCTTCTTGAGTTAATTTTTCAATTCTAGCTTTTCTTAAATTATCACGAACACGTTCTTCATTTACCTTTACTAATTGTTGCTCTTTCTCAGCTAAACGTTCACGTTGTTCTTTCTCACGCGCAATTCTTTCTTCACGTTCTTCATTATGAAAATATTCATGACGCTTACGACGATATTTATCGCGTGGTATGACGTGCTTTTTATCATTATCCAAAGCTGTCCACTCCTAACTTTATAATCACTACCTATAAATATGTATCATTTTAGACTGTAGACAAACTCTTTCACTCTTCGTCAACTTATACGTAACTAGCTCATTTACGCATAGTAAACTCCCGTCGTTACGTATTTCGTTTCCTCGATTGAAAAGGGTTTTCTGACAGTCTTACCAATTCTTATTACTTTAAAGACAAATAAATAC